>NZ_FNHB01000009.1 GCF_900104455.1 Dendrosporobacter quercicolus
GTGGGCCGCGATTGAAATCCGGGGGGAAGGGAGGACTGCGGGCGCCCTGCGGGAAGGACTACCCCCCAAACCCCCCGCTAAGGAGCGGCCGAACAAATTGGGGGGTACGCGGCCGCGGCAGGGCCCTTCACTCAGCTAAGAGGCAGCAAGACGGCGGCGGCGGCAGACGGCCCGGCTCCGCTGGGACGGGCCCACCCCCCTGACCCCCTCCCGGCGAACAAACGGGAGGGGGAAAGCCGGCGCTGCCACGCTGTCTGCCCATAGCGGCTTACCCTGTGCTGCCGCCAAAGGCGCGCGGCCGCCCAGCGTAAGCCGGTCCTGCTCCCTGGCGTCGGTAAGGAAAGCGCACCGGCCACGGCGGCCAAACCCGCGCCGCCGTGTTCCGTGCGACGGGCCTGCCGGCAGCAAGGGAGCCGCGAACTGCGCGGCGGGAAATAAAAAAGGCCGCCCTCATCCAGTGGAGGCGGCACGCATAGCCAAAATTTTTTTCTTTCTCAGTTTTGGCAAAATATGCTATACTGACGGTACAGGCTGCTCGGGGGACGGTTAGCCCCTTCCTTTTTAGGAAGGGGGTGGTATGATGACGACTTACGAAGCATTGACATTTGCGATTGCATTTGCCACGCTTATGGTATTAGTCATAACCAAAAAGAAATAACCGCCCCTGCTCAAAAGCGGCGGTTATTTCTTAAATAACGCAGTTTTGGGCTAACCGTTTTCCGGTTAGACAGCCTGTGGGGCTGGCGTGCTTGCAACACGTCAGTCCTTTTCTTATATTATACCCATCGGCACAAAAATATGCAAGCATCAGGAAAAAATCCCCACCGGCAGCGTTGGCTTGCAATACCGCTGTCCTCCGTGCACGACCTGCTGGCAGTTGATGAAGTCGGTATATAGTAAAATTTTTTTCTCACATTTGGCAAGATATGCTATACTGACGGTACAGGCTGTTCGGGGGACGGTTAGCCCCTTCCTGTTTAGGAAGGGGGTGGTAGGATGAGTATCTATGAAGCATTGACATTTGCAATTGCATTTGCCACTCTCATGGTACTGGTCACGACCAAAAAGAAATAACCGCCCCTCCCCAAGGTGTGCGGCTATTTCTTAATAGTCTGTAACATACGGGCTAACCGTTTTCCGGTTAGACAGCCTGTGGGGCTGGCGTGCTTGCAACACGTCAGTCCTTTTCTTATATTATACCCATTGATTGCAAAATATGCAAATAAGAAAATCAAATGTCCTTATTTCATTCAAGCTGGATGGTATTATATAGGCTGCGCACGGGACGGTTAGCGACACCCTTGTTAAAAAGGGATGGTGCCTATGGTTGGCATTGACATTTGCGGTTGCATTTGCCACGCTCATGGTATTGGTCACGACCAAAAAGAAATAACCGCCCTGCTCAATACGGATATTTCTTAACACTAACGATTTTGGCTAACCGTTCCGGTTAAACAGCCTGCAGGACTGGTGTGTGTCGAGCACGTCAATCCTATTTTTACTATACCCATGGATTGCAAAATATGCAATCCATGCTCTTTTCTGCTGGAAAAATATGCTATAATTAGCGTAACAGGCTGTCGGGGGAGAACGGTTGGCCACACCCTTTGAAGAAAGGGGGTGGTGGATGTGTCAGCATTTGAGGCAATGTACTTAATGGTCGCATTCGCAACACTTGTTGTGCTCATCATAAAACAGAAATAACCGCCCCTGCCAAAGATGCGGTTATTTCTAAATAATCTCAATCTGGGCTAACCGTTTCCCGGTTAGACAGCCTGTGGGGGCTGGCGTGTGTCGAGCACGTCAGTCCTTTTCTTATATTATACCCATCGGCCCAAGAATATGCAAGCATTCAGGAAAAAATCCCCGTTGGCAGGGCGGATGCTGATTGTGTGCGACTGACGCAGCAGACGATTGAGCCTATTCCTCGTTACTCTTACTGTCAACGGAGAGGCAGGCGTCTTACATACGATGGGAACGCCTTTCTGTTGTAGCCGGTTAGCGACGGCTGCCGAGTACGGGAATGGAGCACACGACGAAGCCAAGCGCATGTGTAGGGATAAACCCTTGCATGCGCTTTTTAATTTCCCCCATCACCGCCATGTTGCCGGCAATCGGGCCCCCTGTTGGCCGGGGGCCCGGTCCGGCGCTGGCTGGCACAGGGGGAAAAATATTATGACGATTATGGGAAAGAGTACCCGCATCCTCACCATCTACTATACCTATCAGAACGGCGCGACCCGGCCATTAATCCGCTTGCAGGGCAAATGGCTGCAGGAGCTTGGCTTTTTACCCGGCGCTAAAATCGAAGTGAAAGAAAACGAGGGCAGCCTGTTCATTAAGACCTGCCCGCTGCCGTCGCCATGCCCGCCGGGGAACGGTAGGCGGTAACGATGCTGACTGTTGAGCAGGTCTGGAAGAAGCTGCAAAGCAGCAGGGTTCTCTGCGGCCGGCTGGTCACCAGCCCGGACGGTTCGGAATGGATACGGGTAGAGCTGACGCGGGCTGCCCTGAAATACTACCAGGCACGGGTGACCTGTTACGGCTTCATCCCGGATTAGAGCTTCGCCGTTTGGGGCGGCAGGTGCGGGGTATGCGGGACTATCTGGCCAGGCGGTGGCAAGTGGAGGCCGCGCTGTGGGTTTGCTACTGGCACGCCCTGGGCCGGGACGACCGTTACAGTGTCCGCTACTGCGCCGGCCACAGCCTGTTGCTGTCGGTGTTCTGGCTGGTCGTGCTGATCGGCGGGTTGATGGCGTTGGGTACGGTCGTAGAGTTTTTACAGGGAGGCTGCCGGTGATGCCGGTGGCTTTTTTCATTAGTCTATTTATTTGGGTAATTTCAATTGCTAGTCTGCGGGCCTGAGAGGCAATCTTGACAGCAAAGATCAGAACCGCTATATTTGATTTAACTATAACATCAGGTGGTGTGTGATGAAAAAACATTCCTGTGAAGCTGATATGTGTGAACAATTGTGTGAACATCCCCAGACTGTCTGTCTGGTCAAAAGTGATATGCTACCGGAAGGGGAAATGCGGCAAATAACGGAGATGTTCCGGCTACTGGGTGATATGACCCGATTTAAAATACTGCAGGCGCTATCCAAACGAGAGCTATGCGTATGTGATATCGCAGCGGTGCTGCAGATGGCGCAGTCGGCCGTCTCGCAACAACTGAGGTTATTGCGTGGCGCTCATTTAGTAAAGTATCGTAAAGAAGGGAAGCTGGCCTGGTATTCACTCAATGATGATCATATCGCCGTTCTGCTGCAGAATGGCATGGAGCATATCCGACGCAGTGAGAATGGCTGACCGAACGGAGACGGTCTTTTAGCCGCACCGAATGCTGGTCTTACCGGAAACTGAGAATAAAAAAGAACTGACGAGGGGGAACGTCAGTCCTTTTTGTATTTACGCATTAATATCCCCGATTTAGTGTATTCTTTGCATAAGCCGCATGCCGTTTAGCGTGACTAGAATGGAGGACCCCATGTCGGCCAGAACGGCCAGCCACAAATCGACATAACCGAAAAAGGTCAATATAACAAAGAGTATTTTAATTAATACGGAGAAACCGATGTTTTGCTTAATGACGGCAACCGTCTTGCGGCTCAGGTTGATGACATAGGCCAGCTTGCCCAGATCATCGGCCATCAAAGCGATATCGGCCGTCTCCAGGGCCGTATCCGAACCGGCTACGCCCATAGCCACGCCGACATTGGCGGCGGCCAGCGCCGGGGCGTCATTGACGCCGTCCCCGACCATGACAACCGTGCCGTACTCTTGGGTCAGCCTTTGCACGGTAGCCACTTTGTCCTGGGGCAATAAATCACTGTAATAGGCATCGAGAGTAAGGGTTTTGGCGATGGAAGAGGCTACCCGACTGTTGTCCCCGGTCAGCATGGCAATGTGTTTCATCCCGGCCTGCCGCAATTTGCGAATGGCGTCTTTGCTGTTGTCGCGCAGGGTATCCGCCACCGCGATCAAGCCCCAGAGGGTCTGGGCAGAGCCAATCAGCATGACCGTTTTTCCCTGCTCCTCTAACTGAACCATGGCAGCTTGCGTTTGCTTCAGGCTCAGGCCCAGTTCTTCAAACAACCGGCGATTGCCGACAAAGACCGTTTGCCCGTTTACATCAGCCTGCGCACCGCGCCCCACTAGAGCCTTGAATTTGGTGGCCGTCTGCAGGGGAAGCGGCTTTGCTTTTTCCACAATGGCTACAGCCAGCGGATGCTCGGACCACTTCTCCACCGCAGCGGCCAGGGACAACAGCTCTTGTTGATTTTTTTCAGCCAGCGGCACTATCTCGGTGACTACCGGGCGGCCATGGGTCAGAGTGCCGGTCTTGTCAAAGGCAATGGCCTGAACGCCGCCCATTTGTTCCAAATAAGCGCCGCCTTTGATGAGTACGCCGTTGCGGGAGGAGTTGCCGATAGCCGATACAATGGACACCGGTGTAGAGATGACCAGGGCGCACGGGCAGGAGATAACCAGCAGCACAAGCCCTTTATAGAACCAGGGCGTAAACGGCTGATGAAACAGCAGCCAAGGCAGGACCATAATGCCGGCGGCAACAAGTAAGACAGCCGGGGTATAGTACTTGGCGAAGATATCGACAAACTGCTGGGACGGCGCTTTCTGGGCCTGGGCTTCTTCCACCAAATGCATGATTTTGGCCAAAGTCGAATTGGCGGCAATCTGGGTGACCTCGATTTCCAAAGCGCCGTGCTCGTTGACCGTTCCGGCATATACCGTATCTCCGGTCGCCTTTTCCACCGGCAGCGATTCGCCGGTAATAGTGGCCTGGTTGACGGCCGACAGACCGCTGTTCACGATGCCATCCATGGCAATCCGTTCGCCCGGCTTGACGATTATAATATCGCCAATCACGATTTCTTCCACCGGTAGCTTCTCTTCCACGCCGTCCCGCCGCACCAGGGCCTCGGGCGGGGCTAATTCCATCAAGGCCCGGATGGATTGACGGGTTTTATCCATGGTATAGGTCTGCAGAGTATTGCCGAAGGAGAATAAAAAGGCAACGGTGGCGCCTTCACTCCACTCGCCAATGGCCGCCGCGCCAATCACGGCCACGGTCATGAGGAAGTTCATATCAAAAGTAAGCGAGCGCAGGCCGTACAGCCCGCTTTTTGCCGCGTTATAGCCACCGATCACGGCGGCGGCTACATACAGAGGAATGAGTACGGTATCGCCGTAGCTCAACCACTCCAGCACTGTGGCCAGACCCAGGATGACGCCGGAAACCAGCGTTGCCTGGGTTCGCCGGTTGGCCCACCACGCCGCTTTGGCTTCCGGCCGGCGCGGGCCGGCCGGAAGGCGTTCGGCTTGATAGCCGGCTTGTTTAACTGCCTGCAGAATGTCGGCAACCGGGGTGGTATGCTCGATCGTCATTTTGCCGGCGGCAAAATTCACTTTGGCTGACACTACGCCCGCTAGGGCGGCAACGCGTTTTTCCAGCTTAGCGGCGCAGTCGCCGCAATCCAGGCCGGCAATCTGAAAGACCGATTGCTGGGGGCTGGCCGGATCGCCGGCTGCAGGTATGAGGGCCGCCTGATAGCCAAAGCTACTGACCGCTTTTTCAATTTGAGCCGGCTGGAGCGCAACTTGATCATAGATGACTTTCAGCTTGGCGGTGGCAAAATTAACGTTGGCCTCCATGACGCCGGTTAGTTTATTGATCCCCTTTTCCAGTTTGGCGGCACAGTCGGCGCAGTCCAGGCCGTCCACCGTAAAAGTGCTGGTCAGAGTGCTAGCCTTAGACGGTGTTGTTTGTGCGCCTACCGGATGAACCGTGTCAGTGCAGCAGTCGCAGGCCGCAAGCGCCGGGGTGGTGGAGACTGCATCCGCACCGGTGCAACACTCGCAAGCCGGCTCAGGCTCAGCCACCGGCCGGACTGGTGGCTCTTCTGAACAACAACTGCAACCCGGTTCAGTAGCGACCGCCGGGCTTGGCGGCGGGCAGCAGTCGAGCGTCGCTGCCGGTTTCGGATCGATGGATGGTTCGGACGCTGGTGAACAACAGCCACTCTGGCAGGCTGTTTTCTTGGGTGGCTTATTTCCTGATAGTTTTTTAAAGGCCATTTGCTTTCACTCCTATCTGTGTTGGATATGGGCAATCGTCTGAACCAGTAACGAGTTTACATGGCTGTCATCCAGGAAATACCAAGCCAGTTTTCCCTATTTTTACCCTGGTTGCATCCGCCAGCAGTTTGAAAATCTGGGCGACTTGCAGCGCTTCCGGTGTCGGGGAGCGCTTCTTTTTTGGCGGCGGCGACAACGTCCCGGTGTTCACAGGATTGCGCGCACAAGCGTCTTGGTACTTCTATAGACAGCATAAGCAGGCCCCTTTTACTTGTTATATTATACATATGAATACATACTCATACGTATAATATATGAAGGTTCACTAAAAAAGTCAAGGGGAAAATAGAATAGGAATAGTTATGTTAGAATGTCCCGCTGCGGTCTTTTCATGGTATAACACCGGTCAAGGCTGCGCTTGCTCCGTTCTCGCCGCGCCCCTATGGGTGACACGGTGTACCGCGCCGGAATGATTGCGTAATAGGAAGTTTACTCCCGCGCTCTTTTTGAGTGACGGCGGCGGGGAACCGCTGACGATGAGCGGGAGGTGCATAGGGTATGTGGGACGAGTTGGTGAGGCGATGGTGGCAGTCTCAGACACGACAGAATGTTTTCTGTCCGAAGACACTTGCCGAGTTGCCCGGATTGCATTTACTAACTAAGCGTCCGGTGGGCGGCTCCCCAAACGGAGCATAAGACGTAAAGTTCACCAGCACCCAGTCGTTACTGTACTATAACAACCGCACAACAACGCAGCGGAAACGGCGTTTTCTAAACGGTCAATGAAGTGGTGTTTCATGGTCGATTGGGGGAGCCGGAAACGATGTATTGAGCCCATAAGGCGATTTTTTCCTGGCCGCTGGATATCCTGTGGGTGTAGACATTGCGAAGCTGGGGAGTGCTGTGGCCAGTCTGGAGCGTTTACTCTGCAATGAAAAATGATTGCTTGGCATTAGTGGACCGGGAAGTCCAGTTTTACCTGAATTATCGTCTATTCTGGCAGTGACGGCAATCTATCCATTGCTTTTTTTCTTTAAATACACAACTTAGTACACTGGGAACCCAGAAGACTTTACCGGGCACAGCCGCTAAGTTTTCTGAAATCCTACACGGAAGAACTGAACCATAGCAGTTAGTTGCTTATATTCATTAAGGAAAGAGTTGTCCTTGTAGATATTTTGAACAATCTCTAATTTTAATTCCGTACTGTACATCTTTTTAAGCATAGAAAAACCCCTTTTATCAGACAGGTTTTTGTCTAATAAAAGGGGTTCATTTCAAAAGCGGCGTTAGTCTTAATAACGCACGAATTGGCCTAACATTTTCCGGTTAGACAGCCTGTGGGGGCTGGCGTGCTACCAACATGTCAGTCTTTTTTTATTATACCCATCGGCACAAGATATGCAAGCGTTCGGAACAAAGGCATCCTGATTATTTTGTGCTATATCGGTCTTTTTGATTAAAAAAAGTTATATCGGCATAACCGGCAAATATTTTACCGGAATGATTAATACCTTTCCCAATAGAGTAACTATCTCCTTTGGTATAAGTGTTTTTCACACCATCGATAATTAACTCTATCTTACCTTCGAGTACTACTCCCCATTGACTTTCATGAGAATGTTCAGGAATGTCTATATCTTCATCAAATTGCATGAAAATAATTTGATGCTTTTCCCCTTGAGAAATGTATGCTTGATAATTTGCAAAGGGTAAATCTGCTTTAGGAAGGTTGGTAATCAGTTCAGGAAATAAATTAGCCATTTTTATCCTCCTTTATCACTGGCAGCGTTTGTTAAATCATACGCAAACGTGCCGTCCATCGAGCCGCCTATTCGGCTAAGGCAAGGAACCTTGGTATTTGTGTCCGGGGAAAAATCCCTGCCGGCAGGGCGGGTGCTGATTGTGTGCGACTTGACGCAGCAAACGATGGAGCCTATTCCTCTAGTCTTTACTGTCAATGGGGAGGCAGGCGTCTTACATACGATGGGAACGCCTTTCTGTATGTCAGTTACGATGGCTGCTGGGTTCGGGAATTGAGCACACGACGAATCCAAGCGCATGTGTAGGGATAAAGTTGACTTTTCAAATCGCCTTGGTGGTGTAGTTTTTCCCACTTGCTATTGGCTGTAATTGAACTATTTAACGCTTATACGCCACAAAGCCGTAATGATAAGGCGGCAAATCAATTACTTCTTCTTTTTCCAGCTGGAAACCTGCCTGTAATGCCCAGTTTATCATTTCTTCCGGTTTCGGGCGGATGTCCATGCCAGGTCCCCGCGGCGTCTTGGGATCATAGGTCCAATGGATAAGGCCTGCCCGGCCACCAGCTCTCAGAATGCGATATGCTTCAGTCAGTATTTGATTTGGGTCAATATGATGCAAAAATGTTGAATAGCATGACATAGTCAATTGCATTGGCTGCTACCCCTGTCCCATCGGCAATAAAGTCCTGCTTAACAGTAGATTATGTGAACGAGGGAGGCCGTAAGAGCACACGGCTGGCGGAACCGGAAGAACTAACATTTAATGCTGGGATCTGACAGACTTCTGCCGCCAGCGTCAGGAACATAGAACTTTTCCGGATTTCAAAACTGAAAAAATTGGAAGTGGCTGCGGAAACATTCGAGAGAAAAACATTGCCAGGACCGGCGGAAGCTGAAGAAACGAACGCTGCGCAACAGCCGTTAATTGGTGCGGAACCTTCGCTGCAAAGTTCAAGTGCTAAGCCGGCTTTATGATTATTTTGATGACATCGGTGGTATTTAAGATGCCGTTATACCCAATCGCTTCTTAATTTTAGCCGGAATTGTTGCCATTATGGCGTTTATGCCTGATTTACGCTTTTCCTTGTATATTGCTCCCGCGTGGCTGTTGTGCCTGTATATCGGTTACAAACTAAAAGCATCCAGCTAATCGCAATCCGCGGCAAAAGCGAGGATGTCGCTCTGTCCGCGGGCGGCTGCCCGGCGCTGCTAAAGCGTCAGGCCGGCAAATCGGCAAAAGGGAATCCTCGACAGTGAATAAATACGGCTGATCAGTTTACACTATTCCTATGAGACGCGTGATTATATACGGATTGATAGGCTGGTGTCTGGAAATTGTCTGGACGGGATTAGGATCGTTGCTGAGCGGAGATATCCGGCTGACGGCGCAGACGTATTTGTGGATGTTTCCTATCTATGGGCTGGCGGCGGTATTGTTTGAGCCGTTGCATGATGCAATCAGGCTTTGGCCGCTAGGGGCCCGCGGGGGCGTTTGGATGCTGCTCTGCTTTACTGTAGAGTATCTCAGCGGCTGGATGCTGCGCAGCGCAATTGGCGCCGCCCCCTGGGATTATTCCGCTGCTGTCTTTCATATTCATGGCTTGATTCGTCTGGATTATGCGCCGGCCTGGTTTGGTGCGGGCCTGTTGTTCGAACGGCTGCATGATTGGCTGGACAGCAACCGGATATACCGGTCATGAAAAAACGCGCAAAGAAAAACTTTCCTCTATGTATTATGAAAGTAAAATTGTGGAGATTCTGGCCCTCATCGGCGCAATATCCATGATGAGTACTCTTGGAAAAGGCGCCCGGAATCGATCAACTGGCGGTCATTGGTGGAATGAGCGTTCCCAAACGGTATCGCTGCTTTAAAGAACAATACAAGATAACCATTCGGACTATGTGCGCCGCCAGCCTGGCTGTTTACAGAGCCGACGGTCTTTTTGTTCTTTGCAAAAGGCCTGGACGAACTGCTCGTCCAGGCCTTAAGACAAAGGGTATGCTCGCTTAGTTCATTGGCGTCAGTTTACCGCCGTCCTGCAGAATATAGGTTTGGCCGGCCAGCCAGTCGTTGCTGCTGTCCTTGGCGTCATAGTAGATGGTAAAGCCATTGTCCCTAATATTCGACAGGGTTTGATCTTCATTGCTCAGACTGGTGATGTACGAAGTACCGGTCACCTGCCAGTTGCTGCTGCTGTCCAGGCTTAACGCCGCTTTCCGGGCGGTATTGTCCTGATTGACGGCCCCGTTCAGCGTAGTATGATTGTTCAGCAGTACCTTTACTGTACTGCTGTTGTCGCAGATAATATTTCCTTTCAGAATCTGCCTGTTTCCGCTGAGCTCAACACCTGCTCCGTTTTGCCCCGCTGTACCCCAGTTGCCTGCCCCTGCTTCCAGCAATATTCCTGATTGACTGGTTAAATCGGCTCCGGTCAGGCTGATTGTTGCTTCAGTATTGGTAATATAGAATAACGGGCCGCTGTGCGCTGTCAGTGAACCGCCTTCCATTGTGAAGTGGGCAAGGCCCACCTCGGCGTCACCTGAGAAGCTCTGGTACATCATGACTCCGCGCTTTTTTGCTCCCGACAGCGTGGTGTTTTGCAGGGTAATCGAGTTTTTTCCCTCTACCACCGCCGCTTCCGAGCCGGTTGCGGTAAGCGCAGCACCGGTTACGGTAATGTCTCCGGTCGAATAGATGCCGGGAGAGTCAATGCCGGTTGTGCGCATTGTCCCGCCGGTCACTGTGACTGTGCCATTGCCGCGGTCGGTGGCGATCGCCGCACTGTGGGTTCCGGCAGTGCTGATTTCAACATGATCAGCAGTTACCGTGCCTTTTAAGGTAGCATCCAGTCCGCGGGAGGAGTCGGCTGTTGTTTCAATTTTAACCTTGTCCACATGGATGACGGAGCCAAAGCCGGTGGCAAAGACGGCATTGGCTCCGTTGCCGCTGGTACGAATGGTGCTGTCGGCGATCTTTATTGTACTGAAGGACTCAGCCAGCACCGCGGCGTTCAGTCCGTAAAAGTTGCTGTCATCATCCGAGGAAGAGGAACCGCTGGTAGTTATTGCCGATTTGCTTAAGGTCAGGCTGCCCCCGTTTGATACCTTAACCGCCGATTGGTTGTCTTTGGCCGCTATGATGGTCTGACCGGTCTTTACCGCAGTTTTGCCGTTCTGGGTATAAACAGCGCTTGCCGTTGTTATACTGCCGCCGTTAGCAGGCGGCCCCTGGAAGCCACTTTGCTCAAGCGCCTTTTTGATTTTTGAGGCTTGCTCCTTGGTAATCACATGGTCGCTGACCAACAGGGACAATACCTTCTTTACCGGCGAAGCGGCTTCTGGTTTATTGAAATACTCCAATACCCTGACTGCCTGGTCCCGGGAAATGACATTATCGATGACTAAGATTCCCAGCGCCGCCTTTAGGCGCTCCTGCGGCTGGACCGGCTTACCCTGCGGCGGAGCTGACTGACCCTGGGGCGGAAGATTGCCGAGTCCCGGCGGTCCAAAGCCGCCCTGCGCCGAAGCGCCTGTTGAACCGCCAAGTGCAACCAGACAAATCAAAATGACTTTCAAAAGCTTGCTTATCGCAACCATCCTCCTTTTTCCTGCGATTCATTGCGGTTTCATTATATACTTTGATCTTTGGAAAAATGTTGGAATGGAGAATAAGCGATAGCAGCAGACGGTTTCAGGGGGAGGAGAACAGTATGAAAGAACTTCTTGTCATACCTGTATATCTTGCGGATAAAGAAATTCGTCAATGGCTTTTGGCAGATACTTTTTTTTCAAGTACCCCAAACAAAAAGTTTGTTGAATTCGGGTGTTTTTAATTTTGAAATAGGCAATTTTATCTTTTTTAGGATCATTACGTGTAATAATATCCATTATAAATGTTACGCCATATCCTTCAGCAACTAACGCATGCGCAGTATCCAGGTTAGAAACTTCAAGAGAAATTTTGGGAGAAAAGCCGGCGGCTTTACAGGCTGTAAGAATTGTTTCACGCAGCTTCCTTCCTTGTGGCAAAAGGATAAAATCTTCATTTTTTAACTCTGTTAAATCGATTTCGGGATAATTGCTTCCGGTTTGCGAATGTTTTTTGGCCAGGGGATGGCTTAGCGGCATGGCAATCAGCACGTTCATAGTAAAAATAGGTTTATATTCAATGCTGGGATTATCAAGGGGGATGATAATGGCGAAATCCACCATGTTTTTAAGCAGCATTGTTTCCAGTTGATTTAAACCGGCCACTTTAAGAATAATTGATATACCGGGATACTTTTTGTAAAAACGGGGTAAAACCAATGGCAGATAAGACCGTTCGGCAAGGTGGGTCACGCCGATGGTAAAAGAACCATGCTTAAAGTTGGCAACATCCTGAATTTGCTGCTGCAGCTCTCTGTCCAACTGAAATATTTTATTAGCTGTGTTTACAAATAGCTCACCGGCAAGAGTCGGCTTTAAAGGAATAGTGGAACGATCAAATAAGGGAATGCCAAGACGCTCCTCAAGTTTGGCCAAAGAATGGCTCAGTGTTGACTGAGACACAAACAGTTTATTGGCGGCGTTGGTTATGCTTCGTTCTTCCGCTATGGTTACCACATAGTGCAATTCTTTGCTGTTCATATTCTCCCCCCATAAAAATTAAGCTCCTAAAATCAAGTTATGATATGAATTAATATCATAATATATATGACATTATAACATTTGACACCATAACTAGAAAGGAATATACTAAAACACAACAGAATAGCTTACAAAGCAAAGGCGCTTTTAAAGAGAATCTAACTTTAAAGCGCCTTTTTGCCGTGTTTGAATGATACTGTTGTTTTACTTGAAGCGAAGGAGGCACAGCTTTGACTATTGCAGATTTAGTAATAGAAAATGTAAATCTTTATAGCGAAGGCGGAATAATTCATTCCGGTGTAGCCGTAAAAGATGGAAAAATTGTGGTAATTGCTGCAGATAGGTATCTTCCCCCGGCAAGGAATGTAATTGATGGGAAGGGACAGCATCTTTTGCCTGGCGGTATTGATCCCCATGTTCATTTTCGTGATCCTGGGAAAACGGAACGGGAGACATTCCAAACAGGAACTATGGCAGCGGCTGCAGGTGGGGTAACAACAATATGTGAACACCCGATCTCTATGCCGCCGCCATACTCGCCGGAGTTGCTGAAGCGCAGAATTGCGGTCGCCAGCCAACAGTCAGTGGTCGATTTCGCCTTTTTTGGCGCCGCCGGCGCTGATAAACTGGAGGAAATTCCCCGGATTTCCCGGGAAGAAATGATTGCCTTTAAAACCTTTTTTCACAAGCCTCCCGAGGGACGGGAGGAAGAGTTTGCCGGTCTGACAATGGCCAATGATGCCAAAATATATGAAGGATTTTGTGCAATTGCCAAAACCGGTAAAATACTGGCGATCCATGCGGAAAACGATGATATTATTGCTGAGCAAATCAAAAAACTGCGAAAAGCCGGAAAAGTGACCGGAATTCATCATGCCGAATCCCGGCCACCAATTTCCGAAGTTGAAGCGGTGGCTAAGGTCCTGTGTATTGCAGCAGAAACGGGTACACGTGTGCAGCTTTGCCACATCTCTACGGGGGCTGCCGCCGAACTTGTTAAAAAGGCCAAGCAACGGGGGCAGGAAGTATATCTGGAAACCTGTCCGCACTATTTATTGGCAAATGAAAGCGCGCTAGAGAAACTGGGCCCGTTTGCAAAATGTAATCCGCCGTTACGGAAACAAGAAATTGTTGACGATTTATGGAGATATGTTCAAGACGGCACAGTTGATCTGATTGGCAGTGACCACGGTCCGTTTTTGCCAAGTGAAAAGGAAATTGGCTATCAAGATATTTTTACGGCTCCGGCTGGTTTCCCCGGAATAGATCTTAGACTGCCTTTACTGTTAAACGCCATGAAGTCAGGAAAAATAACCTTAAAAAGAATCATTGAACTAATTTGCACTAATCCGGCGAAAACTTATGGGTTATATCCGCAGAAAGGCGCAATCCGGATCGGGGCAGACGCCGATTTTGTTATGGTTGATTTAGAACGGGCCTTTGTTGTCGACAGACAGAAAGGGTATTCTCGCTCGGCCGATACGGCAAGATTATATGACGGTCTGTTGCTTTACGGTTTACCGACAATGACGATCGTGCGTGGCCGAGTTGTTATGCGAAATGGCATCGTTGCTGCTGAAGACGCAGGCTGGGGTCAATTGGTTACCGTGAGCAAATAAAAAAATCCGTTGATTATTCAAATGTGGAAGGGCATCAAATGGAAGAAAAAATAGTCGCACTGATTTCTATCGGACAGTCTCCCCGGCGGGATCTTACCGGTGATTTTGAGAATACCTGCGGAACTGATTTCCGGTTTCTTGATATAGGCGCCTTGGATAATTTGTCAATGGCCCAAATTGCCGGATTGGCTCCTAAGGCCGGTGAAGCCGGGTTAATCACCAAACTGCGCAATGGCCGGGTCAGTTATGTGGCGCATGCTAAAATTCAGCACTATATTGAACAGGCTTTGAATAAGGCTGTGGAAAACGGTGCAAAACAGGCTGTGGTTGCCTGTACCGGAGAATTTTCCTGTCAGCACCCGCAACTGTCCGTAATTATTCCCAATCAGGTTCTGGCAAGTGAGGTCGCCGGCATTTTGAAGCAAGGTGATAAATTGGCCGTCCTTGTGCCAATGCCGGGACAAGTGGGCGAAGCAACTCTGCGCTGGGAAAAGCGTGGTTTTTCAGTTAGCAAAACCATTGTGGCAAATCCTTTTGTTAATCAGCAGGTATTACTGGACGCTATCTGCCGGGATCCCATTATCCAGTCGACACAAGCACTGATTGCGGATTGTTTTGGTTTTACTATTGCTTTTTTTAATCAAGCTGTACAAGTTTATGATAAACCGATTTTTTTATCCCGCAAGTTAATAGGCAACCGGCTGCTTTCAGGAGATTAGCATTTGATGAAAGTGGCGGAAGGATGAAATCAGAAATTAGGTGATGAGGATGCAAGGCATTGATATTTTGGCAGTACAAGCGCATATCAAAAAACTGGCTGAGCTAGGGCAAACGCCTGATGGCGGGACAAGCAGGTTATCGTATTCCGAAGCCTGGCAGCAAGCACAGGATTTTGTTTCCGGTCTGATGCAGGCTGCGGGAATGACTGTGGAGCGGGATGCATTTGGAAACTTAATTGGCACCTGCCGGGGCCAAAACCAGTCACTGCCGTATCTGATGACAGGCTCGCATTTGGATACTGTTCCGGAAGGCGGCAGTTTAGATGGTGCTCTGGGCATTATTGGTGCAATTGAATGTATTCGGAGTTGGCGGGTAAACGGTTTTAAACCGTTGCGTACAGTTAAAATAGTGGCAACAGTGGAAGAAGAAGGAACACTATTTGGTGTGGGGTGTCTCGGGAGCAGGGTAATGGCCGGCGAGATGCCGTTGGAGAAACTGGTGCAGTTAAAAGACCGATCAGGCAAGACGCTCCAGCAATATCTTAGCGCGCAGCAGCTGGATATTGCTGCCGCCGGCGCAGCGAGGATAGCAACAGAGGACATTCACGCATTTTTGGAATTGCATGTTGAGCAAGGCAGTGAGCTGGATATTTCTGGGCAACCTTGGGCGGTGGTCACTGATATTGTCGGGATTGATCGGCTGTGGATAACGCTTCAGGGGCATGCCAATCATGCAGGAACTACCCGCATGGACAGGCGCAAGGATGCACTTGTCGCAGCAGGCAGGCTGGTCCAGGAAATATATCAAAATGCCCTGGATTCACAAGGTCTGTATGTATCCACAGCAGGTACCTGCTGTGTCGCTCCCGGAGCGGTAAATGTAATTCCCGGGCAAGTCGAGCTGGCAGTGGAAACGCGGGCTTCACAGGATGCGGTTATGGAAAGGGTCTATCAGAATATTATTAGTTTACTGCAGGGGATTGAAAAGCAATATGGTGTTAAAGGAGCCATAACCAGGCGTAGTACGACTCCTGCTGTTAGTTTAGCGCCGACCATGATTAAGGAATTTGAGAAAGCTGCGCACAAATTAGACATGGCAGTGTGCAAAATGCCCAGTTGGGCGGGGCATGACGCTAAAATTATGGCTGGTATTACCTCGTGTGGAATGTTATTTGTGCCTTCGCGAAACGGGATCAGCCATTCGCGCGAGGAAGATACACGCTGGACGGATGTGGAAAAGGGGCTGCAGGTTTTTTGTGAAACAATGCAATGCATTGCCTCCGGCCGTTGAACAGGACGGCGGCAGCTATCAGGCATTTGACTATACTTTACGGAGGTGATTAGATGTTGCAGGTTTGTCATTTAGCAAAAAGCTATGGGGACTTACAAGTTTTGAAAGATGTAAGCATGAAGATTTCGGAAGGAGAGGTCGTTTGCATTATCGGACCGTCAGGTTCAGGAAAGAGTACTTTTTTACGCTGCCTGAATCTATTGGAAGTCCCGCAACAGGGTGAAATCATCTATTTAGGGCAAAACATTATGGAACCTCAGGTAGACATTAGGCTGATCAGAAAAGAGATTGGTATGGTGTTTCAAAATTTCAATTTATTTCCTTTGTATACGGTTCTGAATAATGTATCTATTGCGCCCATAAAAAATAAAAACTTTAGTGCGAAAGCAGCTAAAGAAATTGCAATGAAAGTACTGACTGATGTTGGCATGGAGAATAAAATCGATGCTTATCCCCGGCAGTTATCCGGCGGGCAGCAGCAAAGAGTTGCTATTGCCCGGGCTTTGGCAATGGAACCAAAAATCATGCTGTTTGATGAACCGACTTCTGCTCTGGATCCGGAACTCGTTGGTGATGTATTGGCAGTTATGCGCAAACTGGCGCAGGACGGAATGACGATGATTATTGTGACGCATGAAATGGCCTTTGCGAAGGATGTCGCCGATCGGGTGATTTTTATGGATAAGGGATATATTGTGGAAGAGGGAACTGCTCATGAGATATTCTCCAACCCGCAAAATGAAAGAACCAGAGAATTTCTGTCCAGGGTGCTCAATTGATTATCAGGCAATTTCTGTATTACGTTATTCATCTTATCTAGACTAAATGAGGGAGAGGATTATTCATGAAACGATTATTCAAAATCTTGATTACCGCAGCTTTGCTTACCGGAATCGCCGCCGGCTTAACCGGCTGCGGATCGACCGCAACAAAGCAGGAAACGCCTGCCGATGGAGGCAAAACAACGAAATCGGGTTATACCGTGGGAAAATCTATCCAGGCAATTAAGGATAAAGGCTATTTGACAATAGGCTGCGATTCCTCCTATGCGCCATTTTCTTTTATTGATACTACTTCAGACAATAAAAGCCCGATAGGCATTGACATTGAATTAGGCAAGGCTATTGCTGAGGAAATAGGAGTAGAAGCCAGGTTTGAACCCATGCTGTTTAAAGCGCTGCTTTCTTCTTTGTCCACCGATATGATTGATATTGGTATTGACGCAATTACACCGACTGAAGAAAGAAAGAAGATTGTTGATTTTTCGGATATGTATATCCTTTGTGAAGATAAAATGATTGTAAAAAAAGAAAACATGAGCAATCTAGCTACTTTGGAGTCTTTTTACGGTAAACCGGTTGCTGCCAATACCGGTTCTATTCAAGAAAAATTTGCCAATGATTTTATTCAAGATGTGCAGCTATTTTCATCACCAAACTTGCCTACATCCATCCTGGAACTACAGGCGGGCCATGTTGCCGGGATTGTCGTGGAAAAATCAGTTGGACAGCAATATATTGCCGCCTATCCCAATCTTGCGTTTAGTGACGCAGTACTGACCGGATCCTATGCCAAAGGCTATTCGGTTGCCTATAAAAAAGGCGGCGATGATTTAGGCGCATTGATCAATGGGGTGGTAGCCAAGGTAAAAGCGGATGGAAAAATTGAACAATGGCGGGATCAGTATAGCGAAACTGCCGCGAAAATGCTTATTTCCAATAAGAAATAACACCGAATGTGCAAGGTGTGGATTCAGTGCTCCGATGGAAAGATTGGAGCACTGCTTTTTTCAATCTGAATGGAGAGAGAAGGGATAGTGTGCGCTGTTTAATCAAGAACGGGTATTTGCATCAGTTTAATGCAACGAAATCTTCCTTTATCCGGGGTAATTTAATCATCAATGATGACTATATTGAGGAATTGTCCGGCTGGTGCCCGCCGGAACAGTCTTTTGATAAGGTAATTGATGCCACAGATTGTTTGATTATTCCCGGTCTGATCAATGCGCATATTCATACGCATTGTCATTTTGTCAAAGGCCTGTTTGATAATCTTCCGCTGGAAATGTGGATGCTGTATACCAAACCATACTTCACGGGCAGGGTGGAAACACCGGACGATGTGTATATTAAAGCCTTGTTTAGCTGCATTGAGATTTTAAAGACCGGGACAACAATGATTATAGATGATCTTGTACATTGTCCTACCTTCAGCCCGCAGCATTACAGCATGATCATGAAAGCTTATAAAAAAGCCGGTTTGCGCGCGGATGTTAGTGTCAATATCATTAATAAGCCGGCGTATGAAACGATTCCCTATTTGGATGAACTGATGAACGATAACCTGAAGACAAGGCTGCGGGCTGGAGCAATGCCGCCTGAAAGAGAGATTCTTCAATATCTGGAAGGGTTAATTAGGCAATATAATGTTCCTGATGCTGTGCAGCGCTGTGTTTTAGCGCCTTCAGGACCACAAAGATGCACTGTGCCGCTAATGAAAGGGATGCGGGATTTAGCGGAAAAATATCATTTGCCCGTGGTGTCGCATGTATTGGAAACCAGAGTGCAAAAGGAAACCGGACAGTTGTTTTTTGGAAAAAGCCTTGTTGAGTGGATGAACGAGAATGATTTGCTGTACCCCAATTTACTGGCTATTCATTCTGTCTGGGTTACCGATGAGGATATTCAACTGATGAAGCAAAGTGGTTGCAAAACGGTGCATAACCCGGCTTCCAATCTAAAACTCGGCAGCGGTATCGCACCGGTGGGGAGACTGCTCAGGGAGGGAATTACAGTCGGGTTAGGTACTGACAATACAAGTTGCAGTGATTCATTAAATATGTTTGAATCGCTAAAACTGTCGGCCCTATTACAGAAAATCCAGACGCCTGATTATGAAAACTGGATTGGGGCACAGGAGGCAATCCGTATGGCAACATATAACGGTGCGGAATGTGCCTGCATGCAAAATAAGATCGGGTCTATCCAGGTGGGACAAAAAGCCGATATTGTCATTATTGATACCAATAATGAGCGGTTTTTGCCGGCCAATAATTATGTGAATCAATTGGTTTTTTGTGAAAACGGGCAATCGGTCCGTGATGTCATCATTAATGGACGAATTGTAGTGGAAAACAAAAAAATAGTTACTTTTAATGAAGCGGAAGTTATTGAAGAATTCAAACGGGTTATGAACAGGATGAAAAAGCAGCAAGAGCTGGCGGGCAAGGAAGCTGCGGAGGTGGATAATCTTTACCGGGAAGCCTATTATAAGACAATCCGGCATGGTGATCATAAGTCATCAAGTGTATGAATCATTGCAGTAAAGGAGGATGAAGCATATTTTAGAATTGGCGATTCAGTATAAGAGCTATCTTATATTAGGGACAAAAATTACGATTATTGTCTCCTTTGCAGCAATAATCCTGGGCTTTTTTATGGGCTTGTGGCTGGCAATAATCAGGGTGGGAGACAACAAGCCTTTACGGTGGCTGGCCAATGTTTACGTCGAATTTATCAGAGGAACACCAGTACTGGTGCAAATTGCAATGGTATATTACGGACTTCCTCTGGCGGGGATTCATTTTCCCGATATAATGGTTTTTGACGTAAAGATGAATCGGCTGAGCTGTGGAATTATTGCGCTGGCGCTTAATAGTGCCGCATATATTTGTGAAATTATCCGCGGAGGAATTTTATCCATTGACAAAGGGCAAACCGAAGCCGCCTTATCTCTTGGTTTTACAAAATTCAATATTATGCGGCTGTTTATTTTACCGCATGCGTTAAAGAATATGCTGCCGTCACTTGGCAATGAATTTGTTGTTATGATCAAAACATCATCACAAGTATCGGTCATGGGGCTGGCTGATCTAATGTATGTTGCCGATCTGATTAGGGGAAATAGTTTCCAGGCCTTTACGCCTCTTGTGATTATTGCGGTGATTTATTTAATTATCACGACAGGTATGTCTATGGTAATGAGGAAACTCGAAAGTATGCTGAGAGCAGTGGGCTGAAAGCCCTGACGGTGGAGCACCCTTAGCAGCCAATGCAATGACACCCAGCTATTGCCTGGTGCGGTTGAACGGAGGTAAGCGCCAGTGATGCATGATGAACGCCGGTATTTACGGTAAAAGCTTTATGCAAGCAATTCGGCGCCGGCTGCCACCATTGCCGCGAACTGGATGAACCCGGGCAGGAAAAGAATTACTGCCCCCGCTGTGCGATGGGTTACTCTACCGGAATCTTGGACGATATGTGCAAACAACCTAATTAATGTTTACTTAAAAAAACGGCTTTCTAGAATGCCCTGGAAGCCGTTTTTTTCTGCCAGTTGGTATAATCCATCTGCGAGAATAATGCCGGAAACAAAGAAATTACCAATATGGGGTTTGCTATGACCCATAGCATCCTTACCATAGCCTGTGATTGCTATATGACAATATTGATTGAAAAATCAGGACAAATAATTAGGTAAGTCCCATATTCTGCGCGTAGTTTTGGCGGCCAAAGCAAGAATATACAATCTCAATTTAAAGAGCATATGATTCCCGTGAAAATCAAGCAAGAATATCCTAACTGCTCAATAAGGTTTTTTATATAATTATATATAGAACCATACTTATTTATAATCTCAATAGGTAAGTGCCCGCCTCACACAGACGAAACCGCCGTTCGGAGGCGCTTTTCCCCTGAGCCAAACGGTGCGTAAAACTTTCCATTTTACACTGCTTTCGATCATGAAGTTGTATTTTCTATTTGTTGAAAATTATCAGAATTTATAAAATATTAGAATTTTAATAACATAAAATTCTTTTTTAAGGGGGGGATAATGATAACAATAATACTTTTGTGCAAATAACTTCCAATAGAACTTCAGGCAGTATAACGGTATATAAAATTCATGGCCTTTGAAATTCCGACTACAATATTGTTCACAATATCTTAGAAGGGAGAACGAAAAACATGAACAAGAGAAAATGTAAGACGGGACTCATCTACTTTTTCGGCGCATTGGGGGGCCTGCTGTTTGGCTATGACACTGGTGTCATAGCCATAGCGCTCACGTATATCAAAAAAGACATCACCCTTTCCATGACTCAATTATCTTCCATAGCGGAGGGGTTGATTGTCAGCGGCGTGCTGTGGGGTGCCATACCCGGCGCTGTGCTGACCGGACCTCTTTCGGATCGCTTCGGCCGTAAGCGTGTGATCATCGCTTTGGGCTTTCTCTTCACGGTTGGAGCGTTGGGCTGTGCTTGGGCGCCGACTGTATCCATATTAATTTTTTCACGCATCATTCTTGGGGTTGCAGTCGGCGGCGCGTCGGGTCTGGTGCCAGTCTATCTTTCCGAAATGGCGCCGGCGGGCAGCCGCGGGATGATCGGCGGCATCAATACAAGCATGAATGCCGTTGGTATCCTGATGGCGTATATATTTGGCAATATCTGTGCTGCCACTGCCGATTGGCGCATGATGGTCGGTCTAGCCGTTGTTCCCGCGATCATGCTGATGGTTGGTATGATTTTTATGCCGGAAAGCCCACGCTGGCTATTACAGAATGTGAGCGAGGAAGCTTCGAGAAAGGTTTTGCTCCTGATGCGCAACGAGCAGGAGGTCGAGGCGGAGATCGCGGAGATCAAATTAGCGAACGAAATGGAAAAGAAGCAGAGCCAGAGCATATGGAAAATGCTTTCCGAACCGTGGGTCCGCAAATTAATCCTGATCGGGATAGGGTTGGCTGTCGGGCAGCAGGTCCTTGGCGCGCAGGTTCTTTTGTATTATACGCCGACAATTCTGCTTGGCGTGGGGTTCTCCGAACAGTTCGCTCTGCTGTCCACGCTGGGCATCGGCGTCATCAATCTGTTCTTTACCTTCCTGGGTATGGCTTTAATCGACCGCTGGGGGCGTAAAAAGCTGCTTATTGCCGGAAACTCCCTGATGTGTGTTTCGATCGCATTGCTTGGCAGCCTGGGACTTCTCAACATTAGCTCAGGCCCGCTGATGCTGGCCTGCATGTGCCTGTTTATGGTCGGATTCTCTTCCACATGGGGAATGACGGTCTGGGTTGTTCTTTCGGAGATCTTTCCGCTCAAAATCCGCGGTTTTGGGATGGGAATCTGCAGTACCTGTCTGTGGGTGGCCTGCGCTTTGGTTTCGCAGTTTTTTCCAATTCTGTCAGATATCATTGGATATTACACCATCTTCTTGATTTTTGCGGGAATCAACGTGGTTGCATTGCTGTACGTGGCGTTCCAGCTGCCTGAAACCAAGGGCTATTCTCTGGAGATGATCGAGATGAACATGCAGGCGCGTTACGCAAAGCGCCCTAAGGAGCGTTTCTTTGAAAGCTCTTGATAGAATATCCTTTCACCTTTCAGGAATAAGGAATAGGGGTAAACGGCCGACCGGTCGCTGGGAAGCGGCAGTTCGCCCCTGGCGGTTTTTTTGATAGTATCTCGGGATTCCGAGAGAGTACAAACCAACTAAGGAGGAAAACAGATGAAATTACAAAACAAAATCGCTATTGTTACAGGCGCAGCGCAGGGAATCGGCAAAGGAATTGCCCTGGAATATGCTAAAAACGGAGCAGATCTTGCAATTCTGGATATTAACGGAGAAAAGCTCAATGAAACAGCGAAGGAAATTAAGGAACTGGGGGTTAACTGCAGCCAGGGGGTTGGAGATGTTTCGGATGAGAAGATTGTACAGGGCTTTGTACAGCAGGTGATTGATAGGCATGGACGGATCGATATTCTGACACATGCCGCGGGCATTCTTCGTTCCTGCGCAATTGTCGAACAGGATGTAAAGGACTGGGATATCGTTGTCGCCGTAAACCTGCGCAGCTCGTTCCTGTTCAGCAAGTATGCGGGACAGCAAATGAAAAAGCAGGGAAGCGGCGCGATGGTTCTGATTGACTCTTGCGCGTCGAAGACGGCGGAAGCGTTTAATGCCGTTTATTGTGCTTCGAAAGCAGGCGTTCGCTTGCTGGCGCAGTCGCTGGCGCTGGAGCTGGCGGAGTTTGGTGTCCGCGTTAACAGTATTGCGCCGGGAACAATCAACACTGACATGATTCAGAGATGCCTGCGTGACCGGGCTTCGCTGTATGGACTGACCTTTGAAAAGTATCTGCATGAATTTAATGAGGCAACCCCGCTCAAGCGTATGGGCGAGCCAGAGGAAATTGGAAAGCTGTGTGTCTTCCTGGTCAGTGATGATTCCGCGTTTATCACAGGCTCTTCCTTTAATATTTCTGGCGGCAGAGAATGCCATTGATTGCCCTGATATAAGGAGGATGCGATGAGTTATAAAATTGGAATTGTTGAATGGGCGTTTCCTTTCCCCGGCCCGTATGGTTTGAAAATTGCTTCTGAGCTTGGATTAGAAGGAATGGAGCTGGATTTTGGAGAATATGAGACTGGATTTCGGCTGCATAATCCCAGAATTCAGGATGCCTATCTGGAATGTGGCGTGAAATACGGAATCGAGTTCCCGTCCATGGCGCTGAATGCTTTGAATACACATGGGATGTCCAACAGCCGTGATACGGTAGATGGAATGATCGCAATTGAGACCATTCGAAAAGGAATCGGGGCGGCAAAACGGATGAATATTCCGGTGGTTCAGCTGCCAAGCTTTCATAGTGGCGATATTCGCACGAAGGAACAGTTTTACAATACCGGTGAAAAGCTCCGTTTCGCCTGTGCTCTCGCAGAGGGCAGCAATATTATTTTGGCGATGGAAAATGTGCTGGACGCTGAGGAAACGAAGCAAATGATTAGGGAAGTGGGCAGCGATCGCTTGAAGATATTCTACGACACGCAAAATTACCATCTTGACCGTGGCTATTCACAACCGGAACTGCTGGAGGCGATTGCGAATGATGTTGTACAGGTCCATGTAAAAGACGGATACAATGGGGCGATTAGTTCTGCACTTCTCGGTAAGGGAGACGTTTTGTTCCATAAAACAGCGGAAATTATTTTACGTACGGGTTGTACAGAATGGCTGCTGTTAGAGAACTATTATAATCAACAACCATTGAGCCTGTTGAATGAAGACGCATTTGAGTTAATTCAAGAAGATATTAAGGTGTTGCGTAGAATTTTCTGCGACGGTGTTGCGTAAAGTCTCCTGTTATGTATAGACCGTATATCGGTAGTTATGGAGGTGTTTGAGATGGAAACTATGCAGGCCGCAGTATTTAAGGGCAATGGAGTTTTGGAAGTGGAACAAGTTGAAGTTCCAAAGATTACAGAGCCGGACCAGGTGCGAATAAAGGTACGGGCAGCAAGTATATGTGGAAGCGACATTCATGCTTTGCATGTTCCGCCCGGACAGGCGATTACGCCGGGGGTCGTTATGGGGCATGAATTCTTTGGTACGATTGTCGAAGTCGGTATCAAAGTAAAAAACTATAAACCGGGCGACTGTGTTGTTGTAAACCCGTGTCTTCCGTGCGGAGAGTGCTGGGAGTGCATGCATGGGATGGGGAACCTGTGCGTTCAGCCGCGTCACTATGGGCAGACCTGCGATGGTGGATTTGCAGAATATGTGATTGTGGAAACCAGTCAGCTGTATTCACTCCCACCGGATATCAATCCGGATATGGCGGCGCAGACAGAGCCGCTGGCGTGCATTATGTACAGCCTGAATATGGCGCAGCTGCGTCCAACAGATCATGTTTTATTGTATGGAGCGGGTCCCATTGGCTTGACATTTATTCAGGCACTCAAAATTTTCGGTGTGAAAAATTTAGCCGTTGTGGCGAAAGGAAAAACCCGCATCAAGCAGGCAAAGCATTGTGGAGCAGATTTTGTGATTGATATGCAGCAGAATGTTCCGATGGGGCAATGCCTGCGGGAGCAATGGGGCTGCCTGGCGGATGTCGTAGTTGATGCCGTGGGAACTGGTCAGATCCTAAGCGAAGCTGTACGGCTGGTAAACAGCCGGGGACGCCTCCTGCTCTTTGGTCTCAATCATAATGCCATCGCGCAGGTGCCTCCGGCGGAGTTTACGCAAAAGGAGCTTCAGTTGTTTGGCTCCTTGGGCAAGGCATTCCCGCCAGCGATCAGCCTGCTGCAGGATGATCGCTTACACCTGAACGAGCTTGTATCGCATCGCTTTACGTTGAAGGATATCAACCACGCACTTGATCTCTTGCGAAATAAGGAAGCTTCCCGTGTGATTATCTATCCGAATGGGGATATACCGAAGCAGTAAAGCTGGTAAGGTTAAAAATCATAAAAAGATTTTAATAATAATTAGAAGGGGACGAATCATTATGAGATTGCAGGAGAAAGTTATTTTCATCACTGGAGGCGCCAAGGGCATTGGCGGTGCAGCGGCGAAGGTCTGCGCGGGCTACGGTGGAAAGATTGTTGCAGTGGATTTGCTGGAAGATCGTTTGAGACAAACGGTTGATGAAATCAAAGCAGCGGGAGGAGATGCCATCTGGGCGGTTGCCGATGTCACAAAGCGTGATCAGGTGAAGGCTGCGATTCAGAAGGCCCTCGATCAGTATGGTCGTATTGACTGCCTGTTCAATGCAGCCGGCGTTGACCGTATCGGCGGCTTCCTTGATATGACAGACGATGAGTACGATTTTAACATGAACATTAACGTAAAAGGCTCTTTTATCTGCTGCGCGGAGGCTGCCCGGGTAATGATTCCTAACAAAAAGGGTAGAATTATTAACACCTCCTCGATTGCAGCGGTGAGAGAGGAAGCATACAATGGCACTTACTGCATGTCTAAGGCTGCGGTAAGCATGATGACGAGGGTTCTTGCGCTGGAACTGGCTCCGCATAACATTACAACGGTTGCGATTCAGCCGGGGAATATTGAGACAGATATCCTTCGCGAATCCTTCACAAATCGCGGCAAGGCGGAAGGCAAGGATGTTCGCGAGTTCTATGCCGAGATGGAAGCGACAATTCCGATGGGATATATCGGCCGGCCGGAAGAGATTGCGGAAGTTGTTGCATATCTTTGCGACGACAGATCGGCATATATCGATGGCAACAGTATCCTGATTGCCGGCGGTAAGATTATGGCATAAGGAAGCCGTTCCTTTTTCCTTGGCAAGAGAGAAAAGCGTTAAAGCAGGAATATACGTCAATTTGCTTCAACGCTTCTCTTTTGCAGTGATATTCCGAAAAGCGGTTTATGTGAAGTCCGACCTGTGACGGATCATAAAGAGCGATTTGCCGAAGGTGGTGTAATATGCCTAAAAACCTTTCACATCTTTCCGCAAAATTTGTTAAAATACATTTCGTCGACGAAAAATATCATAAGCATCATCCTCAGTTGATTCACTGCCATAAAGATGTTCTTGAATTATTTTATGTGATAAAAGGTTGTGGTAATTATGTCGTGGGAAATCGGGAATACTTTGTTGAGCCTGGCAGCCTTGTGATATGTAATGCGGGTATGCTGCACGGAGAACCCCCTTTTCAGCAACATGAGATGCAAAGCTATTGCGGTGTGCTGCGTAACATTTCCGTTCCCAATTTACCGCCGAATAACTTAATAGATAACATGCAAAAACCAGTTTTATTCTTCTCGGCAGACAAAGCACCCATTGAGCACATCCTGTTGGCACTACATGAATTGGATTCACCGGCATCTGCGGCATCCGAAATTTGCGATTTGTTGGCAAATGCGCTGCTGAATGTTGTTTATTTGAAGATGCAAAAGCGGCAGTTATCCAACGAGTGGGTCCGGGAAAATAATGAGGAGCTTATTCAGCAAATCATCACTTATTTAAACGAGCATTATATGGAGTCTTTGTCTCTGCAACATCTGGGAAATGTCTTCCATATGAGCTATTACTACTTGTCGCACATATTCAAAGCAAATACCGGCTTGTCCCCCATGAAATATGTTCAGCACCGCAAAATTGGTGAAGCTCAAAATCTTTTAATGAACACAAACATGCAAATCGGAGAAATAGGGGAGGGTTTAGGGTTTAACGACAATTGTCACTTCAGTTCGGTATTTAAAAAGCGTATCGGAGTCTCCCCGCTTCAATATCGCCAGCATTTTCAACAATGATATGTATTGTGTTATTTCCCAGCCTCTATTTCGAGGAGGTTTATTGTGTATAGAATTCTAGTAAAACAGCAATTAGCGCCTAATGTTCAGCTTTTTGAAGTGGATGCACCGCTGATTGCCAGAAAAGCAAAGCCAGGCCAGTTTGTTATTCTGCGTGTTAATGAAGAGGGTGAGCGTATTCCTTTAACAATTGCGGATTTCAATCGGGAAAAAGCCAGTATTACGCTTATTTTCCAAGAAGTCGGTGCTTCTACGACAGAATTGGGTCGTTTAAATGAAGGCGAATTTTTATTAGATTTGGTAGGGCCATTGGGTAAAGCAACTCATATAGAAAAATTCGGTACTGTTATTTGTGTAGGGGGAGGAATCGGTATTGCACCTGTTTATCCCATTGCTCGTGGACTAAAAGAAGCCGGTAACGAAGTTATTTCCATTATTGGCGCTCGTTCGAAGGACATTCTGATTTATGAGGAGGAAATGGCGGCGGTAAGCGATGAACTGATCATTACGACAGATGACGGCTCAAAGGGTATCAAAGCTTTCGTCACTCAGCCGTTAAAAGAACTGCTTGATTCCGATAAAACAATTAACCTGGTAGTGGCAATTGGCCCTGTGATTATGATGAAATTCGTTGCTGAAACCACAAGACCTTACGGCGTCCCTACAGTGGCCAGCCTTAATCCGATCATGGTAGATGGAACTGGCATGTGCGGCGGATGTAGAGTAGCAGTGGGGCAGGAAAATAAATTTGCTTGTGTGGATGGGCCGGAATTTGATGCGCATAAAGTAGATTTCGAAAGTTTAATGGCGCGTCAGCGTATGTATAAGACTCATGAAAAACAGTATAGCGAGCACATTGCTGCTAAGAAAGAGTGGAGCTGTAAATGTCACTCTCACTAAATAAAAATCCAATGCCCGAACAAGACCCTAAAGTAAGGGCTCAAAATTTTGCTGAGGTAAGCCTTGGCTATACAGAAGAACTTGCAAAAGCAGAAGCCGGGCGATGTCTGCAATGCAAAGCCGCTCCTTGTCGTAAGGGCTGTCCTGTGCAAGTCGACATTCCTGCTTTTATTAAAGAAGTGAAAGCAGGAGCTATGGACTCGGCAATTGCAAAGATAAAAGAAGTGAATTGCTTGCCCGCAGTATGTGGCAGAGTATGTCCACAGGAAGAACAATGTGAAAAATACTGTGTATTGGCTAAAAAGGGTGAATCTGTGGGGATTGGCCGTTTAGAACGGTATGTTGCTGATACTGCCCGGAATAAAGGTGAAACTGTCACTGTAATCCAATATACCGCTAATGCCCAGAAAGTCGCTGTTATTGGTTCTGGTCCAGCTGGTTTAGCTGTAGCTGGCGATTTGGCGAAAAAAGGTTATAAAATCACTATCTTTGAGGCTTTACATTTGCCGGGCGGCGTATTGATGTATGGCATTCCAGAATTCCGATTGCCAAAAGACGAAGTGGTACAAGTGGAAATCAATAACTTGCGTAAGCTGGGTGTAGAAATCGTTGTGAATGCTGTGATTGGCAGTACTTTCACCGTTGATGAACTGTTGGAAGAAGAAGGCTTTGATGCTGTGTTCATAGGCACAGGTGCCGGACTACCTCATTTTATGGGTGTTCCGGGCGAAAATCTGAATGGTGTGTATTCTGCGAATGAATTTTTAACTCGGTGCAACTTGATGAAAGCCTATCGTTTCCCGCAATGCGGTACGCCCATTCATGCAGGGAAAAAGGTAGCGGTGGTTGGCGGTGGTAATGTGGCGATGGATGGTGCTAGAACCGCTCTTCGTTTGGGTGCAGAGCATTCCTGTATTGTGTATCGCCGTTCGGAAGCAGAGTTGCCGGCAAGATTAGAAGAAATCCATCATGCCAAAGAAGAAGGTATTGATTTTCAATTTCTCACGGCCCCAACGGCTGTACTGGGTAATAAAGATGGCTGGGTAACAGGCCTCCAATGCGTTCGTATGGAACTCGGCGAGCCTGATGCCTCAGGTCGTCGTCGTCCCATTGAAATACCAAATTCTGAATTCGTATTAGAAATAGATACTGTCATTATTGCCATTGGCCAAGGGCCTAATCCATTAGTGCAGTCTACTGCCAAAGGTCTTGAAACAACTAGAAAAGGTAATATTGCTGCTCATGAAGAAACCGGCGAAACTAGTAAGCCAGGCGTGTTTGCCGGCGGTGATATCGTGACTGGGGCAGCCACTGTAATTCTTGCTATGGGTGCAGGTAAGAAGACTGCTATAGCAATTGATAAATATCTGCAAGAGAAAAAAGCCAAATCAATAAAGAAGACTTAATTTAATCCCCTTAGCTTCAAAATACTCAACCAGCTCTATTAGGTTCTTCGTGATGATGATTCGGATAGACGGGGAAAGGCCGTCACTGCTTTAAGGAAGAAGTCAGTGGCGGCCTTTTGGTTGAATTTCTGCTTTTTAACGGCGGGCGGCACGTGAAACAATCTGACCGCGCCGCCTAGTGGCCGTATTCTTTGTTACATCAGATCCCAGGGCGGATCGCCCTTGCCTTTTTGGTTCCTGATGGCCGTTATTTGTTCGGTCAGCAGTTGGTTGTTCTTGTCGAGAATTTCAGCGATGGCGGCGGCAAAAGGCACATTTTGTTCAACAAGCTTGTTCGCTTCATTCATAATTTGTTGCTTCGTCAAGCCCAGCATCGGATCACCTCCTTCTAAGTCCTTTTCCCTAAGCTGCCCCGGAGCCGCAGTTCGCTGCTAATGCAATAACTTACCGTCCGAATCATCCAGCAGTTCAATATAGCCTTTTGTTCCGTTCACCCGGATTTTCTGCCCGTCCTGAATGAGCGAGGTAGCCTGCTGGACGCCGACAACGGCCGGAATGCCGTATTCGCGGGCTACGATCGCGCCATGGGTCATCAGTCCGCCGACTTCGGTAACCACGCCGCTGGCCGATACGAAAAACGGAGTCCAGCCAGGATCGGTAAAGGTGGCTACCAGGATGTCCCCCTTATCCAGCTTTGCTTGCTCAGGCTTTAAGATGATCCGGGCGCGTCCTTCCACCACGCCGGCCGAGACAGGTATTCCGGGCAAAGCTCCCGGCGGTGCATCCTGCTGGCCATAGCTGCCATAGATGATTTCTCCCTCACTGGTCATCACTCTGGGCGGCGTAAGTTTCTCGTATTCCTGGTATTTTTCCTTGCGGTCGGCAATCAATTGCTGATCGGCGTGAGCTGACCGGATAACCTGTTCCAGCTCGGTCAGGGACAGATAATACACATCTTCGGTTTGTTTAAGCACACCCTGATAAACAAGTTTTTCCGCTTCTTCCATAATGGCTTTTTTATAGAGGTCAAAGTGAGAAACGATGAAATATTTTGGATACTCTCTAAAACCGGCCAGTCCCCGATAGGTCTTAGTCAGCTTGGCCATAATTTTAGCTTTTATGGCGCCGCCGGTTATTTTTTTTAAACGGGTTGACAGGATTTTGGCCGCTTCTTCCGCCCGTTTCTCGCCTTCGGCAAACTTACGGCGATGTTCGCCCGGCTGCACGCTTTGAATATGGCTTAAGATTGCCGGGATAAGCTGGCCTGGTTTTTCACGCCAGCGGGGCCGGGTAATATCAATTTCGCCGGTACACCGCAGGCCGTATTGCCGGAGAAATTCCTCAAAAACCGGTTTAACAATCCGACCGCCTTCGACTGTTTCCAGCCCAGTCAACAGGGTATTGTCGCCGGACTGGTGCAGATAAGCGATAACGGCGGGATACTGCCGGATGATATCGGCCAGGTCGCCAAGCGCCAGCCCCATTTCACTGGTATTATTCCTGGGCGGTGATTTGCCCAGATCCTCGGTTTCTTTGCTGTCGCCCAGCCATCGTTTACTTAGGCGGTCAATTAATTTAAAAGAAATCATTCCGGCCATAAACGGTCCCATCATTTTTCCGTGCAGAACCCAGGTCAGCATTTCCGTTTTATCCTTGTTAATAAACCTGATTCTGTCAGCGCCGGAAAGCCGCCGCAGCGTTTGTTGCGTTTCGGCAATTTTCTTTTCAGCCCAGCCATAGAGATGAGAGGACGAGCTTGCATCGTTGAATGCCATGTTTTGGACAATCCTCATGGCCGGTTCGGCCAGTTTTTTTAGTTGGGCTAAGCTCATTCTGGGCTGTCCTTCCGGCTGGAACAAGGCGACAAGGTCATGGCGTTTTTTGATCTCTTCGACAGCGCTGCCCATCAAGGCATCCATGCTAGCCAGACCTGTCTGCTTTTTTTGGGGATAGCAAGAACGGGTAATGTCCCCAAATAAACGTCCCCCGGCCGTGACCAGCATATGTTCATAGGGTCCCGAAAATTGGAACAGCGACAGTCCCAGCGGCTTCATCGGATCGGTCATCATTTGCTGATGGCCAAAAGAAGAGAATACATGAAACCCGTTGTCGGCAATTTCGGGCAGCGGATAGAGGGTAGTAATCGGCCTGCTTTGCACAACATAGAAAATGCCGTCGGCAAAGCACCATTCAATGTCCTGGGGAGCTGCGAAATGGCGTTCGATGTGTTTGCCGATTGCCGCCAATGTGAGCACTTGATCGTCGGTCAGCGCCTGGCACCTGGGCATTTCGTCAGGCAGTGATTGTTCTCTTGTCCCCCCCGCCGGTGCGGCGTATACGGCAATTTTTTTATCACCAATCTGTTTTGTCAAAATTTTGTTTTCTTTCACCTTGTAGAGGTCGGCGGTAACCATGCCGCTGACCAACGCTTCGCCCAGCCCAAAACCGGCGTCAATGGATACAACCTTACGATTGCCGTTTACCGGGTCGGCAGTAAACATAATCCCCGATACTTCCGGAAAAATCATCTGCTGTACGACCACAGCCAGCAAAACTTTTTTATGATCAAAGCCGTTTCGGGCGCGATACACGATGGCCCGGTCGCTGAACAAAGAGGCCCAGCATTTCCGGACATGCTCGACAATGGCGTCAATCCCTTGAATATTCAGGTAAGTATCCTGCTGCCCGGCAAATGAGGCGCCGGGCAGGTCTTCCGCCGTAGCGCTGGAACGAACGGCATAAGCATAATCTTCACCTGTTTCCTGCCAGGTCTGATTTATTTGCCGCCGGATGTCGTCCGGAACCGGCAGGCTTTCCATATGCTGGCGGATACGCTGCCCCAGCAATTGAACCGTGTCGGAGTTTTCAGCAGCCAAATTGTTGAGTTGGTCTAAAAAACCGGCCAGCACCGGGCTTGCCGTGACAAAATATTGATAGGCTTCTGTGGTGACGCAAAAGCCCAGCGGTACTTTGATTGTGCTAATTTTTGAAATTTCTCCCAGATTTGCCCCTTTTCCGCCTACCAGCGGTAAATCCTGTTTGCTGATTTCAGTAAAACAAAGTGTAAAAGTCGGCATGCTTTACCTCCCGGTTTTCATGTGGCAATAGATCATCAATGACCTTTTTAGTATTCTTCCGCAACAACGGATGTATTCGCCTGCTGAATAATTTTGGATATGAAGTTGAAAACTAAGCTGGGCCAATGCATACCCCTTTACGGCTGATCGAATAGAGCCAATTGGCGTAAACGGCCATCTAAGGCGGAGGGAGCTTGATTCAGTGCACTTGCTTTGGGACTGTTTAAAACCGTATAAACTGTCTGTTGCGGCTCTTTTATTGTTTTTGGTTATTCAGTCAGCCTGTGAAATTCTGTTGCCAACCCTGGTAGCGGACTTGATTAATCAAGGCATTCAAACAGCGAATGCCCATTTTATTAAAACAACAGGAATGCGCATGCTGCTGGCCGCTATCGCAGCCCTGCTTTGCTCTCTGGCCTCCGGTTTGATTTCCGCCCGTATTTCCACCAGGATTAGTGCAGATTTACGACAGCAAATTTTTTTTAAAGTGCAGGAGTTTTCGTCCAGTGAAATGAACCTGTTCGGGGTTTCCTCGCTGATCACCCGTACCACCAATGACATTACCCGGATTCAAACATTTTTACTTTATTTGTTGAAAATGGGTATACTTACTCCGCTAATGATGCTTAGCGGCATCATTATGGCTGTTTTTACCAGCGGCCGCCTGTCGCTGGTCCTTATTGTTACTTTGCCGGTCATGTCTTTGGTTATCGCCTGGATTCTGGTCAGCATGATCGGTTACTACCGCAGTATGCAAGCCCAATTTGATTCGCTCAATTTGGTATTGCGCGAGAATCTTACCGGGATTCGCGTCATTCGGGCCTTTCAGCAGACCTGTCATGAAATGGCGCGGTTTGAAGGAGTCAATGAAGAATATACCCGCTTGTCCACGCACACCCAGCGGCTGGTCGGTGGTTTAATGCCAGCGGTTACGATTTTAATGAATATCACCACCGTTGCGGTCATGTTTTTCGGCGGCAGACTTGTTATGAACGCAGCAATGGATGTTGGCAGCCTGGTCGCTTATGTGCAATATATTACCCAAATTCTGTTGTCGGTGATGATGACATCAATGCTTTTTATGATGTATCCACGGCTGATCACTTCACTCACCCGGATTGTCACCGTATTGGAAACCAGTCCCGGCATTGTTGACGGCTCCCGGACTGAAGCCGGAATTCATACCGGTATTGTCGAATTTAAACAGGTCTATTTTACTTTTCCGCAGGCGGAAGAGGCTGTATTAAAGAATGTGACGTTTACTGCCTACCCCAATCAAATGACGGCCATTATCGGCGGTACCGGCAGCGGAAAGTCTACCATTGCCGGACTGCTGCTGCGTTTTTATGATGTCACGGCCGGTCAGATATTGATTGATGGAGTAGATGTCAGGGATTACACGTTGCATCATCTGCGCGAGAGCATCGGTTATGTTCCGCAAAAGGCAGTGTTATTTTCCAACACCATTGCCGGCAATCTTCGCTTCGGCAAGAAAAATGCCAGCAGGGAGGAACTGCTCAAGGCTGCCGGTATTGCCCAGGCCGCCGAGTTTATCGAGGCTAAAGAGGCGGGACTTGATACCCCCATTGCGCAGGGTGGAGCCAATATGTCGGGCGGTCAGAAACAGCGGCTCGCCATTGCCAGGGCGGTGATTAAAAAGCCGGCTGTCTATTTGCTGGACGATAGCTTTTCGGCATTGGACTACAAGACCGATCTGGCGGTACGCCAGGCGTTAAAGGCTGAAACAAAAGACGCGACGCTGATTGTCATTGCCCAGCGCATCAGCACCATTATTCACGCAGACCGCATTGTCGTTCTCAACGAGGGGCAAGTCGCCGACGTCGGTCATCATGGGGAGCTGATGGAGCGCTGCGGCATTTATCAGGAAATCGTCAGGTCGCAGTTTCAGCAGGAGGGATTAAGGTGAGCAACAACAAGCCCGGTTCTTATACAAATCGCCCGGCGATCGACGGAGACATTGAGAAGCCGCGGAATTTCGGCGATACAGGCCGGCGTCTGTTGCTCTATTTTACACAATTCAAAGGAAAATTACTTGCCGCTGTTTCCATGACGGTGTTAAGCACGGTATTTACTGTTTTGGCGCCGGAAATTTTAGGCCGGGTGACCACACAGCTGTACCGGGGTGTGACTACGGGAATTTTTCACTGGGACAGGATGATAACAACGCTGCTGCTTTTGACCGTTATCTATTTGATTTCCCAGGTGTTTGCCTTTGGACAAAATTTTCTGATGGCTGAGATCATATCCCGTATCATTTATCTGATCAGAAAAGATCTTAATACAAAGCTCAACCGGCTGCCACTGCGGTTTTTAGACAGCAAAACGCATGGGGAACTATTGAGCCGGGTTACCAATGATGTTGAAACTGTCAGTTCTACCTTGCAGCATAGCTTTACCCAGATACTTTCTTCTCTAACCACCCTGGCGGGAATCGCAGTGATGATGGTATTTATGAATGTCTGGATATCACTGGTCGCTTTTGCGGTTATACCGCTTGCACTTTTCACCTCATCAGCGGTCATTGCGGCATCCAGGAAATATTTTATCAATCAGCAGGCTTTTATTGGCGCTATGAACGGGCATGTGGAAGAAATGTACACAGGCTATAGCGTGGTGAGAAGCTTTAATTACGAAGAAGAAGCCAAGGCCCGCTTTAGCGACTTAAATAAAAAAATCCTGAATAATTCGTGGCGCGCCGAATTTTTATCAGGGATATTATCGCCTTTAGCCGCATTTTTAGGCAATATCGGGTATGTAGGCGTTGCTGTTACGGGCTGTTTTTTTGCCATTCGCGGCCAGATTGAAGTTGGCCAAATTCAGGCCTTTTTGCAATATGTCAGACAGTTTAACCACCCTATCAGTATACTTTCCAATGCGGCGGGAACTTTGCAGGCCGCACTGGCTGCTACTGAAAGAATTTTTGAAATTCTGGATGAAGCGGAGGAAAGTGCGGAAAATCCCTTGCCGGTAAAGCTGGAACATGTCCAAGGAAATGTTTCCATCCGGCAGGTAAGCTTTTCTTACCTGCCGGGGCAGCCTGTCATCCATGATTTTAATTTGGAGGTCAAAAGCGGTCAAACGGTGGCCATTGTCGGCCCCACCGGATCGGGTAAAACAACGTTGATCAATTTGCTGCTGCGTTTTTATGATGTGGATGAAGGCAGTATAAAAATTGACGGTATTGATATCCGGGATATGAAACGGGATGATTTGCGCGGCATCTTTGGCATGGTACTGCAGGATACCTGGCTGTTTAACGGGACAATTGAAGAAAATATTGCCTATGGCCGGCAGGGAGCCAGCCGGCAGGAGGTGGTTGACGCCGCCAAAACCGCTTATGCTCATCAATTTATCAAAACATTGCCAAACAACTATGATATGCGGATTAGTGAAGATGCCGGCAATCTTTCACAAGGGCAGAAGCAGTTGCTCACCATTGCCCGGGCTATTATCGCCGATCCGCCAATTCTCATCCTCGATGAAGCCACAAGCTCGGTCGATACCCGCACCGAGGTTTTCATTCAAACCGCGATGAACAGGATGATGCAGGGAAGGACCAGCTTTGTCATTGCTCACCGGCTGTCTACCATTCGTAACGCCGATATTATCCTGGTACTGAATGACGGGGATATTGTGGAAAAGGGAAGTCACACAGAACTGCTGGCGCAAAAGGGGTTTTACCATAGTCTTTACAACAGTCAGTTCGCAGCTGGGCAGACCGGAGCTGCCCTCACCCCGGTGGTTGAAGGTCCGCCGCACTAAGAAGCCGGCTGTGGTTAAACATGGACGGGACAGTCCGTTAAGTTTCAACCTTTTCCGCAAAAACCTTCGCAATGGCTTCAATCTGTTTTTGACGGTACCAGCTGCCAAGCTCTTTTCCTTTTAATACCGCAGGAGCGACATTCCGCTCCAGGGTGAGCAAGGTCTTAAACTCACTCAGGGGCGGGATATGAATGTTTACGGCCTGCGAAATGAGATCAAACTCTGCTGCCGACAGTACGCCCCGTCTTAAACCGCCGATTGCCGCCACGATGTTTTCCGGGTTCAGAACTTCCAGTGTTTTCATGGTTTTACCGGCTGCTGCGGCTGCCTGCAGCCATTCTCCCGGCAAAGTCATGCGGTTATTCCAGCGGCTCAGGCTTTCCGGGTTCAGTTCCAGCCCCAATGCGGCAAACCTGACCTTGGGGCTTACCGTTACTTTCGCCACGGCATCCAGCTGGGCCATGGCCTGCTCAAATTTTTCTTGTGGCAAATCCGCCAGCTCTTTAAAAACACTGGTCAATAAACCACACTGTAACAGCACTGTAAAAAAGCGCGCCGGTGCCTGCGCCGCCGCCAGAACCTTGGTCAATTCAACCACAGCCCGTTCGGGCGGCTCATTTTCCAGTTCACCGGCAACGGTCCCCGCAAGGAGCAGCGTATCCGCGTCGATCTCAAACGCTAACCGCGCCGCTTGTCCGGCCAGCCGTAAAGCCCGTATCGGGTCATCGGCAAAGTGCCTGCCTGTGGCGCGGAGAATTTTGCTCCCGATATCCCGGATCCCGCCAAACGGGTCAGTGACCGCCCTCGTCAAGCAATCGACGGCAATGGCATTCACGGTCGTATCGCGCCGGAAAAGGTCTTGTTCAATGGTGATTTTAGGATTTGATGCGATCTTAAACCCCTTGTACCCGGCGCCGTCTTTGCGCTCCGTTCTGGCAAAGGCCACTTCACACATCCGGCCTTCAACAAGCAGACGGAATACCGGAAAATACTGGCCGCATTCTTTGGCAGCAGGAAATAACAGCTTAAAGTTTTTCTTAACCATGCCAACGACGCAAAAATCAATGTCTTTGGGGGGCAACCCCCGCATCGTATCGCGGACACACCCTCCGACCCGATAAAGGCGCCCGCCGTTGGCGGCAATGGTTTCAGCCAACAGCCGCTCTGTGATGATCGTATCTTCCACGTTTAATGTTCCCCCTTGCTTAATGGCCTTTGATGCCGGACAACTGCATCAGGCAGCTTAATGATCCATGGTTTTGATGAAATATCAGGCTCCTAAAGCATTGGCTGCCAAATTATTGATGCTGTGGATGACGATACAAACCCACAGCGAATCCGTTTTCTTCAATACATAGCCTTGCATCATACTAAAAATAAAGATAAAAGCAAACAGCGCAATCTTTAAAAACAGCGTTGCCGGCAGCATATTCAGCGCAAGCCATCCCGGAAAATGAATGAACAAAAACAATAACGAGGTAATCAAATTCGCTAATCCGAAATTTATATAAGCCGCTATCTTTTGCAGCAGAAAGCCTCTGAATAAGATTTCTTCCGTAAAGCCAACCAATATAACGCCTTTAATCCATTTATTTGCAGCAAAATCCAGATTAAACCGGAGTTCTTCCCCGATGACGATTGTTCCAATGAACTGGTAGGCAACAAAAAACAGGCTGACGCAAACAGCCCATTTTACCCCTGCCCCCGTAATACTTCTTAGTCTTAGCGCAGTGAACGCAGCTCTGTTTTCATACTTCAAATAAACGAAGACCGGCAGCGTCCACAGGAGTAGTTTAACAACATCATATCGATATAATCCCGGATATTGCATTTTAAAAACAGACGCCACTTCAAAATTATAGAACGTCCACAATGAAAAAAACACAACGATATAGCCGGCCAAACCAGCCAGGGGCATTTTACTTTCTCTATTCGTTCTACCGCTTGCCCACACAGGTGTTTCCCCCCTATAAAACAGCCTGGTCTGCCAGGGTCATTGTCCAAGCCACTCTTTGCTAATTTTCCCTATGATTGCCGGGACTCCTGCAATGAACAAAAAGAAAAGCCGCTTCCCCGCATTTCGCGAGGCTTGAGGCTCTGCTCATATTGCTGAAAACAAGGCTGTTCTTGCTGGCTGCTATACGGGCAAGAATGCCCGGTCAGCGGGATATATTACAGCTCCATGGTTGCGCCGCAGTAATGACCTTATCCAGGACTAAAAATAAACTGAAAATTAACTATTGTCAAAATTAAATAATTATTTTATAATTAACTTAAGGTAATTTTACAATTGAATAGTGACAGGGTAATTCAGGGTTTCGAAGTGATACTCAGGGTATCCGGCCTGAATATACCAGGGATCAAGAGGATATGAAAGATCCCCATAGGGACTGTAGGAAGAAATTCCTATAGTTTCTATGGGGATTTCTATTTTCTTCACAAAGGGGGTAAGAAAATTGGCAAGAACCCAGGTGGTGGTCATTGGCGGAGGATGTACCGGGACCGGTATCTTGCGGGATCTGGCATTAAGGGGCATTCCGGCGGTCTTGTTTGAAACGCGGGACTTATCCCACGGGGCCACCGGACGGTGTCACGGTTTGCTGCACAGCGGAGCGCGGTATGCCGTCCGGGATATTGATGCGGCCAGGGAATGCATTGAGGAAAATGCCATTCTTAAAGCGACTGCGGCCTGCTGTATTGAAGATACCGGCGGGATGTTCGTTCATTTACAACAGGACGATGCGGAATATGTAAAACAGTTTGTCAGCGGCTGTAACCAGGCCGGCATCGGTATTGCAGAATTGTCGCCCCGGGAGGTTCAGGAACGTGAGCCGAATGTGACGACCAAAATAACCAGAGCCTACAGTGTCCCTGACGCCCATATTGATGTTTTTCAGCTTACCGCGCTTAACGCGCAGGATGCGGTGGACGCCGGGGCGACGGTTAAAACGTATAGTGAAGTCACCGCAATCAAGACGAACAACCGGCGGGTGCGGGGCGTCCGTTACCGTGACACGCTGACCGGCGAGGAAGGCGAGCTGGCCTGCGAAGTTGTGGTCAATGCGGCTGGCCCATGGGGAGCGCTGGTGGCGGCGCTGGTGGGTATTGAAGTAAATATTGTCTGTAATCGCGGCAGTCTGGTGATCTTCAATCAGCGGATTACCCACGGCACGGTGAACCGGCTGAAGGTTCCCGGCGACTGTGATCTGATCGTACCGGGCGGGCCGGTCTCAATCCTGGGCACCACCTCCATCAATGTGGCCCACCCGGAAATCATGGATATCAATCCCGGTGAAGTGGATTATATGCTGGGCTTGGCGGCGGTTACCTTTCCCGGGTTGCACAAGGCCAGGATAATCAGGGCTTTTTCCGGCATACGGCCCTTATACAGCCCCAAAGCCGCCGTTGCCGGCGGCGGCAGGGAAATCAGCCGCAATTTCGTTTTACTGGACCACCGGGCGGAAGACGAGCTGGAAGGGTTTGTCTCCATTCTGGGCGGGAAGCTTACCACGTACCGGTTGATGGCCCAGGTCACCACCGACCTGGTCTGCCGCAAACTGGCAGTCAATAAGGAATGCGTAACGCATCAGCGGGTATTGCGGCCGCCGGCGAAACGCGGCAGTATGGCGGAAGCCGGGCAATATCTGCCGTTACCGGCGCTGGAAAAGGCAAGTCACCGCTTGGGCTGTAATTTGCCGCTGGTGGTGGACAAAATCCGCCGGGATCCGTTACAGGCGGAAATCATCTGCGAATGCGAATTTGTCACCAGGGCCGAGCTGGAACTGGCGGTGGAGGGCAGGATTACCATTCCGGCCCGGACCATCGGCGACATCGGGCGACGAACGCGGCTGGGGCTGGGAACCTGCCAGGGAAACTTTTGCGGTTATAAGGCCATGCTGGCGGTTTATGAACAGGGGATCTGGCGGGGTGAACAGGCCAGGGCGGAATTGGCCAATTTCCTGAAAGAACGCTGGAAAGGACAGCAACTAGTGCCGCATGGCAAGCAGAACCAGCAATTGGCGCTCAGCCGCCAGTTATACGAGCAAACGTTAAACTGCGTCCGGCCTTAGTGCTGAGGGATTCAGGCTGAGGAGGTGAACTGTTGTCAGGCTGCGGCGAAAGCCGGGATTTACCATGTGATTAACAAACAAAGGAGATGTCGAAAATGAAAGAATTGTATCATCCCAGTCTCTTTCCGCTGGCGGAAGGGATTAACAGTGAAGATTATGTTATTGCCACCTATTTGGTCGCCGGCGGCGCCCAGGCTGATTTGGTGGCAAAGTCCGCGGCGCTGGCCATTGAACAGTCGTCCGGTTCATGGTTTGCCGTGCCGGGCGAAACCGAAGAAGTCCGGGCCAGAAGCTCCGCTAAAATTATCGGTATTTACAGCGTGCCCAACTATGAATTAATTGCGCAGCTGCCCAAGGATCAGCCCCGGTATTTTATTCTGCGCTGCGCTTTTCCCTGGATTAACTTTTATGACAATATTCCGTTAATGCTGTCTTCGGTTATCGGCAATATTTCTTCCATGCCGAACCTGAAGCTGGTTGATCTGGAATTTCCCGCAAGTTTCCTGAAGCAGTTTAAAGGACCGAAATTCGGAATCGAGGGACTGCGCAAATTAATGAATATTCCCAAGCGGCCGATTGTCAACAATATGATAAAACCCTGCACCGGCATTACACCGGCGGAAGGGGCGGAGCTGTTTTACAATGCCGCAGTCGGGGGCACCGACTGGATCAAGGATGACGAGCTGATTGCCGGCAGCCCGGCCTTCTCGCCGCTGGAAGAAAGAGTCAAGGCCTACATGGCGGCTGCCAGGCGGGCCGACCAGGAAAAAGGCGAAATGACGCTGTATACCGTCAATATCACCGATGAAATTGTGCGTCTTAAGGACAATGCTTACCGGGCGATTGAAGCCGGCGCCAATGCGATCATGGTGAATGTCTTCGGCGTAGGGTATTCCGGCTTGCGGTTGTTGGCGGAAGACCCGCAGATTAATGTTCCGATTTGCGTGCACACCTGCTATGGCGGCGCCCAGACGGTAGCCCCCAATCAGGGGATGAGCACCGAAGTGGCGCAAAAGCTGATTCGGCTGTGCGGCGGCGACATGTCGCTGAACGTGGCGCCATCCGCCAAATTCAACGCCTTAAAAGAAAAATTTGTTCGTACCTGGCAGGTGGGCTACTCCAAAATGCACCACATCAAACAGACCTTCACCCACATTGGCGGCGGGGTGACACCGGGCATGGTGCCCTACCTGATGGAAAACCTCGGATCGGATATTATCATCGGCGTCGGCGCCGGCATCCATGGACATCCGCAGGGGCCAAAAGCCGGAGCCATTGCCTTCCGGCAAAGTATTGACGCTGTCATGAACGGCATTGATATCACCGAAGCGGCCCAAAAACAGCCGGAATTGGCCGGTGCGCTTAAAACCTGGGGCGTTTACGGGGTGGATGACTATGACAAACTCTATGATATTGAATCGTAATATGGCTGAATTAAATAAGGCAGGCTGCATCCGGGAATAGCCGGCGCCATCCTGATACGGTATTGAGCGGAATTTGTAACGGTATCGGTGCGGCTGCAGGCTGCGGGAAGTGAAACTTAAGCATCAGAAGGAATTCTTCTGATGCCGGTTTCACATCTACCGGGTTGATTTTTTAAAAAATAATGAACGGGGGCAAAAGTATGATGGGCAAAAAATATATTATGGCGTTGGACGCAGGCACTACCGGGGTTAGAGCCATCATTTTCGGCAAAACCGGCTGCATCATCGGCGATGCTTCACGGGAGTTTGCGCAGATATTTCCCAAACCGGGCTGGGTTGAACACGATGCGGCAGAAATACTGGAATCCCAGATTGAGGTGGCCCGGCAGGCCATTAACAAAGCCGGGATATGTCCGGAGGAAATACGGGCGATTGGGGTAACCAACCAACGGGAGAGCGCGGTTATCTGGGATAAGTCGACCGGTAAACCGGTTTATAACGCCATTTGCTGGCAGTCGCGGCAAACGGCCGAAATTGTGGAAAAATGGGTGGAGTCCGGCCTGACCGATGAAATCAGGGAAAAGACCGGCCTGGTAATTGACGCTTATTTTTCCGCTTCAAAAATTCCCTGGATTTTAAGCGAGGTGAGCGGGGCGCGCCAGCGGGCGGAAAACGGGGAACTGCTATTTGGGACAATCGACACCTGGCTGATCTGGAACCTTACCGGTGGTAAAAGCCATCTTACCGACTATTCCAATGCATCGCGGACAATGCTCTATAATATTGTCAAAATGGACTGGGATGAGGAGTTATGCCGGAAGATGGATATACCCATGGCAATATTGCCCAGGGTTATCGACTCCAACGGTGATTATGGCACAACCAAGGCGGCGTTATTCGGCGCGGAAATTCCGATCAGAGGCGACGCCGGCGATCAGCAGGCCGCCCTGTTTGGCCAGGCTTGCTTTAAGCCCGGCATGGCGAAAAATACGTTCGGCACCGCCGGCGTGTATGTGATGAATACAGGCGACAAGCCGTTATTTAAGGAGGGGCTGACGACTACAATCGCCTGGGGGCTGAACGGTAAAATCAGTTATGGCCTGGAAGGCGTTATCTTTATTTCAGGCGCTGCCATCCAATGGCTGCGGGATGAGGCGAAAATTATCTATACTGCGGCCGATACCGAGTGGTACGGCTTTATGGTGCCCGATACCGGCGGCGTTTATCTGGTGCCGGCATTTGTCGGTTTGTGCGCGCCTTACTGGGATATGTACGCCCGGGGTATGATTATCGGCATCACCCGCGGTACGACCAGAAACCATTTAATCCGGGCCGGACTGGAAGCTTTGGCTTACCAGACCAAAGATATCATCAACGCCGTAATGAAAGATGGCACCATTGCCATAACCGAATTGCGGGTGGACGGCGGCGCCGTTAAGAACAGCCTGCTGTGCCAGTTCCAATCCGATATTTTAGGCGTAAAGGTAATTCGGCCGAAAATAACCGAAATGACGGCGCTGGGAGCCGCATATCTGGCCGGACTGGGCAGCGGCCTGTGGGCGAGTACCGATGAAATTGCTGAACAGTGGGAAGTGGATAAGGAATTCCAGCCTGAAATGGCGCCCGAATATCGGGATAATCTATACCATGGCTGGCAGGAAGCAGTTAAATTAACCAGAGGCTGGGCCAATAAAGTCAAAGTCTGATAATTAAAGTCATAATATTGCGATAATTAAACGGAAACAAAATAAATTGCAGCTTTATTTAGGAATATTGAAAATTTTACTAAAAAAGGAGAGCGGCTGTATGACGAATTTATTTGGTGAATTTTTTGGGACCTTTGTTTTGATTAGTTTTGGTTGCGCGGTTTGCGCCAATTTGACGCTGAAAAACTCCAAAGGCGCCGGCGGCGGCGGCGCCTGGCTGACGGTGACTGCCGCCTGGGGCTTTGCCGTAGTGCTCGGAGCATCCAGCGCGATTACGACAGGCGCGCCGCAGGCTGATTTGAATCCGGCCATTACGCTGGCCAAATCAATGATTGGTGTTTATGAGCCGGGGCATGCTGTGATGACCATGCTGGTACAAATCGCCGGCGCTTTTGCCGGGGCCTGCGTTGCCTGGCTGGCTTATCTGCCGCACTGGGGGATTACCGAGGATAAAGTGGCCAAATTAGGGGTATTTTCGACAGTGCCGGCGGTTCGCAATACCGGAGCCAATATTATCTGCGAGATTGTGGCCACAATGTTTCTGATTGTGCTGGTATTTGTGCTTTTTTCTAAAGAATTAAGTAATGGCGGCGCTGATTTCGCCGCCGGCTTTGGACCCTATCTGGTCGGTATTCTGGTCTGGTCTGTGGGCCTTTCCTTTGGCGGACCGACCGGTTATGCGATCAACCCGGCCCGTGATCTTGGGCCCCGTATTGCGCATGCGGTACTGCCGATTGCCGGCAAGGGCTCGTCAGACTGGGGCTATGCCTGGATTCCGGTGGCCGGGCCGATGATTGCCGGGGTTTTGGCTGTAGTAATCAGCAGGGCGATTGGTATTGTATAGAGAGCGGCGAGTTACGCGAACAATGTTATTTTGCACCAGGTTCGGAGGGAGCTCGGCTTCCTCCGGCCTAAAACTGGCGTTATTCGGTTGATGCAACCGACTTTAGATGTTAGGTCAGGTGATGAATTTGGCGAACAAGCAGAAAAATGTGGTAGTGATTGGCGGAGGCTTGGCCGGAATAGTCGCCGCCGCAGCAGCCGCCGGGCAGGGGGCTGCCGTGACTTTGGCGACCAGCGGCCCCGGCACTTTGGCGCTGGGCGGCGGCAGTATAAGTTTTGCGGGAATGGACACCGGACGGTCTTATTTAAAACCGGCAGTGCAGTTTTTTCAGGAAATAACTGCCGCGGCCGGCTGTGATTATCGAGGCAATAGCGGGACATTGGCGCAGGTGCCCACCGCTATGGGCAGCTTCCAGGCAGTGTCGATGGCGCCGGCAGCAATCTGGGCCGGCCGGCCGGTTGCCGGCAGCCGGGTGCTGGTAACCGGTATCCGGGGGTTGAGCGGCTTTAATGCCGGTTTCACCGCGGAGCTGTTAACCGCTGCCGCCGCTCAAGCCGGACTGGAAATGAAATATAGCGGCCTGACTGTTGTCATACCCTGGCTGCCGAACGGGAGCTTTAATACATTGGATGCGGCCAATTACCTGGAAACAGAGTCCAACCGGGATAAACTGGCCCGCATTCTGCAGCCGCTGGCTAAGGGTTATCATTTGGTTTTGTTGCCGGCAATACTGGGGCATACCACAGCCAGCAGTGCGTTGGCGCGATTTACGGACATCATTGGTTGTCCTGCCGGCGAGTTGAATACGGTACCGCCGGCGGTGACCGGGTTGAGAATCTACAGCCGGCTGCAAAAATATCTGCAGCAGGCCGGGGTGGAAATGAATTTGGCTTATCCTGTCCAGACTTTGCAGATTCGGGATGGGCGCTGTGCGGCGGCAGTGCTGGCTACGCCCGGCCGAAAACGGGTCATCCGGGCCGACAGCTTCATTATTGCCAGCGGCAGGATCAATCAATACAAGGTGGTTATCGATAAGGACAGCAGCGGCAATAGTGAAGAGCTGCAGGTGGATGCCGCCGCTAATGAATACCTGCAATTGCTGGATAACGAAAACCGGCCGGTGGCCGCCAATCTATTCGGGGCTGGCAGCCTTCTGGCCGATTATAACCGGCAGAGCGGCAATGCTCTGGCCATACTGACGGGATACCAGGCCGGAATTCTGGCCGCGGGGGGGTGAGTGGCATGGCAAATGACCGTATGAATTTGGATGCTTGCTTTAAATGCTCTTTTTGCAATGCGGTATGCCCGCTGCTGCGGGTACGCCCTGATTATCCCGGTCCGAAAAAGCTTGGTTCGGATATTGAGCGGTTTCGCCGGGAAGGGATCCATTGCGAGCTGGAATGGGCGGATTATTGTCTGGGCTGCGGGCAGTGCGCGCTAATCTGTCCCAATCAGGTTCAGGTAGCCGAATCTATTGCCGAGGCCAGGACGCATCAGAAAAAAAACGGGACGAAAAAACTGCGTGATTATTTATTTGCCCGGCCTGCTCTGCTCGGCAAAATGAATACTTTCGCCGCTCCGGTGAGCAATCTGGCCCTGCGGGCGGCCAAAGCGCTGCTGCCGCTGGGCGGCATTACCGCCAACCGGACTTTGCCGCCCTATACCGGACGGCGGCTGACCGGCTCGTCCGGAACTGCCTTGCAGGAAACGATCGTGTTGTTTCCCGGCTGCTTTATTCAATATAATGATCCCGGCGCGGGTGAGGCTGCGGTAAAGGTATTGGCGAAAGCCGGCTATCGGGTGGAAATTGCCCGGACCGCCTGCTGCGGCCTCCCGGCCGGCAGTGACAAAGCGGAAATGCTGCGTGACGCCGAACACAATGTGCTGGCCCTGGAAGACTGGGTTAGCCGCGGCTGCCGGATTGTAACCGCCTGCACCAGTTGCGGTCATACTTTGAAAGCGAAGTATGCCGGACTGTTTGCCGCTGATGCCCATTTAGGCAAAGTAGCCGAAAAAATTGCCGCCAGTACGTATGATTTGGGTGAATTGCTGGCCGATTTACAGCAAGAAGGCCGGTTTGTTTTACCAGCGCAGGCGGCGGCCCGCAAACTGGCTTACCATGCTCCCTGCCATCAGAAAGCCCAGGGTATGGGGAAACCCTGGCTTAAGTTATTGCGGTCCATCGCCGGACTGCAGGTGTCTGACATTGACTGCGGCTGTTGCGGCATGTCGGGAACTTACGGCTTTAAACAGGAAAAATACGATATTTCCATGGCAATTGGCCAAGCTTTGTTTGCCGCCGTTGAGGAGTATAATCCTGATCAGGCTGTTACCGAGTGCGCTACCTGCCGGCTGCAAATCAGGCATGGCACCGGTTATCCGGCGCTGCATCCGGTGGAAATAGTAGCGCAGATCATGGAGGGCGCAGAGTGAGGCAATGGGACACCTCGGATTAAATATGTTGCCGATGGAGGAATATCCGCAATTATCGCCAAATCAATTCGAGAGTCGAATATTTGTTGGAAAGGACTGGAGCATATGATTTCCGCAGCCAAAGTTTTAACAGCACTGCAGCATTGTCCGATTATTGCGTCCCTGCAAAACGCTGAGCTGATTCCGCTGGCCGTCAGCAGCAAGGTGCAGGTGATTATGGTTTCCTCCGGTGATATTTTCAATATCGTGGATATGTGCCGGCAGCTGCGTCAACATAATAAAATCGTGCTGGCGCATCTTGATATGATTGGCGGTATGGGCAGGGACAAAGTTGCCGTCCGCTACCTCAAAGAGAAAGCCGGGGTGGACGGTATTGTCACGCCCAATGGGCAGTTGATCGCCTCCGGTCATAAGGAGGGACTGATTACAGCGCAGCGGATTTTCGCTCATGATACTCCGTCGGTAACCAGCGGAATCAATGCGCTGCGCCAGTCAAAACCGGATTTTATTGAAATCATGCCGGGCATTGCGGTTTTAAAGGTCTATGAGCTGATCCGGCGGCACTTTCCGCAGCCGGTGATTGCCGCCGGGCTGGTTAGAAGCACGCAGGATGTCAGGCAAATCTTAAAGGCCGGAGCGGTCGGCGCCGACACCAGCAATCAGCAATTATGGAATTATACCGTACAAGCCGGTTGCAGCAGCGCCCCCAAACCATCCTGCTGAGAATGTGAACATTGAAGGCGTAAGGCCAGCCGCCCGGTTGTCCCTCCTGCGTTTTGCGATTCGCCGGGCCATTAAGGAACCAAACAGCATAAGCTCCTGAGCGCGGCTAAGGGATAAGTAAAGGCAGTACAGCTGAGAGCTGTACTGCCTTTACTTATCGGATTTCGCTTTTTCGGGGTGGCTCGAGGCTATACCGAACTTTTTACGGCCGGACTTATTTATGATGAGACTTTAGCTTTTTTTCAGTTTTTTATGTTTTTTTAACAAATCCTCAATTGCTTCGTCCAATAGCCTGGTTTTTGGTATTCTCGTTTGTTTGGCAAGTTCGTCAAACTCTTTCATTAAATCGTTTTTCAGCGACGAAGTAAAGCGGGTTCGATAGCGTAAATAAGGTTCTGCCATTTATTTGCCTCCAATACTTAATATTACTTATAGTGTATTGGATAAGCTATATGAATGTAACTGGTTGTATATAGTTGCATATAGTCATTATATAGTGTATATTTTTGTTAATGGCGGAGTCAGATCAAGAAAATTAATCTTTCTGTTCTTTAATTTTGATACCGTATTTTTGTAATAAGTCCGCAAGCGCTTCATCCATTAGCCAGCTTTTCGGTTGTTTCTTCTGTTTGGCCAACAGGAAAAAGGCATCCAGAATTTCATTTTTTATTGACGTTGTAAACCGTTTTCTATATTTCAAATCATTATAGGCCATATTTTTATTTTACTTCCTGTTTTTTATCTCTCAGGGGATTGTATATTTTATGCTACATTAAAACAATTGACGTAAAGTCGCTTAAGTTTATGTTGTATGGCGGAAAAGAGGGATTGGTAATGGATTTAAAAGCAAAATATTGCAAAAGTCAGGAGGAAGAAAGGCTGGTAACCTTTACCATTAATAATGAAAGGCATGAGTGTGTCAATTTAATCCCGGCGAAATGCCGGCTGCTGTATGAAGGAAATACCGCAAACTATTATTTACTGGTTGATCGTTCGCTTTATCAGGCGGAGAATGATTGCGGCGTGTTCCGTTTTGAATACATAAAGGAAATATAGGTGAAATTTTTGTAAAAAAGCGGTCACGCCTCTGGGGCCTGGACGTGTCAAGCCTGAAGGGCATTCTTGCTTTGCGTCTTTTTGTAGCAGATTCAGCTGTAATTGAGGAACGAAATACCAATAGCATCTGGAAAGCATAACATGATATGATAATAAACAGGAGAAGTTGCCGGCAGTCCGGCAACACCTGCGTTTCAGGCATCGCCGCCGACAGTCCCAATCACCTGACTTATCATAATATAAACCTATTGGCAGGTGAAGGAAGAACTGAACAAGAATATTTTATCACTACCGGATGTGGCAGCCGGCCCGCATGCCGAATAGGCATGACCAAACTTTACCAGGCTTTAAAGCGTATTATAAAACTGACCATTGCCGATTACATACGCCGGGGGGGAAATGAACGATGCCTTGCGACTGTTATCCAATGATGAGCTGAGCATGCAAAATATCAGTACTTTTCCGGGCTGTGAAAGTCCCGGTAATTTTACTGTTGCTTTTAAGAGGGTTCATGATTTTACGCCGCGGGTGCGAGAAGACGGTTAATATTTAATATGTCTTTCCGAATGAAGAAAACTTAATCACAGACAGGGAGGCGCGGTATGAGATCTTGGTTGATCAGTCATAAAAAAAGTTTGACAGGATTGCTGCTGTTGCTGGTTTTATTGATCGGAGGCTGGCAATTTGTCTCGGCTAAGCTGGCCCAGACGCTGCAGGCAACGTTGCTTGAGCGGGCGGGCAATGCGGTAAACGGCAGGATTACGGTAGGGAAAATAGACTTAAGTTTGTCCGGCCGCATTCGTATCCGGGATATCGCTCTTTATGACCGGGAAGGAGCGCTTTTATTGCAGAGTCCGTCGGTGAAGATTCGTTACCGTTGGTCCGATTTAACCAGTGGCAGTCTGGGATTGCCCCAGGTTGAGCAGGTGCTGCTGGAGCAGTCTGAAATTTTTGTTAAGCAGAATGGCGCTGCGTTTAACTGGAATGGGTTCCTGAAGGAAGATGAAGAGTCCCATTCGACGGTAAACGCCTTCCACGGCAAGGTTGTGCTTGAGAACAGCGTGATCTTTTTGGATACAGCCCTGGGAGAGCGGACTCTGACCGGAATCAACGGCAGCTTTGACTGGCGGCAGGCCCCGGTGATCGCACTGCAGGCCGGAGGAATGCTTGGGAAGGATGCTTTTACTGTGCAGGGCTCCTGGGCAGGGGAAATCGTACTTCAAGCCGAAACGCTGGATTTAGCGGGATTCAGCGATCTGCTGGCGCTTGGCGACACCACGCTTGAAGCGGGGACAGTGCGTGATTTGGCCGTGTATGTCACGCAGGATGAGAAGGGAACGCTCAGCTACCATGCCAAGGGCGTTATGGATGGCGTAAAGGCCGCTGGAGCCTTTGCCCTGCAGGAGGGAAAGAGCGATTTTCAATTGGACGCGGACGGAGTTACCTTTACCGGTCTGTCCGGGCTGGTGTCCGGGCAGCAGGTAAACGGACAGGGAACTGTTTTCTGGGGCAGCGGTCAGCCTCAGCTTGATTTTACCCTGAATTTACCTAATGTTGACGCTGCTGCATTTGTATCCGGCCTGTCCGTTGGGCAGCCGCTGGTCATCGACGCCAGGGTTTCAGGCAGCGGCACTGCACCGGTTATTACGGGAGCTTTTAAGACTCATGAAGTGGGCCTTGGCGAAGTAGCGGCGAGCGATGTGGCCGGCAGCTTCCGTTTTGCAGACGGTCAGCTGGCTTTGGATCAGGTGCGGGGGAACGCTTATCAGGGCGTGCTCAATGCAGCGGGGCAGGTCGCCCCCGACACGCAGCAGTATCAATTCGCCGTTTCCGGCCAGGGGATGAACAGTTCCCGCCTGACTGACAAGGACGTGTCGGGTCCGCTTGATTTTACGGGTACGGTCAGCGGTCAGGGTGAATCGGCGGTAACCAGGGGGAATTTCATTATCAGGGACGGCAAGGCCTATGGACTTTCGTTTCAGTCACTGACAGGCTCTTTTGTTAAACAGGGAGATAAAACCGAAATCTCTGATATTGCCGTACATACTGCACTGGGTACTCTTTATCCTGAACAGCTCAGTCAGGAGGCGCTGGACATGTTGAAAGAAAAAGCGGTGCCTGTGTCGAAAACTGAATTGAGACAAGCGGTAACGGACCAGCTCAGGAAAAAGCTATTCCGGTAAGCGTATGGGCAAGGGAGCATAATAATGAGAGGAATACTTTTGGTCTTCATATTTTTGTCGCTGCTGCAGCCACCTGGCGCTGCGGCGGAGGAGGTCAGCTTAGAAGAGGGCTTGGCGAAGGTAGGAAATTCCTATCTTGACCAGGAACTCCGGAATTTTAAGAAAAGCGCCCGGTATGACTGGCTCGAGCGTACCGACCTCGGCCTGCGGTTACAAGCGGATGGAACGCCGGTTTATGTTATCGAGACCGTTCAGCCGCTTGGCGATCCGGCTGAGCGAATTACCAGCCTGACGCAGTTCAGGCTTGGCAATGACACCGGCGGCCTGGTGGCCAATGCCGGGATCGGACGCCGCATTCTTTCCGCCGATAAAGCTTCAATGTATACGGTGAGCATTTTTTATGATTATGGGTTTGATCACGGGCATGAAAGAATCGGCGGCAGTATTGAATATACCCGGGGACGCAATAAATACCAGGCCAATCTGTATTATGCCATTTCTGAGGCCAGGGCGGTAAATTCCTCAAATTCCCTGTATGAGCGGGCTTTGAGCGGTTATGATTATTCGGTCGGTACGACTTTGGCCTATGCGCCATGGGCCCAATTTTATATTAAGGGTTTTGGCTGGAATCATCGTGACTTGGCTGATGACGTTGATTTTAAGGTTTACACGCAGCTGCAGGTTACCCCAAGACTGAATATTGAATGGGGTTATCTGGATAATGACGGCGAGCATTACGGGAAGATATTATATTCACTTGGGACTAAGGGGCCGGCAATGATCGAAAAAGGTAAAAGGATCTTTCGAAATGAGGGTGAGAGGCTGTTTTTTGAACCGCGGTTAGAGAAGCTGCCTCATAAAAATGAGATTTATGTGGTGCCGGTGCAGGGGGATTGATCATGATAAAAGCCCCGTGCCGGCAAGGGCGATAGACGGTTGCAAACAGGGAAAGCTTTGCGGACCTGTCGGCGTCAAATAACAGCAGTATTTTGTTAAGCAGGAGTATCAATTGGATAGGCGGACAAGTCCGCGCTTTGCCGTTTCGGCGTTCAGAAGGATGCGAGCCACAAAGAAACTGCCGTCAAATCATTTGCAGAATGATTTGACGGCAGTTTCTTTGATTTTTTCAATGTCAGCAAAATAGTCCGGAGTTTAATCTAAGCCCCGCCAATGACCTGAATCCAGACATTCCTCCGGCGCGGCCCGTCAAACTCACAAAAATAAATACCCTGCCAGGTTCCCAGGCGCAAGCGGGCGGCGATGACCGGTACGGTAAGGGAACAACCGGTTAGTGAACTCTTTACATGCGCCGGGGAATTTCCCTCACGGTGGCGGTAAGGGAGGTCTGGCGTCATTTGCTTGAAGGCTGCCATCATATCGGCCAATACGTCGGGATCGGCGTTTTCGTTAATGGTTACTCCGGCGGTAGTGTGGGGAACAAATATCTGGCATAGGCCCTGGTGAATGCTGCTGCGCGCGACGATCGCGGCTACCTGCGCTGTAATGTCGATAAAGCCTTCGGCGGGGGTTTGAAGCGAGAACTGTTCCATCAGATCACCTCGTTCTTTATGATGTACTGGTCCGGGATACTATCATGTATTTTTCCCGCCGTCCGGCTGTTTTACCTGCCGGTCCTGGGCAAAAGCACGGAACAAATCAGGGAAGGTACATTGTTTTGCCGCTTTAACAGCAGCCGCCGCCGGAATAGCCGCAATCGGGAGCAGCTGCCGTTGGGCCAAGCCAGGCATTGAGCAGTTGAACCCGGTATTGCCGGTCGCTGTTGACGAGAATGTTCAGGCAGCCATAATCCTGCCCGATCCGGAACAGACCGGTGACAGGCATTCCCAGAGCCTGGCACAATAACAGCCGGTTGATTCCCGCATGGCCGACGATCAGAACATTTCCGGCTGTTGAGGCCAGGATTTCAGCCAGGGCGGCGTTGATCCTGTTTTGGCAGTCGGCGAAGCTTTCACCGCCGGGAATACGGTAATTGACAATATCCCGGCCACGTTCGGCATAGTCCGCCGGACACTGTCTGGCAATGTCGGCCAGGCTTTTTCCTTCCCATTGGCCCATGGCAATTTCCCGCAGATCGGCCCGGCTGACCGGAGTGAGTCCCCGCCCGGCGGCAATGATTGCGGCAGTGTGGGCGGAACGCGTTAAATCACTGCTGAAAATATGCCCGATTTCCTGCCGGGCCAGCGCCTGGCGCAGCAAGGCGGCCTGGCGAATACCCTCAGCCGACAACGGTACATCAATCTGGCCGATATAGCGGTGGTCGCTGTTGCCGTCGGCCGCTATCCGGCCATGCCGCGCCAGATAAATTTTTCTGTCTTGCATACGATTGTCACCACTTTCCTTCAAACTATGGAACAAGGCTTCAGCCGCGTTTATTCAGCCCGAAGCTGCTGCGGCGGCCCTCCGCCGGTCATACGCAGTCTCCGTTTTTCCGCCCGGAACGGCAATACGTCCCTACAGGAAATCCATTCTACGGCCAAATCGAATTGACCGGCCTGTTCGGCCCGTTGCAGGGCCGGTATTTGCTGCAAAGCTTTCCGGAGAAGGGCGGGGGCGGGAACGGGGAACCCTTCCAGCAAAACCAGGCAAAGCCTGAGCTTGAGCAGCGCGCTGCCATTATCGGCAACAGCGCTGAAGTCGGCGATCCCCGGCAGCGGCAACAGTGCTTCATCCAGGTCGGCCATGGTCAGTCCTCCGTTGCCGCCAAGCCGCAGCTGCCCGTCACAACGGCTCCTGATCCGTTCCAGCAGTCTAAGCCCGGCCCCGCAGGGACATGGTTCCGGCCTAAACCGGGAGATATCGCCGGTACGGTAGCGGATAAGCGGCATTCCCCGCCTGGTCAGTGTGGTAAAAACCACTTCTCCGTATTCGCCGTCAGGCAGCGGCAGGCCGGTCGCCGGGTCAATCACTTCCACATACAGGTCGGCTTCGCGCAAATGATAACCGGCATGAGCCGCACATTCAATGCCGCCGCCCAGTCCCATTTCGGTCATGCCGTAATGCCTGAACACTTCACAGCCCCAGATGCGCTTCAGTTCCCGCACCACAGCATCGGAAACGCAATCGGTGCTCAGCAGCGCCCGCTGCGGCGCCCAGCCGCCGCCGTTTTTTTCCCAGTAACGGGCCAGCGCCGCCGCTTGCACCGGTACACCGGCCAGACAGGTAATCCGCTCCCGCTTAATGAGGTTAAGGACAGCTGAAAGGCTGTCAACCAGTCCGTAAGGCACCGGCTCCGCTCCCAGCTGTTCCAGGCTCATCCTCAGCAGTTCGCCGACACTGCCGGGGCGCTCTCCCGGCAGCAGCACCAGCACCCGGTCGCCCGGGCCAGCCAGAGTGGACATGCCGCACCGGAAAAAATCAATGGTCAGTTCCTGGTCCTCGCGGGTAAAATATATCCGTTTGGGCTGTCCTGTGGTGCCGGAGGTGTCGAGCGTAACCACCCGGCTGATCTCGCTTTGGGAAACACAAAGCAGCTGCAGTCCCTGTTCCCTGACATCGGCCGGTAGGGTAAAAGGAAGGCTGGCAATCTGATCCAGGCTGGTCAGCAAATTGCCGCCGCCCAAGCCGGCCAGCCGGTCGCGGTAGAAGGGGCTGTGCTGTCTGGCCCAGCGAAGGGTGCTATTCAGGCTGGCCAGCTGATAAGCGCGAAGCTCTTCCTGGCAAATCCGGCTGCCGGCCGCCTGTATTTTAGCGGCTATCCAGGACGCCAGCGGGGTAACGGGCAGCTTGGCGTTCATTCGCCGCTCCGGTACAGCGGCCGGCCATGGCAGTCGGTTAAGTTGTAAGCGCAAAACGGAATAATCCGGCCATCCTGGCTGACGACATGGATAAAACACTCCCGGAGCCGTTCAAGATCCAGGGTCCAGGCATCCTGAAACGCCATTCCCGATACGGCCAGCTTATAGATGCTGACCCGTTCCAGAAATTCGTCCAGACTGGAAAAATGGCCGGCTGGGCGCTCCGGCAGCTCCGGTTTTATGACCGGAGCTGCCGCCTTGGCGGCCGACCATTGTTTGGCGACAAACTTCCGGGCGCGTTTGGCGCCGTTGGCGGCAGCCCGGGGCTGGCCGCAGCAGCCGGCCTCTTTGTCCGTTTGCAGTGGCTGCAGGCAACCGTCCGGCATCAGAATAAAATTGCCGTGAAATGAGCAATGGGCATGCTCACCGCCCGGCGGGACAAAATGCTTGGCTTTCATCAGCCCGCCCGTCTGCCATTCAATGTTTCTGATAACAGCCGGCAGGGTCAGGCGGTCTTTGTCCCGGGGATATTCCGGATAGCGGCCAAAATAGCTTACGGGCTGAAAATGAACGCCCCGCACCACCGGCATTTTACTTACGGCAAACTTCAAAATAGCGCCGATATCACCGTCATTAATCCCCGGCACGAGGGTCGGCACCAGCACAACGCCGATGCCGCAGGCGCTGCAATGATCGAGCACCGTCTTTTTTTGTTCCAGCAGCGGCCGGCCCCGCAAACGGGTATAAATGCCGTCATCCAGGCCGTCAAACTGGAGAAACACGCAATCCAAGCCGGCTTTTCCCAGTTGCCGGACATACTCCCGGTCGGCAGCCAGCCGCAGGCCATTGGTATTGAGCTGAATAAAGGAAAAGCCCAGCGTTTTTCCCAGGGCAATAATTTCCGGCAAATCGTCCCGTACCGTAGGTTCCCCGCCGGACAGCTGAATGTTGTACGGACCGCCGCTGTTCAGAAGCAAACGGTACCAGCCTTCGATCACGGCCAGCTCCGGTTCGGCCCGGCGCTCCTGCGCGGCAGCGGCGAAACAGACCGGGCAATGCAGATTGCAGTTAGGTGTAACCTCCAGCAATACGCAGCAGCTTTGCTGACGGTGATCCGGACACAGCCCGCAGTCGAACGGGCAGCCTTTGGCCGGCGCAGTGGCGCACACCGCCGGCGGCGAGGGCGTCCTGGCATAATTCCAGGTCTGATAGGCCGGTTTTCCCTGCCAGATCAGCACCGTAAAATCGCCATGTTCCGGACAGTTTTTTTGTAAATAAATATGGTCGCCCACAGCCACGCGCCGGGCGGAAATCCGGCGCAGGCATTCGGGGCAGACGCTTTCGGTTGTTGATAAAACAATGCCAGCTAGTTCCTGAAGTTGCGTCATTGGCAAATAACTACCTTTCCTCATCGTTTAAGCACCGGGCAATCAAATCCCGCAGCAGTTCTTCAAATTTCTGTTTGCCGCCTGCCGGGTCGGGCGAAGGAAAGCTTACTTTAATTACCTGGTCGTCAATAACCCCTTTGACTGTGGTCCCTTCCGGCAGAAGGGCCTGGAAATAAGGCCGGGGCAGGTTTCGCCGGCAATCCAGCTTTCCCAGACGGCCAAGCCGTTCGAGGAAGGTATCGCCGGTTCTGACTGGCAGCCGGTATTCGTAAATATGTGTCCCGCCAAAGCAGTTTTCAACTTTTTTCCCTTCAAAAGTATTCATTGCTGTAGCTGGCGGATGGCTGCCAGGCAATAGTCAATATCCTCATCCCGGGTGAAGCGGGACAGGCTGAAGCGCACCGTTCCCGCCGGCGCCGTGCCCAGGCAGGTGTGAATTCGCGGCGCGCAATGCAGGCCGGTGCGGCAAATGAGGTGAAAGCTCTTATGTAAAATATCCCCGGCATCCTCTATATTCCAGTTGGTCAGCGTAAAAGAGACTACCGGCGTTCCGGGCGGGGAAACGGCAATGACACTGGCGCCGGCTTCAGCCAGGCCCAGGGCTAGCCGTTTCGTCCGCTGCCGGAGGCCGGCGATGTCAAGCGGATTGCGGACATTCCAGGACAATGCGGCAGCCAGCCCGGCGAAAGCGGCATCATTTGGCGTCCCGGCTTCAAAGCGGCTCGGCAGGATCGGCGGCATTTCGGCCAGCTCACTCTGGATTCCGGTTCCCCCGACCCAGACCGGTTCCAGCTCCAGGCCGGGTGAAAGGTACAGCCCGCCCGTCCCGCCCGGGCCTAATAAATATTTGTGTCCGGTAAATGCAACCATATCAATTCCCCAGACATCCGGCAGCACCGGAACAAGGCCCAGCGTCTGAGACGCATCCAGCAGGGTGGCAGCACCGGCCTGTTTTGCCAGCCGCCCCAGCAGCGCCGCATCATTGACGGCGCCGGTAACATTGGAGGCATGCGTAAATACCGCCAGCTGAGGGGCCGTCTTGCGCAATGCCGTTTCCCACTGCTCCGGTTCAAGCCGCCCTTCCCGGCAGACCGGAGCGATATGCACGGTAAGCCGGTTCTTTTTGGCCAGATAATGCAGCGGGCGCAGCACGGAATTATGTTCGGCGGCAGTGGTCAGAACAGCTCCACCCGGCTTCCAGTGAAAGCCCTGCAGGGCTATATTGAGCGCGTGCGTGGCATTGGGAGTGAGAATAATCCGTTCCCGGTCCGGAACCTGCAGCAGGTCAGCCAATAGCTGGCGGCAGTTCCCGGGAATATCCGGAGCACTGAACCCCGATCGTCCGGCATGGTACGGCAATCCTTCGATATGGGCCGCTACTGCTTGACCTACCAGCGGTGCTTTGGGCCAGGAAGCAGCGGCATTGTTCACATAAACGTAACTCACAGGTTCTTCCCCCTATTGCAGAGCAATTTCCTCTAAATGGCTGATGCCCAGCAATTCGGTAATCCGGCTGCTGATGGCCTCGGCCGTCCGCTGCCGCCGGGTTATTGCCGCCAGTTTTTCCGGACTGCCGGAACCTTTGGCGAGCGCCGGCAGGAAGCGGTCGGCGAGACTGGCCAGACGATCCTCCTGCACAAGTTTATCGGCCAGAAAAACGATTGCCGCTTCATCAAGGTTGCTTTCCGCCGAAAAATCCATGTCCATATGAGAACCGACAATAGCGGCAAGGGTCTCAAAGCCCTGCGCTTTCATTAACTTTTCGCCCCGGCCGGCATGGTTGCGCTGGCCCTTGGCAATATCATGCAGCAGTCCGCCGGCAACTACCAGGTCTATATTAAGCTTCATACCGGCGGCATTTAAACAGCAGGCCAGACGCTTTCCCACCTCGGCGACCTTTCTGCCATGGGCAATAATCCGCTCATTGTTCTGATGACGGCGTAATATGGCCAGACATTCCGTATAGGCGGGTATTTCCCGGGCCTCCATTGAATCCACTCCTCCCGCTGTTTCGTTCCCTTTGCCGGCCTTATTTCGCCAGGCTGTCTCCGGCCGGATCTGTATCCGGTCAGCCCGCAGCCTAATAGGCCGTCTGCCCGGACAAATCATAGCCGCCTGCGGTCAAAATTTCCTCGACTTTACTCAGTGTTTGCAAGACCAGCTGCGGACACCGCATCATCCGGTTAGCCGGATTGTTTTCCAAAATATCGAAGCAGGCGATGCCGCCATACGGGGCAAGATTTTCTTCTTCAAACCATTCGACAAGTTCTTTCACCATTTCGTTCAGGCGGCTGTCCTCCATTTCCTCAGGCGTTCCTTTGCCGGCATACAAGCCGATAAGGCAGGCTCCGCCGGTTAAAGCGCCGCAGGTTTTGCCGCAAAATCCCATGCCGCCCACCAGGCCGGACATCGCCCGCACCACCTCGGGAATGTTTTTGCCCTGCGCTTCCAGTCCGATCAGCAGAAGGATCTGGCTGCAATAAAAACCCTGCTGTGATAGTTCCAGCATCTTCATAAACCTGTCTGTCATCCTTTTCCCGCCTCCACTGCAAATTTTCCCGGCAGGCCCGCAGGTCTGCTATTTTTCCGGCGATAGTACCAGCCGGGCCGACATTCTGCACTGGGGACAAAGCCGCCCCTCGTTGGTATTCGTGCATTTCCGGCAATATACGGTAAAACATCTCACACATTGGAATAAGGGCGTATCGTCTGTTTGGCCGGCGCACCGGGGACAAGCAGCTTTAGTCAAACCAGATCATCCTTCCGTTCGGTAACTTTTTCCGCCACCAGTAAAAAATAGCCCGGTTGTTGCGCGGTAAACAGCTCTTGCGTTCCCGGCGGTCTGTCCCGGCCGGCGCAGGTGCATTGCCAGAGCTTTTCCGCCGAACCGTATTTAAGGATAAAACGGGCCACAAATTCCTGCAGACAAGCCGACTGGTCTTCCGAGACAAGCGTACGAAACCCGCAGCCGGTCAGCAGCGACGCCCATTCTTCCCTGCTCATCAGTCCACCGTTGCGCCGGGTATTTACGCGCCGGGCGTACAGATCGGTGATTGCCAGCTTGCCTCCGGGGATAAGCACCCGGTTGATTTCAGCCAGCACTTTTCCGGCAGCCGGCATTACGGACAGGCTGCACTCAGCCAGAACGCCGTGTACGGCGGCGTCCGGCCAGGGCAGTGCTTCACCTGACGCCCGGACCAGCGCCAGTTCAGGCCGTCGGTTTCGTCCCTGTTCCAGCCGGGTTTTGTCCCGGTCGACTCCTGAAGCCCGTAAACCCCGGACGCCGCACAAATATTCCACCGTTACGCCGCCGCCGCAGCCGAGGTCAATGATTAACGCCCCGGCCGGGAAAGCGCAGTAATCCACCAGGCGGCCGGTTAGCGGCAGCCCGCCGGGATGCAGGGGTTCCTCCAGCCCAAGCACATGGTCGGTCATTTTCCTGTCCATTATTTATCCTCCAGTGCAGCTTCCACTTGCTGCATTTTTCCCTGAACCAGGTCTTCGGGAATATAAACCAGGCCGCATTGGGAACAGCGGTACAGTTCCACCGGAAAACTGCCGCCAAGGTAGGACAGGGTGACCTGTCCCGGCGTCAGCTGAATATTGCATTTGGCGCAAGTAATATTTAAGGGGTGTTCAATTGTTTTAGTGACCATCGGTTTTCCCCCGCTATCCGTTAATTTCCAGCCGGTGACAATACGCATTATGAACGGTAAAGCCGCCGGTGCAGGGCGAGTATTCCACCCAGTAGGTTACGCTGGCCGGCTGCAAATACGCAATATAATGTTCCCTGTCGTTGTCCCGGAGTTTATTGCCGGTACGTTCGGCATAGGCGATGACTGCCTGGACATCGCCGGCTAAAATTCGCCTGTCATCCAGCACCTGCTTGACCTTTTCCGGAATAATTACCTGAAACTCAGCTTTTGGTGCTTCCACTCTCTCACCCCAGACTTCCCTGCATAGCGAAATTTTTAATTTGGCCCGGTTCTCCTGACGGTCTGAATAGCCGGGACCCGGTCTGGAAGCCCGATCGTGGCTGCGCCCCAAGATCAAATCCAGCAGGTGATGGACGCGCTTTCCGCGTCCGGCGAAATTATCCCGGCACATGGCGCAGTAAACCAGATAGTCGGACGGGCTTTCCGTGATGCGTCTGTCAATGACCTTGCGGGCAACCTCCTGGTTGGCGCAGCTCATCAGCCCGCCATACCCGCAGCAAACGGTATGCTCGCGATTGTCAGGCAATTCTTCAATTTCATACCCCAATTTGCCGGCAATACTGCGGACGCCGGCTTGTAACCCGGCCTCGTAGCGGGTCGTGCAGCTGTCGTGGACAGCAAGCCTTGACGGTTGGGAAGCCGGTTGCGCCGCCGGCGGCAGACCGGTGCGGTCCAGCAGCGTCCATACCGTCTCCAGCGGTATATCCGGCAAGTTGTGCCTGAACATGCTAAAACAGGTTGGACAGGCGGTAAGAATGGCCGGACTGCCTAATTTACGCCAGTTGTCTTCCACTGTTTTCATCGTTTCCCGAAATAAGGCTGTCTGTCCGGCCCAGCCGGCCGGAGCGCCGCAGCAGCCCAGCATGAGGCCGACGCCGCCAGCCAGTTTGTCACAAAGAAACCGGTACAATGCCGTCACCGCCTCCGGTGAAGACGCCGCCAGCTGGCAGCCCGGATAGAAGACGGCTTTGCTGGACAGATGGCCCGGCTGATGACGGCACAGCGAAAATTGCCGGCTGTTGCTGAACTGCATATCCCGCAAGGCGAAGTCATGGGCCGATGGCGGCATCTTGCCTTTGGCCACCATCGTTTGCCTTGCTTCGAGGAATACTTCCCCCATCGCCAGGTGTTCCGGGCAAATATGCGCGCACAGACCGCATAAGCTGCAGGAATTAATCATTTTATTGGCATGATGAATGCCCATGACTATGGATAGATTATTGTATACCTCCCGTACATAACGCTTGGGATAAGAACGGTAATGCGCCAGAAATTCACATTTTTTTACGCACTCGCGGCATTCACAGGCCAGACAGCGGCCGGCCTCCTGCAGCGCCTCCTCGCGGTTGTAGCCCAGGGCGGGGGAGGCCATTGGCGTCAGCGCCTGCGGCGCAATCCCGTCAATATTGCTATACAGCCTTGTCCGGCAGGAGCCGGCCGGCTCCCGGCTGGCGGTAAGCGACGCGTTTTGCAGCAGCCGGTCAATGGAGATGGCCGCGCTTTTGCCGTCCGCGATTGACGCAATGGGCGACCAGGCGGACGGTCTCTGGCGGGAACTGCCACCGGCGAAAACACCCGCCTGGCTGGTCGCCAGCGTCTGCGCGTCCACTGCAACAGCGCCGGCGTTGTCAAGCTCCAGGCCCAGCTCCTGCAGGGCCGAGTTTTCAGCGCCTATCCCAAGATAAACAGCGGCGAACTCTTGGCGCAGACTGTCTAAAGACCTGCTGGCGTCAGGCCGGTTGCCGACCGGATGGTGGAGTTGGAGTTTTACTGCGTAGCTGGCCAAAAGTTCAAAATCCCTGTCAAGCACTTGCCGGGGCAGCCGGTTCTCCGGAATTGTCCGGAGCCTTCCGCCCGGCTGGCCGGCGGCTTCAAACACAACCGCCTCGTAGCCTTTCCGGGCAAGCTCCACCGCTGCGGTCAACCCGCTCAGACCGGCGCCCACAACGGCCACCTGCGGCTTTTTCACCGGCAGGGAAGGTGCTTTTGTTATGGTTTGGTTATAGTCAACGCAAATTTGCTCCAGCGCCCTGATGGAAATTGCCTCATCAAGTTCGCCGCGTTTACAGTAGCGGCGGCAGGGCTGATCGCAAACGCGGCTGATGATTCCGGGAAAAGGCACCATTCGGTGGAACAAAGCGAAACCGGCCGTATAATCCTGTTTACGCACAGCGGCGAGCATGCCCCGGACATCGACGTGAACCGGACATCCGGCGGTGCAGCCCGGCGGGTTTTCCTGGACGCATTGCGCTTCTCTGCTCCGCAATTGTTTTTGATTCATTTGTATGCGCTCGTTTCTTAGATTTTGAGTTTTTCCAGGCCGGCCTTGATTTTTTCCGGCAGGGCCGGGACGGCGTAAATGCGAACTCCTGTGGCATGGTAAATAGCATTCAGGATGGCCGGATGCGGAGCGGTCAGCGGTCCTTCGCCCACTCCGGCGGCGCCGTACGGACCGTGTTCGCGCGGGGTGATGTTATAAATAATTTCCAGGTTATCAGGGATGTCCTGTATAAAGGGGAGGCCGCAGGCAATCAGATTGGTATGTTTCTTCAGGTCTTCAAAATCCTCGGTCAGAGCCAGGCCGATGCCCTGAGCCAGACCTCCGTAAATCTGGCCGTCGGTGGTCGCCCGGTTGGTAATTGTGCCGATGTCGGCAACTGTGGTGAATTTCACTACTTTGGCTTTGCCTGTCTTCATATCGACTTCCACTTCCGGCATGAAGACTTCATACATATAGATGGCAAACGGATCGCCTTTGGCTGTTTCCGGATCGCAGTCGGTGCACATGGACGCCGTCCATTTGCCGTCGTAGCGGAGCGGGATGTTCTCGGCGACCATTTCCTCATAGGTGCGATAAGTGCCGTCCGGTTTGCGCATGGCGTTGACCAGCATTTCGCAGCCGACCCTGGTGGCGTTGCCGGTCATGACATTTTGCCGGCTGCCGCCGGAAGGGCCGCTGGCTGGGGTAAAGGCCATGTCATTCATAACCAGCCGGATTTGTTCAGGCGTTATTCCCATTTGGCGGAGCGTTTCATGCGCATGGGTCAGAGAGGCCAGGTCCGCGCCCTGCCCATGGTCCTGCCATGAGGAGCCTACCGACACCGTACCGTCTTTGTTCAGCTCCACCCAGGCTACCGAGGAGTCGGGACCATCCAGGCCGCAGCCGTAAATGCCGAGAGAAATGCCCACGCCGCGTTTCTTTTCAGGGGTGGATAATTCCCGGCAGCGCTTTTTGGCTTCTTCATACAGCGGCCGGAGCGTATTGAACATGTCTTCAAAGCAGAATACTTCCGGCACTTGCTGGGTAGGCGTAGTGGCGCCGGGCCGGTAAATATTCTTAAACCGCAATTCCAGCGGGTCCATGCCCAGCTTTACAGCCAGTTCGTCAATGGCGATTTCCGAGGCCAGAAAGGCTTGCGGTGAACCATAAGCGCGGAAAGCAGACCCCCAGGCGTGGTTGGTGCAAACGGTGCGGCCCTGACCACGGATATTTGGGATATCATAACCGGCGCCGGTAAACTGGGCCTGCCGCAGGGTCGCCAGGTCGCCGAATTCGCTGTACGGACCATGGTCCATCGACCAGTCTGTTTCCATTGCCAGCAGTTTGCCGGCTTTATCGGCGGCCAGCTTGCATTTGATGAATACCGGCGAACGCTTGCCGGTGTACGTAATCATCTGATGCATATTGAAATTGAGGGAAACCGGCTTGCCGGTAGCCATGCAGGCCACGCCCAGCAGCGCTTCGTTGGTCGGGCTGAATTTATAGCCAAAGGTGGCGCCGGTTGGGTTGGCGACCAGCCGCAGTTTATCCGGCTCAATGCCAAGCCCGGGACAAATCATGGCATGATGCAGATGCAGGGCAATGCTCTTGGAATGGATGGTCAGGCGGCCTTCTTCATCATAGTAGGCGCAGCCGCAGTCAGGTTCCAGGGCCAGATGCGGCTGGCGGCTGCAATAGGCGTCAATTTCCACTGTCACATTCTCGGGGTCTTCCATCAGCGGCTTGGTGTCTTCACCTTTGACAATACCCTGTTCAAAATAGATATTCGGCACACCTGGATGAATTTCGATCGCATCAGGCGACATGGCTGCAGGCGCGCTCATATAAGCCGGCAAGACCTCCAGCTCGACTTTGACTTTTTTGGCGGCCTGTCGGGCGTGTTCTTCCGTATCGGCGCAGACAATGGCTATGGCGTCCCCGTACTGAAATACCTTCTCATCGCACAGAATCGGCCGGTCCCAGCCGTCCCCTTTATTAGTGGGGAAGGTAATCAGGCCGGTAATGCGGTTTTTGCCTTTCACATCCTTATGGGTAACCACTTTATATACGCCGGGCATCTTTTCCGCTTCGGCAGTATCAATGCCCAGAATGTTGGCATGAGACACTTCGGCCTGCACCAGCGCCATACGCAGGGTTCCCGGCGGCATTTGCAGCGCAACGTCGGCCCCGAAATCCCAGGTGCCGGTTACTTTCTGCAAAGCGGACGGGCGGTGGTAGGTTGTGCCGTAAATTCTATTGCCTACCGGTTTGTACAGCAGATCTTCCTTGCGTACTTCGCCGCGAATGACTTTGGCCGCTGCCATGACGGCGTCAACCAGCGGCTTATAGCCTGTGCAGCGGCAGGCATTGCGGTTTCTCTGAAACCAGCTGCGAATATCCTCCCGGGCGGGATTGGGGTTTTCATCCAGCAGCACTTTGGCCGACAGAATAAAGCCCGGACTGCAAAAGCCGCACTGGGCGCAACCGTACGCCATCCAGGCGACCTGCAGGGGGTGCAGGTTTTCCGGGGTAGCCAGCCCTTCAATTGTCGTAATGGCGGCTTCTTCGGGGACTTTTTTCATTTTGACAATACAGGACCGGATAACCCTGCCATCCATAATGATGGAGCAAGTCCCGCATTGTCCCTGGCGGCACCCGACTTTACACCCGGTCAATAAAAGCTGCTGGCGCAGGACATCGGCCAGCGAACTTTCCGGATCGACAATTAAAGTCCGGAGCAATCCGTTGATCTTCAGAATTTTTTTTAGCATGTTGCTCTTCCTCTCCTTTATGCCGTTCCATATGTCCGGAGGGGTCTTGTTTCCCCATGACAGGGAAGGGCATTTGAAGATAATTATTGCAAATGCCATGCCAATCGTAATTTGACGCAAAAAACAAAGGAACCCTGCGTTGTCTCACGCGTTGGTTCCTCGCATTGCTTAAGAACTGTTCTACAGGTGTCACCAAAGTGTTCCGTTAAGGTTACACTGCCGGGACACTGGTACTAGTCCTTAGTTATCAATTCCATACTGCTTCATTTTCCGGTATAGCGTATTCCGGGCAATGCCCATTGCCCGTGCTGTTAGACTGACATTGCCGCCATGGGCGGTCAGCAGGGCGAGAATATCCTGCTTTTCTTTATCTTCCAGCACTTGCCGCCGCTGTTTTCTGCTACAGTTAGGCGTTCCCGCACCGTCACTGTCCTGGCGCGGGGAAGACTGGCAGGACCGGATATCAGCCGGCAGGTTGAGCAGCCTGACGTTTTGACCCTCTGTCAGGCTGATAATCCGTTCGACGACATTTTGCAGTTCGCGGACATTACCCGGCCAGTCATATCTTACAATCTGCTGGATTACCTCCGGCTGAACGACAAAAGTCCGTCCGTGCTTATCCAGTTTTTCCAGAAAATAATAAAACAGGGCCACAATATCGTCAGCCCGTTCTCTTAGCGGCGGTATCGTGATGGAGATAACATCCAGACGATAATACAAATCTTTGCGGAACGTGCCTTTGTCGACTTCCTCCAGCAAAAATTTGTTGGTGGCGCAGATGACCCGGACATCAACGGGCGTTACGTTGTTACAGCCAATCCTGCTGACTTTTTTCTCCTGCAGCACGCGCAGCAAAGCTACCTGATGCTCTAACGGCATATCGCCGATTTCATCGAGAAACAGCGTGCCGCCGGCCGCCAGCTCAAACTTGCCCGGCTTTCCGCCGCGTTTGGCGCCGGTAAAGGCGCCTTCCGCATAACCGAAAAGTTCACTGCCGATCAGCTCCCGGGGAATTGCCCCGCAATTGACGGCAATAAACGGGCCGGACCGGCGTTCGCTTCGGTTATGAATGGCCTGGGCGAAGATTTCCTTGCCGGTGCCGCTTTCTCCCTGGAGCAGGACGTTGGACATCGACGCTGCGGCCAGCGAAGCGATGCGAATGGCTTCCAGAATTCCCTTGCTGTCCCCGATGATGTCACTAAACTGCAACGTTCCGTAGTGCCCGCTGAACCGGTTAACCAAATTTTGAATTTTTTCAATTGGCCGTAATATAACAATGCCGCCGGTTACCGTTCCCCACTCGTCGGTGACCGGCTCTCCCGAGGCCAGGCAACGGTTTAAACCGCGAGTGGCGTCAAGCGTAAGCTCCACATCAAGGCAGGCTTCCTTATCCTGCAGCATTCTTCGGATGAAATGGCTGCCCGCGCCCAGCACCTTTTCAGCCGACATGCCGGATTCGATCTCGCCTTTGCCGGAGGAGGAACCGAGGATGGTTTTGGCTACAGGGTTCAGTTCAGTGATAGCGCCGTTCCCGTCAAGCATAATTACGCCATCGGACATTGTATTGAAGATATTGGTAAGGCGCTTGTTAATGACCCTTAATTCACTGTTTTTTTTCCTGATGCTGATTTGGGCCATAATGGCTTCAGTAGCGGCGACAACCATGCCCAGGGTATGCAGGTGGGCGGCTTCCGAAGCGCCGGACACGTTGAGAATTCCCAGGACTTTTCCCTGGAAATCCAGAATCGGGGCGGCGGAACAGGTCAAACAGTGATGCTTGCGGCAATAATGCTCCGAACCGGAGACTTGAATAGGTTTTTTGAGCACCAGAGCCGTTCCGATCGCATTACTGCCCGCCTCGGTCTCGCTCCAGCCAGCACCCTGAAAAAAGTTAACCGTCATGGGATTGATTAAGGCATCGCGGTCGCCCAGAATCTCCATGATATACCCCCGGGGATCGGTCAATACCACCACGAAGCCTGAGCCTTGCACAAAGTGATATAGGTTAACCATAAACGGTTTGGCAATATCAATCAGCTTCCGGTTTTTTTCCAGCATGGCCTGAAGACAGGCGGCCTCCAGCTTACGGTGGAGCGTATCGTTGTACGGATCAACACTGGCTTGACGGCAGCGCAGCCATGATTCCATTATTTCCGTCCGCACGAAGGCTGGAGCGGTTTTGTATTTTCCTGCGGCCATAAATTTTTTCCAGGCCGCTACCGTATGGTCAATCACAAGCTCTGCTTTAAGCATCGGCTGCTTACTCCTTTCCCCCAACGGATTTCCCCTTTGCCTGTTGCATCTATCCAGCCGGCAGTCAGTGTAGGCGTTTAAACAGTTGAAGATAATAACTGAATATTAAGATAATTTCGATTAATAATATCTATTCGCGATCAAGTCAAAAAAATCCTGTTTGTTGCCGGAAATTTGATATGCTGGAAAATCCTTGCTTGAAGTAAGTAGAGGAGCAAACTATACTAGAGATAATTAGCGCCAAGGAGGAATACGATGGAACCAGCACCAAGGGAAAAACTATTCGCCGACCAGTTTTCGGCCAGCCTCACTGCAATTGTCGGCAGGCATCAGCAGCTCTCCGGCCACGATTTTTCCGCCTTGCTGGCCGACCTGCAGGGCGCAGTGCACCGGCTTACGCTGGAATTGTTCCCCGGCCGGGCCGCTGCTGTTCAGGCAGCGGAGCCGCCGGAGGGAATTGAAGCCGATAGCATTCTGGTCGGGGTCAGGGATAAGACAACAGGCCGTATTTTTGAACGCCGTCTGGATATTCATTATGTAGAAAACGCCAACGGCCTCATTCTATCGGGTGAGAACGCTGCCGGCAATCCGTCCGAAATCGCCTTTTTATCAGATTTGGGCCTGGCGAAACTCAATGATTTAATGGGCAGAGGCCCTGATCAGCCGCGCTGCAAATAGCCGGATGCTGGTTTAAGTCTGCAGTGTGTCAACAACCCCGTCCCCTTGACACCGTCCCCTTGACACGCGTCTTAACCAGCGGTTGGATGTTTGTACCAGTTAATGCTTTAAGAAATGGCGGCGCAGAATGGCCAGGTTTTGAAACAGCCGGAGGCCAAAGGTCAGCAGGGCGACATAATAGAGGTCAATGCCGATCCGTTCGCCGATATAGACGAGTCCGGCGGCCATCATGGTGTTGGTAAAAAAGCCGGTAATGAATACCAGATTGTCGAATTTTTTCTCAACTGCCGCGCGTAAGCCGCCAAATACGGAGTCCAAGGCAGCGAGCAGGGCAACGGACAGATATTTGGCATATTCGGCAGGCATGCTGACGGGTAAAAAACTGCCGATTAAGAGACCGGCGATCAGGCCGGCAATAGGTAACAGCATGGTTACTTGCTCTCCTCCTTTACCGGCTGGGCGTAATGAAAGCGGAATGAGCCTTTGTATGCCGGAATTTCTATTTCATCTTGCTGCTTTACTGAAACCTGAATATTCCAGAATTGCATCGTTTCAACAATTCCGCCCCGCATTTTCAGGGAATTTTCCAGTGTTGCCGGATCGCCGATGGCTTTAATTTCAAACGGCGCCGCCATGCTCGTATTGTTGACCGATATATGATCGCCGGCTGTGCGGATTTCCGAGGAGGCGATAAGGCGCTGATTGTTAATCGAAATAGCTTCAGCGCCAGCGGCTCGCAATTCGTTAAGAACTTTGAGCAGGTCCTCATCCTTAATCAGAAAGATATTTGGTTTTTTACTGCTGGCAGGGGCGGTAGGCTTAGTGTCGTCAACGGTGACAATAACGCCTTTACCCTGCAGCGGCACCAGACCGGCTTCCTGTTTAATCGCTTCCAGCTGCTGCGCCGCGGTGGAATGATCGCTGGCGGCCTGACGCAGCTCCAGGATCTGGTTTTGTAAATCATTGCGTTCTTTTTCCACTTTGATCAAACGCTGGGTTAAATCTTCGGCTCGCTGGAAATGGACGGAGGAGCGGAGGTCTTCAGTGGTGCGGAACTGTACGGCCAACATAATGCCTAAGATAAGGCAGACCGAAGCAAGGGAGAGTTGTCCTGTTTTTAGCAATAGATCACACCCCTGTTTGCAGAGCATTTTGGCTTGACCGTCAAGTCAAGGCTCGACATATATATTATTATTATACTTGCGCGGCCAAAGTCAGACAAGTCAATAAAAAAATTTGCAATGCGGAGCAGCGGCAGGCTGCTACTCAAAATGCCCGAGCAGAATTGCCAGTCCGGCAATCACCAGAACCATGCCGGCAAGGCGCGGCAGTAACTGCAGGTAAGGTTGTATGCCGCGCAGTTTGTTTAAGCAGGACTGCAGCAGGAGGGTCAGGGCGGCAAAGGGGATGGAAAAACCGAGCGCATAAATTAGCAGCAGGGCAACGCCTGACGACAATGACGGTGAACTGCCGGCATAAAACAGAACCGGAATGAGCAACGGCAGATTGCACGGCGTCCAGACCAGGGTGGAAAGTATGCCCAGCAGGAAACTGCTCCAGGGAGCGGCGCAGCCGGAAAGCTGCGGGCGGCAGTCCTGCCTGAACCGGCTCAGAGTGATCAGGCCGCTGAAGTGGAGCCCTGTGACCAGCATGAATACGGCTCCGGTTTTATGCAGCAGATGATGATGCTCGGTCAGCGCTTGCCCCAGAGAGACTGCACCGGCCCCGACAGCGATAAACACCAGCATAAAGCCGCTGATAAACAGCAGGACATTGCGCCAGGCAAGCGCCCGTACGGCAGTGCCCGGCCGGCGGCCTGTCGTTAAAAAAGCGCTGTAAGCAGGGAAGGCCGCCAGTACGCAAGGGGACAAAAACGACAGTAAGCCGGCAATGAAGGCGGTGGCTGCAGCAGCAAGTTCCATCAGTCAAGACTCCTTTCCTTCGAACGATGCTGTAGCATACATACGCCGGTGATAGGCGTCCTATGTATTCCTTAATTTGGCAGGCGGTTAAGCCGGTAAAATGGCCGGGCGTTTTTTATTAGATTCTAATCTGAATTTAATTATCGTATAATATTTGCAAGCTATCCTGGGGAACTTTAACCGGGAAATGCAATACTTATGCTAAACCGGAAAATGAAGGATGAGCAGCCCGAAATCCGGGTACACTATAACGGGGGAGAGGATGTATGACCGAAAGAGTGGAATTTTTAGTTAAATTTATCAGGGAACCTAGAAAGATTGGCAGTATTACGCCCAGTTCAGTTTTTTTGACCAGGAAGATGCTGGCCCGGCTGCCCTGGAATGAGCTTGGCACCATTGTTGAGCTGGGGGCTGGAACAGGCGTATTTACCAAATATATTGCCGATAACAAAAAGACAGCAACCGAGGTTGTGGTGATAGAGCAGGATTTTCGAATGAGGGAGTCGCTGCGAGAAAGGTATCCGTCCTTTTACTATGGCGCCAGGGCTGAGCAGTTGGCCGGTTTACTGAATGCTTATCATTTGCCGCCGGCTGATTGTATTGTGTCGGGGCTGCCTTTTGCGGCTTTCGACGTCAGGCTGCGCGAACGGATACTGACGGCAGTGACGCAGTCCCTGCAGCAGGACGGTGTTTTTATTGCTTTTCAGTATTCGCTGCAGATGCGCAAAATTCTTCAGCAGCATTTCAGTGAGGTGCGGATTGGTTTTGTGCCGCTGAACATGCCGCCGGCGTTCGTTTATTACTGCAAAAAATAGTAAAGAGGCGTTTAGTGCTCAGCACTTGGGAGGCAGATGATCAACATCATCTGCCTCCCGTATTTCTTTTCCCGGCGGGACGCAGCAGTGTTTAGGCAATCTTCACAGGTTCTTCACAATGTCTTCACAGCTTTTTCATATCCTGTCTGTATAGTAAGAGCAAAGCCAATTGGGCGCGCACGCAGTGAGGGAGGCATTATGAAAAAGAGTAAGTGGAAAAAAGGGAGTAGTTCAATCTTGGCCGTGCTGTTGCTGGTATGGGCAGCCGTTCCGGCTCTGGCGGCTGAAGTTCAGGACACGCTGACCTTGGAGCAAGTTCTTCAGGCCGCGGTAGCCAGCAACCCGCAAGTGGTTGAAAGTCAAAAACGCCTGGAGGAAAAGCAAGCGCGGATTGGTCTGGCCACCGCCCTGCCCAATCCGGAATTTGGCGTTATGAAAGACGATATACCCCGTCTTAACCCGTTTGATGCGATGATGACCGAATATAGCCTTACCCAGGAGATTATGAATCCTGCAAAACTTAAGGCGATGGGCAGAATGGCGGACAGCGACGCCCGGATGGCGGCTGCCGATTACCGGGATAAGCAGATGGCAGTGTATACTGCGGCCAAGGAAGCCTATTATGATCTGCTGTATGCCGATAAGGCGCTGGAAATTGAAAAGGAAAATCAGCGGTTGATGGGGCAATTGGTTCAAATTGCCCAGGTTAACTATTCAACCGGCATGACGCCGCTGCAGGATGCGCTCCGGGCGCAGAACGAGTTTTCAAAGATGACGGCTGATTTGCTGAGTATGGCGGCAATGGGGGCGGTGGCCAAGGCTAAGGTGAATTATGTTATCGGCCGGCCGGCTGATACGCCGTTGGCGGTGAAAGAAGAATTCACCGCGCCGCCGCCTGATTTTGACCTGGCTAAGCTGCAAACCCAGGCGCAGGCCGCCAAGCCCGCAGTGGTAAGCATGGAACGTCAGGTCGATATGGCCCAAAACGGGGTGGAACTGGCGCGCAAGCAGCAATTGCCCGATTATCAACTGACGCTTTCTTATAAAGATAAAAAACAAACGGCGATGTCGATGGAATCCGATACCTGGGCGGTTGAGGTGATGGTGATGCTGCCGCTGTGGCACAGTAAAAATAAAGCCGAAATCAAGGCCGCTTCCGCCAATCTGGCAGCGTCTCAGGCCGCCCTGACCGACATGCGGAATATGACCGGACTGGATTTGCAGATGGCGCTGACAGAGGCGCAGTCGGCCTGGCGCCGGATTGACTTGTTTAAAACGACGGTCATTCCCCAGGCTGAGCAGACCTACCAGGCCGGCGTGGTAGGCTATACCAATGGCAAGGTGGATTTTATGGCCGTTTTGGACAGCCTCGTCGCCTTGCGCAATGCCAAGCTGGATTATTATAAAGCCCGCGTCGACTATGAGAAGGCAGCGGCTAACCTGGAAAAAGCGGTTGGCAAGCCGCTGTTTGCCGCCGGGGTAAGGTTATAATGCGAAAGCTTGTGAAGGAGATGACAGGATGAGTGATCGAGCGCGGAGTAAACAAAAGATGCTGGCCGGCGCAATTGCTGCTGTTCTGGCTTTGGGCGGGGCGGGCTATTATTATGCCGTCCAGCCGGTAAAAACAATGGTGGTCAATCACAGCGACCATCAGGCGGCCGCTCCGGTGACGGCCAGCGGTGATGTGGTTACACTTGACGCCAGGGCCAGGCAACTGGCCGGAGTGCAAACGGCCCAGGCCGCAGCCAGGGTGTTGACAAAAGAACTAAAGGCCACCGGCAAAATTGATTTTAATGCCAGTGGGCAGACCTATATTACCTCCCGGATTGAAGGACGGGTTGATGAACTGTATGTGACTGCCGACGGGGCGTATATTGCTCCCGGCCAGGCCATTGCCGCCGTATACAGCCCTACTTATATCGCCGCTCAGGAAGAGTATCTGCTGACACTGGAAAACGTACGGAGGTTAAGGGATGCCGGTGAAGACGTTGTTCAGATCAACAACCGTCTAAGGGATGCCGCCAGGCGGAAGCTGCAATTGCTGAACGCGTCCGAGCAGGATATTACCCGCCTGGAACACACCCGGCAGGCGCAGGACCATATGACCATTTATGCTCAGTTTGGCGGAACAGTATTGGAAAAGCAGGTATTGCCCGGCACGTATATCATGCCTGGCGATAAACTCTACAGCCTGTCGGATTTGAGCAGCGTGTGGCTGTATGCCGATATTTATGAAAAAGATTTGGCCGGTATTACGCCGGGGCAGCCGGTTGCAGTAACCAGCAGCGCCTATCCGGGCGAAACCTTCAGCGGCCGGGTGACTCTTATTCATCCGGTACTGGATGATGCGACGAGAACTGTTAAAGTACGGGTGGAACTGGCCAATCCAGCCGGAAAATTAAAGCCGAATATGCTGGTCCAGGCGGCAGTCCGGATTCCATTGGGCGAGAAACTGGTTGTACCTGAGTCGAGCCTGCTGGATACCGGCAGCCGTAAAATTGTTTTTGTAGCTCAGAATGACCGTACTTTTGTTAAACGGGACATCGTGACCGGCCAGGCAGCCGAGGGCTATATCCAGGTGCTGTCCGGCCTGCAAGCGGGTGAAACGGTGGTAACCGCAGCTGCTTTCCTGCTTGATTCCCAGACCCAGCTGGGCAGCTTCGGCAGCCATGCCGGGCATGGCGCGGCGGGCGGCCAGACTACGCCGGCCCCTGACGCTGGTCAACATAGCGGCCACAGCGGTCATTAAGGAGGCAGATGATGCTAAGTAAAATAATAGAGTTTTCCTTAAAAAACCGCGTAATCATTCTGGCTCTGACGGCGCTGGTTATTGTCTGGGGCATTTTTGTCATTCGTGATACCCCGATTGATGCATTTCCTGATCTCAGCGAGAATCAGGTTCTGGTGTCGGCCGACTGGATGGGCCGCGGGCCACAGGAAATTCAGGATCAGGTCACTTATCCCCTGGAAACGGCTATGCGCGGTTTGCCGAGTGTAAAAGAAGTCCGGTCGGCGTCCTCTTTTGGGATGTCCCTGATTACCGTTATTTTTGAGGACAGGGTTGATCCCTATTTTGCCCGGCAGGTTGTTAATGAGAAAGTGCAGCAGGCTATCCCGCGGCTGCCGCAAGGCGTTCAGCCTGCGCTGGGGCCGGTCAGCACGCCGATGGGACAGGTATTTATGTATACGGTGGAAAGTGACCGGCATAATTTGGCCGATTTGCGTACGGTCGAGGATTTTGTCATTAAGCCGCAGCTTAGCGCTGTGCCCGGCGTGGCTGAGGTAGCCAGTGTGGGCGGCTATGTCCTGCAGTATCAGATCAATCTTGACCCCCAGCTGCTGCAAAGCTACCGGGTTACGCTCAATCAGGTTTTTAATGCGATTGCTGCCAATAATTCCAATGTTGGCGCAAAAGTTGTAGAGCAAAACGGTCAGGAGTTTATTATCCGCGGGTTAGGCCTGGTGGAGTCGATTGATGATATTAAAGATATTGTCATTACCCAAAATAATTATGTGCCGGTATATGTCAGAGATGTAGCCGGCGTTACCGCCGGACCGGATTTCCGCCGGGGCGTGCTGACGAAATCGGGCTATGAGGCGGCCGGCGGCATTGTTATTCAGCGGATGGGTGAAAACACGCTGAATGTCATTGACCAGGTCAAAGCTAAAATGGCTGAAATTCAGGCGACCCTGCCGGAAGGGGTGAAAATTGTCCCATTCTATGATCAGACCGACCTGGTGAAAAAAGCAGTTAACACGCTGAACAGGGCGTTAATTGAAGAATTCATTCTGGTTTCGCTGATTGTGATTGCCTTTTTGGGCAATGTCCGGTCCAGCCTGATTGTAACAAGCGCCATTCCAATCGGCATTCTGCTTGCGCTTATTGCCATGAGGGAGATCGGTTTATCCGCCAATCTTATGTCACTGGGCGGAATTGCCATCGGGATCGGGGTAATGACCGATGCGGCCATTGTGATGGTGGAGAATATCTACCGGCATCTGGCCGGGGACGGCGGTCGGCGCGGCGTTGTCGAAGTGACGCTGGAGGCGGCCCAGGAAGTCGCTTCGCCAATCTTCTTTTCGATTGTTATTATCATTGTAACCTTTTTACCGGTTTTTACCATGACCGGAACTGAAGGCAAGCTGTATACGCCGATGGCCTGGGCCAAGACTTTTGCGATGAGCGGCTCGCTGCTGCTGGCGTTTACGCTGGTGCCGGTGCTGTGCACCCTGCTTTTAAAGGGGAAGATCCGGGAAAAGGATACCTGGGTTGTCGCCAAACTGCACCAGTGCTACGCGCCGGCCCTGAAAACAGCGCTTAAGTACAATAAAGCTACCATTGTGATCGCGGTGGTGGTGATGATTGCCGGATTTTCGCTGCTGCCGTTGCTTGGCACTGCGTTTATGCCGGCCCTGGATGAAGGCAGTTTTTTGGTTATGCCGACAATGCTGCCCAGCGTTTCACTCACTGAGGCGGTGGAAGCGGCCAAAACCATGGATAGAGTCATCATGGAGATACCGGAAATTGACCTGTCGGTGGGCAAAGTCGGCCGGGCGGAATCGGCGATGGACCCTGCGCCGGTCAGCATGATTGAAACGATTGTCACCCTTAAGCCCAAGGATGAGTGGCGGCCGGGGATGACCAAGGAGCGGATTGAACAGGAAATGATGGCGAAGCTGGCCGGAATTCCCGGGCTTAATCTGGCGTTCACCCAACCGATTGCCGGGCGGCTTGCAATGCTGACCACCGGGGTGCGGACCGAACTGGGCATCAAGCTCTACGGCGAAGACCTGCAGGTATTGCAGCAGAAGGCGTTTGAGATTGAAGCGGCTTTGGGCTCTGTGCCTGGCGTCAGTGATCTTCTGGCCGAGCGGGTCTTCGGTGCGCCCTATCTGGAGATCGGCATTGACCGGGCTAAGGCTGCCCGCTATGGCTTGAGTATTGCTGATGTGGAGGATGCCATTGAACTGGCGGTGGGCGGCAGGACGGCCACAACAACCATTGAGGGTCGCCGGCGGTTTGATGTGCTGGTGCGCTACAACCGCGAAAACCGGGAAAGCATTGATGCTATGCAAAATATTCTCCTGCCGGTAGCGGCCAGCGTCGCTGAAGTGCAAACGCCGTCCGGCGGCGCAGGGATGAGCGGCATGGGCGGCGGCGGGTCCATGCCCGCCGGGCCGGCCGGCAGCGCTTATGTCCCCTTGGGCGAAGTGGCTCATTTCCAGGTTGTCGACGGCCCCTCAATGATTAGCAGCGAAAACGGCGTGTATCGGATGATTATTCAAATGAATACCAGGGGCCGGGATGTGGTCGGCTTTGTTAATGAAGCCAATCAGGTGCTCCGGGAAAAGGTGGAACTACCGGCCGGTTATTCGTTGAAATGGGCCGGACAGTATGAAAACCAGCAACGGGCTAAAGACCGTCTTGGCGTTGTTGTGCCTGCGGTTATCGCGCTGACCTTTTTTTTGCTCTATCTGACCTTTCGGTCGGCCAGCGATGCCTTTCTGATCCTGATGAATATTCCATTTTCGCTGGTTGGCGGCATTGTCGCCATGTATGCCACCGGCACTTATCTGACGGTGGCGGCGGCGGTCGGCTTTATTGCCTTATTTGGCATAGCGGTGCAAAATGGGGTAATTATGGTGACCTATATTCAACACCTGCGGGCTCACCGCACTTTGGAGCAGGCTATTCTGGAAGGAGCGTTTACCCGCCTGCGGCCGGTAATGATTACTGCGCTGGTAGCCAGCCTGGGATTGTTCCCGCTGATTTTCGCTACCGGCGCTGGCGCTGAAGTCCAGCGTCCGATGGCCATTGTAGTCGTGGGCGGCCTGGTTACTTCGACCATTTTAACGCTCATCGTGCTGCCCTGCATTTATCTGGTTTGGAACAGATGGCGTGATGGCAGGAAGCCGCCGGCGCCGGGCAGTACGCAGGCAACGGATGTAACAACCTAAACCTGGCCGGCAGTTCGGCCGGAGGGGACAATAGAATTTCTTGATTAAATGGAGGCTGTTCGATAATGAATAAAACCAAAACAGGCTTAGGTATTTTGGCGATTGGCGCAGTAATGCTGCTGGCCGCCGGCTGCGGCTCCGGTGAAAAAACGGCCGCGCCGGCCCCGGCCGGACAGCATACGGCTTCCGGTCACGAAGCCCACAGCGCGTCAATGCCCAAAGAAGATCCGCTGCCGTTCATGAAAGATATGGATAAAGCCCTGCAGGAGGTTGTGGCTCAGCTGAAAGCCGGTAAAACGATGGACGCCCAGTCAAGCGCCGCCCGGCTTACCGGCGCAGTTAACAAGGTGCTTCCTCACATGATGGAGGAAGGTCTCAAAGAGCAGTTGCGCCAGGCGGCGGCAGAGATTAAGAACAGTGTTAATGCAGGCCGGACAGACTTAAATGGGTTGGAGGATAAAGCCAAAGCCTTCCAAAGCATTATGCAGGAAACTACAACTCATTTGCAAAGCATGAGCCATTGACCGGGTTCCAAGGGGGGAGAATGGGATGGGATTGATAGCGGTAAAATCGGCCGGACTAGCTAATACTTAAAAATAATTCCAGGGACTACTCAGTCCCTGGAATTATTTTTGCTATTCAGTATTTGACAAAATTGCAAAGAAAATATAAAATTGTTTCAAGTCTAATAGTTAGAATTGAAACAAAAAGAGGACTTTTAATGTATAAAACATTACATCATTTATTAGCCTGTACCTATTCAACGTTTTCCAAACAAGTACTTGCAAATTTGTTTGACAGCGGTCTCACTTCAGGCCAGCCCAAGGTACTTGACTACCTAAAATATCATAATGGCTGTGTGCAAAAAGATATTGCAGCAGGTTGTGAGATTGAGGCTTCAACAGTAACCAGCCTGCTGTTGCGGATGGAAGAAGGTGGTTTGATTGAACGAAGAATGCGTAAAGGTAATAGACGATCACTTTATGTGTTTCTTACCGATAAAGGAATAAAGGCGCTGGAAAAAGTCAGTGAGGTATTTGACGAGCTTGAAACGCTGGCTTTCGAAGGGTTTTCGACAGAGGAAAAAATGGATTTCCTGGAGAAGTTTTTTAAAATTTACGGGAATTTGACGAAAGAAAATAAATAAGCTAGAAAGCTGGTTTTTTGAATGTCCAAAGAAGAATTATGTAAAAGATATAGCCTGTTTATCTTAGGCTTGTTTGTTAGTGCGTTCGGGGTAAGTCTCATAACAAAAGCGCAACTGGGAACCGCTCCGATTTCGAGTGTCCCGTATACGCTCAGTATGGGATTTCCCATAACAATGGGAACACTGATATTTTTGCTGAATATGCTTCTGATTATCGGGCAATTATTGCTGTTAAAGAGAAAGTTTCAGCTGGTACAACTTATTCAAGTGCCTGTTTCAATCATGTTTGGTTATTTTATTGATTTAACGATGTCATTGCTTTCATTTCTAAATCCAGCCACTTATCTGCTTAAAATTGAGTTTTTGCTAGCCGGTTGCGTTATTCTTGCTTTGGGTATCAGTATGGAAGTGATTGCAAATGTGGTTATGCTTTCCGGCGAGGCATTTGTCCAAGCGATTTCCGTTACGTTTAATAAGGAATTTGGCAGAACTAAAGTTGTCTTTGACGTAACGCTGATTGCTGCAGCCAGTATTATTTCGGTATTTTTATTCGGTGAGCTTGTCGGTATTGGCGAGGGGACAATGATTTCCGCCCTGATTGTTGGTTTAATTGTGAGGTTTTTCAATGGAAAACTTCGCTTTGTTAATGACCGGTTGCGTGCGGAACAAAATGGCGAAGTAAATGAAACGATCTAAAGGACAGCCTGCAATCGCTTCTTAGATACTTAAAACGGATATAGAATAATCAATAAAAGTTACTCGGAACAGCTGGTTATTCCTTTTCAGGCCCGGTAGGAATAAAGGGGTAGGGAGACCGCTACTTCCTTCCAGTTGACATGTTGCAGCAAAAAGTGGTATACTAATTAGCGTTATCTTTACTTTTGTCGTTACTTTCCTCCTTCTATTTTGCCGGATTTGGTTAAATAGTGCCTGATTGGGAGGACTGGAATCTCCGGCAAACGGTTGAAGAATAAACGAAAATCCTTAATTGTAAGGATTTTATAATGTGCGTCTGTAGCTCAGGTGGATAGAGCAGCGGTTTCCTAAACCGTTGGTCGGTGGTTCGAGTCCTCCCAGGCGCACCATGATGAATAGTTTAACGGCAAGGCTTCAGAATTTCTGAGCCTTGCCGTTTTTGTGTTGTTGGGGTTGTTTAGGCAGTTTTGTATGCTATGTGTATGCTACGGGAGTTGTTAGGGTGAGTAGGAAGACAGGGTCTAGCTAAAGTTTTAGATAGAGGAGCTGAATGATAGTACTAATACACCAAATAGCGCAGATAGCAGGTATGCCGTCAATAACAGGCTTTGAAAGCATGAAACAAATACTCTGCCTCCGCATCTTTTAGCGAATAGGACAAAGAACCTGTCGCCTTGTCTCTTATACTAGGTTAGAAGAAGCATAATTGATTTTTTGTGTAGCTTTTGTAGGATTTTTTTCCTTAAAGTACACGATGTTTCGCTTGGTATGTAGAGGAGACAATGTTTAAATAAGTTGGAATCAACCGGGATAACAAAGGCCTCGGAGTCAGATTAATGAATTCTGACCCTTTTTTTGGTCATTCAATAAGCATATTTCAAATACTGAAAATTTATTGTTGAAGCAAATAGAAATTGTGGAGCTTATGCAGGAGTAGTGTGTTATTATGATAAATTTTAAAATATAATGTAAATTGCGCTAAATAATATGGAGGGTAATTAATCATGCGTGATGACTGGAGAGAAGAAACCCAACTAAGGATTCAAAACAGTAAAATTTATCAAAGTTTAAAACTGAAATGCAAAAGTGAAGCAGCTGGAGATCATGTCTTATCTTTAGTTGATGATGCGATTAATTATGCTTATCAAAGAACTAAATCAATTCTTCGCCACATGAATGAATTTACTCTTCACGACGGCGAGCATTTGTTTAGGGTCCTAAAGATAATGGAGGATATATTATCTGAAGCAAATATTAATAAACTAACAACTCCAGAATTAATGCTTTTGATACTGTCGGCATTTTTTCACGATATAGGTATGGCGCCAAGTGAAAAAGAGGTATTGGCATGGAAAAAAGTCTGGGATATATCTCCCGAGTTTAAGTCTGACATTGAAAAGGATGCATACAATAAATTCAAACAATTCTGCTCTTCAAAACCAGAGCAGCTTAATCAGATAGATATATTAATAGCGGAAGGGAATAGTACCTTAGCTGATTGTTTAAAGAGCTATTTGATATCTGACTTTATCAGAAATACGCATGCAATAAGAGCAAAGGAAATTATTCAACAAGATTGGAACGGCAAAATAAAATATAGGGATACTGATTTAACAGTTGAATTTGCTGAGATTTGCTTTAGTCATAACGAAGATGCACTCTTGATTCTTAATTTAGATAAAAGTTATTTGTGTGGGCCAGAAACTTATGCTTGCTTACCATTGGTAGCAGTTGTTTTAAGATTAGCGGACGTCCTGGATTTTGATGCTAAGCGGACCCCCTCAATCTTGTTTTCACATTTAGCTGTAAAACATCCTATTTCAATTAAGGAATGGAATAAACATAGGGCAATTGAGGCATGGACTATAAAGGATACAAAAATATGTTTTCATGCTAAGTGTACTCATCCTGCGATAGAAGCCTCAATACACTCATTTTGTGATTTGATTGATAACGAACTTAGTGTTTGTAATAATATTATTTCTTTAATTAATGAGCATTACAAATCAAGTCAGATAGGTATTTCTCTTAGACTTCCTTTTAAAGTTAATAGAGAAAAAATCGAGACCAAAAAAGACATATTTGGAAATCCACAATATATCTATAGAAAAACAGAATTTAATTTAAGTAAAAGACAGGTAATCGATTTGCTTATGGGAACCAAGTTATATGGTGACCCAGAAGTCGCTATGCGAGAATTATTACAAAATTCGATAGATGCGTGTTTATTAAGGGGCGCGTTAGAAAAAAAGTGGGGTAATCATTATTCTCCTGAAATTCATGTTAATTATTATAAAGAAAACGACGACAGGATATTAGAGATTATTGATAACGGAATTGGAATGGATCAAGAAATTATTGATAACTACTATTCTAAGGTAGGGTCTTCTTTTTATAATTCAGGTGAATTTTATGATCTACGTTCATACACTAATGCTGATTTTGTTCCGACATCAAGATTTGGAATCGGAATTCTATCTTGCTTCATGGTTGCCGATACACTGATTGTTGATACCAGAAAGATATATGGACCTCATGAATCCAGTGCACCATTAAACATTGTAATAGAAGGGCAAGAAAGTATCTTTTGGATAAAGCAAGGCGAAAGAAAGATTCCTGGGACTTCAACAAAGCTTATATTACGAAAGAAAAAAAATCCATGGGAAAATATGACTGAAGATAAATTCGTTGAATCGGTGGAGGCGGTTATACCGAATCCTCCATTTAAAATATTCATTAAAACTAATTCGCAAGAAAAAATTCGCGATGAACATAGTTTTAGGGAGATTACAGCTTCTTCTTTAAGAGACTATTCTTGGAACAAAAATGAGAACGTTAAAGAAATAGAATTTAATTTCAATCAAGAAGGATTAGTAGGAAGTGCGATTGTTGCAATACTAGAAAAGGGCAAAAAGCCAGTAATGAGTATCGATATGACATCCAAGGAAGTATATGTTGAAGGTGAGGAATATAGGCTTAATAAAACTATAGGCTTGGGAGGAAAGTATGTAAAGCTAACCTCGAAATCATTGGAAGTAAATGAAAGTGGCAAGATAAAAGAAAGTGAATCTTCTAGGCAGTTGTTTAATTCAAGATCTCGAATATCACTACATGGCATTGAAGTTCCATGTAACTTATTTCCCGATGATTGGAATATGCAAAGAAACCAAGTGAAGTTGGACTGGCCTTTTCCCATTTTGCTTGTTGTTGATGTTAATGGGAAAAGAGATCTAGATTTAAACTCTTCTCGCACTCAGATTATTATTAGCGATAAATGGATTAAATTTGAAGAAGACCTATCTTTTGTAATCTGCTCTGGTATTTCAAAATTGATGAATAAATGTTATTGGGAATCGTTTAAAACGTTATTATGCGACAATACAAAAAATGAAAATTTTCTGAACGGGTTAGCTAAATTAGCAGGTAAGAAAAGGGATTAAGAATCGGGACGTCAGGCTGTGCGAAACAGTCATATTCACAAGTAATGCCAACGGGGATGGTTCTTTTTGACAGTAAATACTGCTCTTACATGATCGTTCGAGTCCTCCCAGGCGCACATGATGGATAGTTTAACGGCAAGGCTTCAGAAATTCTGAGCCTTGCCGTTTTTGTGCTTTTTGGGCTGTTTAGGTAGGGTTAGTATGCTATGTGTATGTTGCGGGGAGTTGCTGAAAAGGAACATAGATAAAAAGATAAGGTACAATAAGTTGCGCAAAAAGAAAAAGGACACATTGAGGCCGGAATGGTAAAATGGGTTTGCTGAGAACTCATTCACCGAAGGAGGCCACAATATGTCCAAGAAAATCATACAGCTAAATGAAGGCGCAATCAAGGATGAATTGAAAGAATGGGTGCGCGGCAGCGTAGAAGAGACGTTAAATGACCTTTTGGAAAAAGAAGCACAGGAATTAACCCAGGCAGCCAAATATGAGCGCACTGAGGCTCGCCAGGGTTACCGCAGCGGACACTACACCCGGAACCTGACCATCACCAGCGGCGATGTAACGCTAAAGATGCCGCGATTAAAAGGCATCCCGTTCGAAACAGCTATTATTGAACGGTATCATAGGCGGGAAAGCAGCGTTGAAGAAGCACTGATCGAGATGTATCTGGCGGGAGTGTCGGTGCGTCGGGTGGAGGACATCACCGAGGCACTTTGGGGAACTAAAGTGTCTCCGTCTACTGTCAGCGAACTGAACAAAAAAGCCTATGTGCACATTGAAGAATGGCGCAATCGTCCTTTACAGGGCGGCAAGTACTCCTATGTCTATGTTGAGACGGCATCTATCTTCGCCGCAACTGGGGCGGTGAGTTTGAAAACGTGAGTATTCTGGTGGCGCTGGGCGTCAATGAGGACGGCTATCGTGAAGTCATCGGAGCCGCCGAAGGCATGAAGGAGGATAAAGCCAGTTGGCTGACTTTCTTCCAGTGGCTCAAGAGCCGTGGTTTGGATGGCGTCAAGCTCATTGTGGGAGACAAGTGCCTTGGTATGCTGGACGCGGCCGCTGAAGTATTTCCAGAAGCCAAGTACCAGCGTTGTACAGTTCACTTTTACCGCAATGTGTTCTCTGCCACACCCCGAAGCAAACTGAAGCTGGTTGCCAAGATGCTCAAGGCTATCCACGCCCAGGAAAGCAAGGCTGCTGCCCGGGAAAAGGCCAAGCAGGTCGCCCAAGACCTGCGGGAGATGAAGCTGAAAGAGGCTGCCAAAAAGGTGGAAGACAGTATCGAGGAAACTCTGGCTTACATGGATTTTCCCTACGAGCACTGGCTGCGTATCCGTACCAACAACGTCATCGAACGACTCAACCGAGAGATCCGTCGCAGAACGCGGGTGGTCGGCACATTTCCCGATGGCAATTCAGCTTTGATGCTTGTCTGTGCCCGGCTTCGCCATGTAGCCGGCACCCAGTGGGGCAGCAAGAAATATATGAACATGAAGCATCTGGAATATTCACCGGCAGACATCGCTTCTGCCGTCAGCTGACCGTCAACCACCGGCCTCATTTCCTAATTTGCGCATAATTCTTGACAGTACCCATTGTATTGGAGGTTATCTAAAATGGAATTAGTGGAGCCTATTAGAGATAAAAAGCAGATCCAAGGTATGAAAAAATATTTAAAAGGCCAAAACTGCCGGGATTGGTTGTTATTTACTTTGGGTATCAATTCAGGTTTGCGAGTTTCAGACTTACTAAAACTGATTGTAACTGATGTAAAAGGCAAAGAACGCATTATTATTAGAGAACAAAAAACTGGATAAATAAAGGATTTTCCTCTTTCAGATACTTGTAAAAAGGCTATTAATGATTACTTGAAAGAAACGCAGCTTGTATATGGAACTTTATTTCCAAGCCGTAAAGGAGGTAAGGCTATTTCCAGAGTACAGGCGTATAGAATTTTAAATGATGCTGCCAGGCACATTGGTATAACAGATGCAATTGGCACTCATACTTTAAGAAAAACTTTTGGCTATCATGCATACCAAAGCGGCTGTGACATTACTCGAATTCAGAGATTGCTCAATCATTCAGCTCCAAGTATAACATTGTCCTACATTGGTATAACGAAAGATGAGTTGGACGCGGTCTATATCGCTAAATCTTTAAAATTTTGAGAACCTTAATCACTGTCTGTAAGTGTAAAAAGCGGCGCCTTTTAAATAACTTTGACACTTCTTACACTAGTTTTACCTATACTATGGGGTAGCTAATTTTTTTCATAGGGTTTATGTTCAAATGTAAAGCCTAATATAAAACCATCACGTTTCTATTGTATCTTTAGATAGATCAATAGGAGAGTGATGGTATGGTTATGAAAAAATTAATTTTTAGCTTTGTGGAAACTATTAAGCAAAAGCAACTTATCATGGTAACATTTCAAATGAAAGCTAACAATCAAATTGTACAACGTAAATGCGCCCCTTTGGACTTAGCGCCAAGTAAACGAACCAAAAGCATTCGGTTTAAATTTCATTTATGGGATATGACTAACAGTCATGTTCTAAGTCTAGAGCCTAACCAGATAATGGAGTTTGAAGTGTCGGGCGAAACCTTTGAACCGGAATCCATTATTAATTGGAATACATCTGTGACGTCTTGGTGCGTTCAGCGCGACTGGGGAAAACTTTCATAAATAATAAAACAGACACCTGATTGTATTCGTACAGAAGGTGTCTGTTTTTTTGAGAGATATAACTGCTTTTATCGTTTCTGGCGATATTTAAGCCGCATTAATTCGATGTATTCTTTAATATTTTGTATAGCCTCGGGCGGGAGGTGATCGATTTTAAGATCAATCGGGTTAGCGGACGGATCATTAGTAAAATTTCGTATATTAGTTTCGCCTACAAGCCAGGAAACGCTAACCCCCTGCATTTTGGCTATTAGCTTCATCATTTCGCTGCTAGGTTCACCGCGTCCATCAAGCCAACCTTTTAACTGATTGCGGGTAGCGCCGAATTTTGCGGCATATTCAGTCTGTGTGAGCCGGTAATCGGTGTCTTTTGCTTCTTCATATAGTTGATTTATTCTCTCTTGAAAAGTTGCCAACTCAATCACCTCTGTTTATATTCTAAACGAGGTGATGATCAAATGATCAAATGATTAAAAAATCATTGACAGTTTAAAAATTAAACAATATAATATGTTTAAAAAATAAACGATTATCTGGGGGTTGGTATGGCAATTAAGCGATTAGCGTTCATATTGGCGCGGGAAAAACTAGGATTATCTAAAAGTGCAGTAGCTGCTGCCACTGGAATCAGTGCGCAACGGTATCGTAGAATAGAAGGCAACATTGAGGTAAGAGTTGACATTGAGGAAGCTTATAAAATTGCGAACTTTTTAGGATATGAACACCCTAAATCTATTTTTTTGTCTATAAATGTTTAAAAAATAAACAGGACAGTATGCCTTGAAATGTGTGCATCTGTAGACCAGTTACGATAGAAGCAAGAAAGATGTACAAACCCAGCTGCCTTTATTGTGGCTGACATTATAATGCTAAGGAGGGCGGGTAGGAAAATATTTAGATAGGCTAGATGGTTCGTTAGTACTGAAAGATGAATTTGGAAGGGGAAGCATAATGAAAAAAACATTACTTGCTTTAGTTGTATGCCAAGTGTTTGCGGCATCTGCATTTGCTGCTGAAACTAGTTCAGTTCCCAATGATAACGTTGTTGTTATTGGGAATATTAATGCGGTGGAAAATCCATCCCCGGTAGAAACAAGATCAACAACTGTTAACGGACAGTTCCTTGAAAGTCAAGCTATAGGCTATGGCAATGACCTAGTTAATCGGAAAATTCAGCATATGACCAGAGGGAAAGATCGCCAGGCTGGTTGAAACGGACGGATATTAGCATTCAGTTTCAAACGGACTTTAAACCAATTTATTCACTCGAAACCATTAATCCATTAGGTAAGATGACGGATAAAGTTACAAACTTTTATCAATTCCAATTTGGTAATGATTTAACGGCTGGAACAGTAGCTAATTTTGGTCTTGGTAATCGTGTGCTATCTGACGACAAAGCCAGCATGATTGGAGCTAATATTTTCTTTGACCACGCTTTCCGCCATGGGCATGAGCGCATTGGCGGTGGCTTGGAATACTTCCAAGGTCGTAACGAATATCGATCTAATATTTATCATGCAGTTTCCGGTGAAAAAGAGATTGATTCTGTAAATCACATTTTTGAAAAAGCCTTGAGCGGTTATGATTACGAAATTGGTACTTCTTTTGCGAAAGCGCCTTGGGCTAAACTTTATTTAAAAGGCTATCATTGGGATTACACCTATGCCAATAATGTTGATGGTTACAAAGTACGTACCGTACTGCAGGTAACTAGTCAGTTCAATACTGAGCTTGGCTATTATAAAGATAATAATGCTACTGGTCAAAAATACATAAAAGTTATGTACAATCTTGCAGAAAAATCGAATGCTCCGGCCATGTTTGAAGCCAATAAACCAATCTTCCGGGCAGGAGAAGATATAAAAGTAGAAAACAAACGCTTGGATAAAGTGCAACGGGAAAATGATATTCGCGTTGAAACTTATCAAAAAGTAACTAGCGGTGGTGGAACCACTATAATACCGCTTGCTATATCATTTGCTCATATCGGATCATAAACAGTAAATAACTGAGGGGGAGAATATGAACAAAAAGTTTATTACATGTGTAGTTACATTGTTTGTTGTCGTTATGCTCTTTACCGTTCCGGTACTGGCAGCCGATGCCGCTATTGAACCATATTGGCCTACGCGGACAGATTAAATGGCGAGTTTCTTCTGATCTCGTAGCATAGCGGCGAAATGCCACCCAAGGCACTATGCCTTCTGCGGGTATTGTAGTAACTGATCCAGGCCTCGATACTGGCCGTAGCCTGTCCTAGTGTAGCAAAAGACCGCTTTTTAACATGCTCCACTTTTAAAAGCCGGAAGAAGGATTCCATCGGGGCGTTATCATAGGGATTGCCTTTCCGGCTCATGCTGCCAAGGATGTTATGTTCTTTCAGCAAGTCTTTATGCTTGTTTGATGTATATTGACTGCCTCGGTCGGAGTGATGGATGAGACCTTCAGCAGGTTTTTCTGTTACAATGGCCATCCTAAGCGCTTTACAAGCAAGCTCTGCTGTAGGGCGATTGTCCAGAGTCCAGCCAACTATTTTGCGTCTGGCTAAATCTAAGACACAAGCTAAATAACACCACTGGCCGCCCACACGGATATAGGTGATGTCAGCCAGCCACACCCTGTTTATTTCTTGCACCTCAAAGTTTTGATTTAACAGGTTGTCAAAGGCTTGTTCATTCGGGTCAGCTTTGGTGGTTTGCGGTTTGTATTTGCTTTTGATCTGGGCTTTGATGCTGTGAGCATGCATAATCCGCTGTACTTTGCTGCGCCCGATGATCATCCCTTTGTCGTTTAATTCTTCATAAACCTTTTGAACGCCGTAATTGTGATCATGCTCTCGTTCAATCTGACGAATATGAGCCACTACTACAGCATCCCGGTCACAGACTTTCGGGCAACCGGCTTTCACCCGGGCGTAATATCCGCTTCTGGCTACCTTTAAAATGCGGCATAAATCGCTAACAGCATATTGGGAGCGGTAATCGTAGATAAACGGATATCTTATTTGCTGTTTTTGGCGAAGTATACCGCTGCTTGCTTTAAAATTGCGACTTCATTTTCTAGTTCCTTAATGCGTCGTTGCGCTTTACGGAGTTCATCCTCATCAGGCTTGAGATTCCCTGATCCGGGAAAAGCATGTTCTGGATCACTTTTATATTGTTGAATCCATTTATAGACCGTATTTTCGTGAATTCCTAGCTCTGCTGCCAAACTGGGGCAGGTTCGAGCTCCACTTAGATAGAGTTTCACGATATCTTTTTTAAACTCTGCATCGAATCGCTGACCTTTCATCTCGGACACCTCCTGGTTTTATTGTACCAGCCATTCTTGGTGTCCGCAAAAGCCATTACGGTTCACTATTGACAATTATCAAATCTCTATTTATGCATTGGCCATTCATAATTCTACAGATGGAAAATGGTATCTATTAAATAATAATAAAAGTGTCGTTGGTGAAAAGCAGACCATTGACTTTACTCTTACAACTGCTGGCTGGTTAGGTTCCCATCGTCTAAATGTCGGACATTATGACAAAGTTGCTATGGTAGTTGGCGAAGATGTGAAGTATAAAGCACATTATGATGATGGAGTAGGCAATATCTATGTTACTGATGGTACGTAGACCAGCAGTGTCAATCCTTATATGTTTGTGACCATAGGAGACCCAAGCAGCAATATCAATGATCTGTTTAATGCGCCTAACCCAAGCTGGGACTCAAGCGTGAGTATAAAACAGTCTATGACAGTAGCAGATGGTGCTAAATATGTTAACGCTGTGCCCACGGTTGCCAAAGCGGACTATATGTGGAACCCCAGTGCAGCCAATATGGTTGGTGCATCTGAAGTACAACAGGATATTAGTCTTGACCTATCTGAGACGAATACAGGAGCTGCCATTCAAGTAAATTGGGATACAACAGGCTGCAGTCAAGTAGGAATAGGTGATGGGTCTAAAATACAGATTACAGAATTGCGTCCACCTAAAATCGTTTTTAACTTTCATAATTAATAAGTAAAGATAACCCTGGCTACGGCCAGGGTTAGTATGATAGAAGGGCTCCGTAAATTATGGAGCCCTTCTATCATACTAAAGTGACTAAAAGGATTTATACTCATGACTGCCGCAAAATGGGCAGCCACCACCGTAATTAGTAGTGCAGCGAGTGCAGTATACGCCGCCGCAATGAGTACATTTATAAAGCTGCCCGGCATATTGAGCGTTTTCTCTGCAATTAGGGCAATGTCTTTTCATGATGATCATCCTTTCAGCAAATGGTTAGTTTCTAATTAAATTGTATCGCGTAAGCTGGATTTTGCGAGCCGGGTAAATTGATTTTATCCACTATTTTTTCCGGAAGGGTTGCTTAGGGGCTCCCTAGTAGTGCCAAGCGCGACATAATAGGGTTGAAGTGAAACTGAAGGTGAGGATTGTAAATGTTGCGTACAAAGGAAACCGTAGAGCTACTAGCAAGCCTGTTTGTTTTGAATTTATATCTTGAACTTACGGCGTCTGAGCTGGCTCAAATGAAACGAATTAAATGCCCTTGAACTTGAAAACTACCAGTCAAATATGCTAAGTAATAAAGACCAGCAGCAACACCGGCTAATTTGTCATTCGCATGATTTTATTGATGCCAATGCAATCATGCTTCGATCTTTTGAGCAGGTATTCCCCAATATTATCTTTGACTTTGAAAACGAAGAGCATATTGAGTTGATTAATACAGCTTGGCTATTGGCTAGACTACAACGGAGAATATGACTTATAAAAAATCTGTGCGCGAGCAGATTTTCTTTGCTTCCAAGGGCTAGCGAAATAATGGCAATACGACATAATGAAATAAAAGATATACGATTAGGGGTTGATTGTTTTGGAAATTATGAATCTTGTCCCACGGTGCAAAGCTTGTAATAAGTTATATAAAAAGAATGAGGCAAACGAGTTTGACTTGTATCCGAATTGTTTGTCTAAGCAAAGTGACGAGAGGCAAGCCAGTGAAGGTGCTGATGTAGCGGGCACGACTATTGAAGAGTTTACTAGTAAAGGCGAATTGGAGAATGAGGCCGAAAGCGGCATCAATACTGCAGACCATTTAAAACCTCTGAAGCCAGGTCAAACTATTCGTCATCGTTTCCTAGAGCTAGTAACTCAACGGCGTATTACAGCAGAGGTTCTAGGTTTGCTATTAGATAAAGATAGTACAGCAAAAACACTAGGTATTCGCTATCCATTTCTCAAGGCATACAATCCAGATGTTTCAATTAAAGAAATTACCTATATTAATGGTAATGCTCGTTATTCATCCAATCCGGTTATAGTTAATGGGAATCAATATTTAATCACGAATGATTTATATGCTAAAAATTTGACTCGCTTTTTAGAGTGGGCTGATAGTTTGGTAGATATATAAAATATCATAAAACGACAACAGGGTAACTAAATATCAAGCAAATTAAAGCTCTTCTGGAATTTTTTCCAGAAGAGCTTTTTTTGCAAGGACTGTAGGCGATTTTGTAGAATTTTGTTATTGGAAATTATTCGAAATGTTATGAGGAGGAAGGGTAGTTTGAATAGAAAGGATTTAGAAAGATTAATTGTAGAAGCGCTCCAAGCCAATGGTGGAAGCGCTCCAAGCCAATGGTGGAAGCGCAGTGCTTATTGATGTATGTAAATATGTATGGGAACATTATGAAAAGGAACTGAAAGCTTCTGGGAATTTATTTTATACTTGGCAGTACGATATTCGCTGGGCGGCTACTCGGCTTAGAAAAGCTGGTGTGATGAAATCCGCTGATGAGGAAGAATCGGGTATATGGGAATTAGTAAAAGCTTAGTCAAGATCAAGTAGTCTTGACTAAGTAAAAGCTCTACCAAGAGGTTTTAACTTATTGGTAGAGCTTTGCAATTTATGTTATCTAATTTTTTAGCTAGGTATAAATTTTAAGTTTAATGTAATTGCCAAATGTTGAAACAATAATCTAGTTTGTATGCTATTTGTATGCTACTGCATTCCCATGCTATCGTAGGAACTTAACAAATAGCATACTTTTTATTAAGTAAGTCAAATCTTATTGAAAGCTCTCGGAGGCAAGTAAATCAAAGATTGGGAGGTTTATTTCTTGGAATATTGTTTACATAATGCTCAGCTTCCTAAACCGTTGGTCGGTGGTTCGAGTCCTCCCAGGCGCACCAGTGAAATCAACGCTCCCGCAATGGCGGGAGTTTTTTTCCGTTTGCATTTTCACCGGGTACATGGCAAGCGGTCTATTGTTTAACGAGGAAAGCAAGTGGTTATTGCGTGAATTGTCCCGGTTGGTATTCTTGCAGAGTGTTTTAATTTTTTACTCCTGACAAAATATGACATTGTTCGTTGTGTAATCGGGTTTAAAATCGAATTAAAACGAATTAAGGGAGGAAATGCTGTGAAAATAAGAAGATCGATTGCGTTGTCCTTAATGCTGTTATGTTCGATTGGACTGGTTGTCGGTTGCGGGACTAAGGAAACGCCGGCAACTGCTGCCGAAAAGTATCCGGATAAACCAATTACGTTGATTGTGCCGTTTGCAGCTGGAGGTAGTGCTGATTTGGTAGCCCGGTCAATGGAAAAACCGGCCGAAAAATATCTTGGGAAAACTTTTATTATTAAAAATATTCCTGGCGGAGCCGGCACTATTGGTTGGAGCGAACTCATTGTATCTGAAGACGATGGCTATACATTAAGTATTGTGACTACTGGCGCACTATTACAGTCTCTTTATAAAGAAAGACAGTATCACTATTCTTCTGCCTTAGATCCGTTGGTACAGGTGATGAGTGAACCAGTTATTGCAGTAACTCAGTCGGAACAGCCCTGGAACAGCATGAAGGAATTAATTGGTTATGCCGGGCAAAATCACGGGAAAATTAAATTCGGGCACCCGGGTTTGGGATCTGGTTCTCATGTTGTCGGAGAAATGTTAAGCGTAGCAGGAGGCGTAGAATTCCCCCAGGTTCCTTTTAAAGGAGATTCCGAAGCATTGGCAGCACTATTAGGAGGGCATGTTCAGTTTATCTTGACGGCGCCTACCAGTGTCAGAGAACATGTTAAGGCCGGTACGGTCAAAGTACTGGGTGTTGCTACAGACAAGAGAATAAGTGATCCGGTATTTAATTCTGCCCCTACTTTTCAGGAACAGGATATTAATGTAATGTACAGCTATTGGTTAGGGATTGCCGCTCACAAAGGGCTGGATAAGGAAGTGAAGGCGAAATTGCTTGACGGCCTTGAAAAGATCGTCAATGATCCTGATTTTGTTCGGAATATGAAAGCAATGGGTGTCGAAGTTGAGTATTTAAACCACGAGGACTTTTTTCAAAAGTGGCTTAAAGAAACAAGAAGGCTTACGAAAGTAGTCAAAGAATCGGGCATTGCTGAAAAAATTGCTGAGCAGAAAAAGTAAGGCGAATTGAGTATGGTGTTATTCTGGATGGTTGGTCGGTGGTTCGAGTCCTCCCAGGCGCACCAGTGAAATCAACGCTCCCGCAATGGCGGGAGTTTGCATTTTTACCGGGTACATGGCAAGCGGTCTATTGTTTAACGAGGAAAGCAAGTGGTTTTATTTTTGCTCCTGACAAAATATGACATTATTCGTTATGTAATCGGTATAAAATCGAATTAAAACGATTTAGGAGAGATATGCTGTGCAAATGAGAAAATCGATTGCCTTGTCCTTAATGTTGTTATGTTCGATGGGATTGATCGCTGGTTGCGGCACGAAAGAAACGCCGGCAACTGCCGTTGAAAAGTATCCTAATAAGACAATTACGCTCATTGTGCCTTATGCAGCAGGCGGCAGTAATGATATGATGGTGCGCGCTATGGAAAAGGTAGCCCAAAAACATCTCGGGCAGCCTGTTATTATTAAAAATATGCCTGGCGGAGGAGGTTTACTTGGCTGGAATGAACTAGTTGAGTCGGAGGCGGATGGATATACTTTAGGAACAGTGGCTCCTAGCGCTTTATTGCACGCAATGTACGGGATAAGCGGATACCACTATCCATCAGCTCTAGATCCTTTAGTGCAAGTTATGGAGTTGCCTGTGGTTGCAGTCGTACGTTCTGATCAGCCCTGGAATAATATGACTGATTTGATTGATTTCGCTAAACAGTATCCGGAAAAAATTAAATTTGGACATTCCGGACTGGGGGCCGCAACGCATGTTGTTGGGGAAATGGTGGTTCTAAATAGCGGCGCAAATCTAGTACAAGTGCCGTTTAAGGGAGAGTCGGAATCCTTAGCGGCTCTGCTAGGCGGGCATACGCAGCTAATGTTTTGTGCGCCGTCCACGATAAATGAGCATGTTAAAGCCGGCAAAGTCAAGGTTCTTGGGGTTACGTCAACGAAGAGAATGACAGATCCAATGTTTAGTCACGTGCCTACCTTGCAGGAACAAGGAATAGACGTGGTATTTACTTTCTGGTATGGTCTTGCCGCTCATAAAGGAATGCCGCCGGAAATAAAAGCTAAGCTGTTAGCCGGGCTTGAAAAAACGGTCAATGATCCCGAATACATGGAAAATATGAAAAAAATGGGTATGGATGTTGAGTATTTAAACCATGAGGACTTTTTTAAAAAATGGCTTCAGGAAACAAGAAGACTTCAAAAAGTAGTCAAAGAATCCGGTGTTGCTGAAAAAATAGCGGAGCAGAAAAAGTAGGTTGAATTGAGCATGGTGGATCTTGGCTGGCGATCTGCTGCAGTTTCTGGCGCGGCTCTTCGATTTTGGCAGACAGGCCTGTCTTTAGGCCTGAAAAAACTCCCTGTTCCGTTAGTTTACGGAACAGGGAGTTTCGGTGGGAAGGTCTCTATTTAAGGCTAACTACACCATATTTGCACCATTTTAACCATCTTATTTTACACCACATGGCGCAGCGCCTTGATTTCATTGGAGCCGATAGCAGGATTCGAACCTGTGACCCTCTCATTACGAATGAGATGCTCTACCAGCTGAGCTATACCGGCATTACCTTATATATTTTAACTTACTATGACCGAAACGTCAAGACAGCCTTTATAGACTGGCTTCTTTTTTGAACAGGGACAGTTTTTGTTCGGCAACCGAAAAGAGCTTTTCAAACAGGATGCTGACGGCCCAATACATCATCGCCACAACCAGGTAAGTTTCTAAATAGCGGTAGTGTTCGGCGCTGGCAATTTTCGCTGCGCCTAACAGCTCAATTACCGTTATAGTAAAAACAATGGACGTGCTTTTGATCAGGCCCAGAAACTGGTTGGCCAGCAGCGGTACGGCAAATACCGCCGCCTGCCGGAAGATAATGCGGTAAAATCCCTGCGCCCAGGTCATGCCGACAGACAAAGCAGCCTCCATTTGCCCCTTGTCAACCGACAGTATTGCGGCGCGGAATATTTCCGTTAAATAGGCGCCGGTGTGTACAGTCAGTCCAAGAATTGCAAATACCATTGGCGGTACATGCTGATAGCCTGTGTCAATGCCTGTTTTATCGGTGAAGGCCATCAGCAAAACCGGCAGGCCGAAATATACCAGGTAGAGCATGACCATAGTCGGTATTGCCCGGCCGAACAGTAAATAAAACTTGGCGAGCTGGCGGAAAAACGGAATGTTTCTTACCAGCGCCACTGCGCTGAACAGGCCGATGATGATTGCCAGAACCATGCTGGTGACGGCTAAAAATAAGGTGACCGGGATATATTCCAGTAAATAAATAAAAGTATCCCACATAAATGAGAATTCTAATAGCTTGTTCATACTGCTGCTCCCGCTTTTTGGAGATAGGCGATGGCTGCAGCCGCAGTAACGTTTACACCGGTTTTTAAGGCTTTATCGTCGGCGGTAAATTTGGGGCTGTGGGCCGGCTCTATATTTTCTGAGGGCTGCGGATTCACGCCAATGCGGAAAAAAACGGCAGGAACTTCTTTCGAAAAACGGTAAAAGTTCTCCGAACCGTTGCCGGGGAATTTGGCTGTTACAACATTAGCCGGGCCGATCATGCTCGCTGCTGCTGCGACGAATTCTTTGGTCAGGGCCGGATCGTTATAAACAGCTCCTGAGCCGAATCTAAATGATGCCGTTCCCTTAACTCCGGTAATCAATTCATGGGCATTGAGAATGCTGGTGATATGTTGATGAATTTCTTGATGAAGGTGATTGTTTTGCGTTCTAATGGTTCCCGTTAACACCAGTTCCTTGGGGATAATGTTGCAGCGGCTGCCGCCATGGATGCTGCCGACAGTAATGACTGCCGGTTCAAGGTGGTTCAGTTTCCGGCCGGGAATCGTCTGCAGCTCAATGATTATTTTTGCAGCAGCTAAAATGATGTCGTCGGTTTGATGAGGCGCTGAGGCGTGGCCGCCACGGCCGTTTAAGTGAATGGTAAATTGGCTGGAAGCCAGCATTACCTCTTCAGCTTTCACCTGAATTTGGCCGGTCTGGACATCCTCAGAAACATGGGCCGCCAGAAAAGCGGTTACTTTGGGGTTTTCCAGGACGCCAAAATCAAGTATTTCCTGGGCGCCGCCGCCGATTTCTTCGGCCGGTTGGAATACCAGCTTGACCGTACCGGCGAAGTCATCCTTCAACCGGGACAGTACATACCCCGTACCTAGCAGGTTTGCGGTATGCATATCATGGCCGCAGGCATGCATTACACCTTGGTTTTTGGAGGCGTAGTCCAGGCCTGTGGCTTCCTGGATTGGCAATGCATCCATATCTGCCCTGATTCCGATGCTGCCGCCGCCTGGCCGGTTGCCTTTGATTTCAGCGATGATTGCCGTACTGGCCGGCAGTCTCGTGTAATGTATTTTCCAGGCGGTAAGTATTTTTTCCACCAGATCGGCGGTTTGATATTCCTGGTTGCTTAACTCCGGGTTTGCATGAATTGTATGGCGGAGCACAACCAATTTATCGTATATTTTGTCGGTCAGTGCCTTTATTTTTTGATTTAAATTTTCCATCATAGCTTCACATCCGTCTAAATGTATTTATTCATAGCTGGCTGGTTTGCGCATAAGCCACTTGTCTTTTTTCGATCAGCGTTGATAGTTTGCTGATGATAAATACCAACAGAATATAAATGATGGCGACATTGATATACAGCTCCAGGCTCCGGTGGCTGTTCGCCCCCATGAGATCAGCTTTGCGCATCATATCAATTACGCCGACATTAAAGACCAGCGACGTTCCTTTTAATGTCGAAATAATGATATTGCAGATGGTGGGAATTGCGATAGTAAACGCTTGCGGCAGGACAATCCGGATATAGGCTTGAATTGCGCTCATGCCGACAGAATAGGCTGCTTCCAGCTGTCCCTTATCGACGGCTAAAATTGCGCTGCGGATGATTTCGGCAATATAGGCTCCGGCATGTAAGGAAAACACAAGAAAAACATAAAACAAGGCCGGAATATCGCGAATGGACTGATAACCAATTTTTTGCATGAGTTCCGGTAAGCCAAAGTAGGCCAGGAACAATTGCACCAGAAATGGCGTTCCCCGGATGAAGGAAATGTAGATTGCCGCAAGCTTATCCAAGACCGCCAGTTTGTTAATGCGAATAAGCGCCACCAAACTGCCGAGCGCCAGGCCGCAGACTGCGGCGACAAAGGTAATCAGCAGTGAAGTATGCACATAGGACAGAATAATAGGAAAAGTCTTAATCAGGTAACTTAAATCAAAATAACTTCCCAAGCTAAGACTCCTTTCAGTTTAGTTAGAGGAAGAAGTATAGTCTGCCCCCAGAAATTGTTCGGATAGTTTTTTCAGTGTCCCGTCGGCTTTCATTTCTTTTAAAGTGGCGTCAATTTTGTCGGCCAATTGCTGCGATTCAGCGTCTTTGCGCAAAATGAAGTAAGTGGGTACACTGGATATAATCTCACCGACATTTTTTACATCAAGCCCTAACGTTTTCTTGGCCTCGGTTACGGCAACTTCGTAGTTGGCCCCGGCGTCAGCACGGCCTGTGGCAATCAGGTTTAACGTTTCAGCCGAGCCTTTATCGGTATAGATCAAATTGATTTTCGGCTCGGCGGTTTCGTTGAATTTTTTAATTAACCGCGCTGATTCGCTTGTGGGCACCAATACCATGGTTTTGCCTTTTAAGTCATCAAGCGTGGTAATATCATTTCTGTCGCCTTTAACCGTAATTCTGGTGCGGGTGTAATTATTCACTTCTTTGGTAAAGGTGTATTTTGCGGCGCGCTCTTCATTGTGCCCCATTTGGTTGGCAATGAGATCAACCTGGTTTGATGTCAGGCTGACAAAAGCACTTTCAATGCTCATGGTTTTAAACTCAAATTTTATATCTTTGTTTCTTCTTTGAACTTCCTTTAAAATTTCAATATCAAAACCGGTCAATTGGTCTTTATCATCCATATAGGTAAATGGCTTAAAGGTTCCTCTGGTTGCTACATAATAGGTTTTGACTTGATCCCCGGTTGACGCCTGCTGGTCACTGCCGGAGCTGCAGCCGGCGGTAAGCGCCAAACCAGCGGTGAATAGCAAGACCAGGAAGAAATTTAGCAGACCCTTTTTATTTGTTAATGTTTTCATGAAGCTCATTCTCCTTTTAAATAAATGATTTACCTGAGTTAAAGACTATTCTCTGTATTGGTGAAGACCTGTTGCCCATATCCTGTTTTACCTCCCTAGTATCTTGGCAGCCCTAATTCAGTGAATACTGACGGTCTATTTTCCGCAAGCCTTCGTTGTCGTCGGTCAGCATACTCCCGGTATGCCTCTATCCTCCGCCTTGTCTTGCGAAAATAGCCTCGCCATTATTCTACCGTTTTGAGGCTGAGCAGATAGCTGTTAAAATAAAAAAGAAGGCTAATTTCTCTTTTACCAGAGAAATTAGCCTTCAGTTTTCTGATCGGCTATTGATTCCAGTTTCGGGCTAGGCGCAACACGTATAATAGATATATTATAGCTAGCTGCCATGGAAACGTCAAGATAGTAAGTCTAAAATATTGAACCATGTTTTGCAGGCTTGCCGGCCGCGGGACAGCCCTGGCATCAGCCAGGCCGGCCTGTAAATTAACAGGTGCAGCGGAGTTGCTCAAACGTATGTTCCGGGGTATAATAAGACATATATTGTGAATGGGGGACTACAAATGGTTGCAGTAATTTTCGAGGTTACGCCTTTCAAAGCAGGCAAGGCGGAGTATTTGCGCCTTGCTGCCGGGCTTAGAGAACATCTGGTGAAAATGCCCGGCTTTATTTCAGCTGAGAGGTTTCAAAGTCTGGCGCATCCTGAAAAACTACTTTCCATTTCCTTTTGGGAAAGTGAAGCGGCGGCGGAGCGGTGGCGGAAATTTGAGCCGCATTATTTTGCCCAGGACAAGGGACGGGATCAATTGTTCAAGAATTACCGGATAAGGGTGGGCGATGTCATCAGGGATGATGAACTTACCGAAGCTGCCGAGCGCTAAGCCGGGGCCGCCCGGAGTACGGCTTATACCCCGGTTTCCAGGCCCTGTTCCCGGCGCTGCTTAGCGTTTTTCCTAATCTTTATCGTGCCGATGACAATCTCCGGCAGCAATACAAAGAACAGGCCAATATAGCCGACCGAACCGTAGCCTTTAATTACAATATTGGTCAGGCCGAAAATGGAGATTCCTGTACATATTGCCAGAGTGAGGAATGAGATAACGATGCGGCGGGTGCGCAGGCTGTTAAACATCGCTTTGCCGGTTAATACCGGTTCGAACCGGGCAACTGTGGAGAATACCAGGGAAACGGCAGTGCCAAGCAAAGCGACAAACAGGATAATGCTGTACAATATTTTCAACCAGGGCAGGCCGAGCTGGGAGCTGACAAAATAAACGGGCAGGGTTTGGTCGAGAATTTCAGGACTGAAGCCTAACAGCATAATGCAAATCAAGGCCAGAAACACCCCGTTCAACAGCATACCGAACAGCATAAACATATTGCATTCTTTCGTCGTCTTAATTTGATGCGACACTGAAATAATCGGCAGTACGGTAAAAGACTGAAAGCCGACATAGATGAGCATTGTCCAGACAGCTTCCCCGAAGCTTTTGCCAAAGGTTTCCTGCGTAACCAGGACCTGCTGGAAATTGAATGCCCCGGCGTTAAGGCCCAAGGCGCATAACAAAAACAAGGTGACAATTAAAAAATAAGTTTTCAGGTTTAAAACTTTAATAATCAGCTTGCTGCCGAATATCGTCAGAATTAATAATATCATTCCGATAAGGACAATGCCGGTTCCGTAAGGGATGCCCAGTGAGCTTTTCAGCAAGGCGCCGGCGCCGGCGATCGAAGTGCTGACACCACAGGCAATCAGCATAATAAAGCCAAATTCAAATACAACGGAAAAATATTTTTCGTAAGGATGAAACAAAGCGTCTCCGTAACTTTTGTAATTATAGGTCTGAAAATCTTTGGCCAATACCAGCGCGTTGCGATGCCCCCAGCCTAGCAGTATCATGGCGATCAGCGGCAGGAAGGCTGCAAACCAGCCATATTTGACGAAATAATTAACTTCTTGGTTGCCGGTGGCAAATCCACCGCCGCAATGGGTTGCAAACCAAACTGCCGCCATAGAGAAGGCAATTCCGACAGACCCGGTTTTTTGGTAATCCATAATGCATACTCCTTTTTCCTGGTTTTAGCCAAGCGCTGACAGCCGGAATCTGAGGTAATACTGTCTCTGGTCGAAATAGCAAAGCCCCTATTGACATAAATGTCAATAGGGGCGATTGATCGCGGTACCACCCTACTTTAGGCTCAGCACTTGACTGCATTGGTCAATGTCCTTAACGCGGCTACTCGCTTTTACCTAATCAGCCGGTTCAGCTTTTCAGCAAAAGAACTCCTGGGTGAGCTTTACAAAAATATTCGCACCGGCTTGCACCATATGCCGGCTCTCTGAGGCAAAATAGTCTTTGTTTTTCCCAATCATCGTTTTTGACAAATGAACATTACGATTACCTGCTTGCAGATTCGTAATAATAGTTACATTGTTACAATAAACACCGTTTTTGTCAAGAGAAAGTTATTTCTGCCAGATCTGGTACAAGCAGCGGCCTTTATGGTAAAATTTAATTAGGCAAATAATGGCAGGAAATGTTGGCAAGAGGCTTATATGCCGCCGGAATTTGCTTAACAGATGGGGTGATTTTGATAGGAGGATTGTCAATGGCTTATTTTACTTTGGTGCTGGCTGTCGTATTTGCATTTATCATTGCATTGTTTGCCGTTCAAAACAGTATGATGGTCAATGTTACCATGCTGAAATGGAATATTGAAGCCTCGCTGGTACTGGTTATTTTGGGAGCGGCTTCACTGGGCTTTCTCCTGGCGCTGTCGCTGCAACTGTATGTGCAGGTTAGATTGCGGTTTCGGTTATATAAGGCCCAGTCGCGCATTAAGCAGTTAGAGCAGGAACTTGGTCAATTTATACAACCGGATGAAACAGACCACCAGGCCAATGCGGTAATCGAACCGGAAATACAGCCAGAGATCCCGGTCAAGACGCCGGGGCAGTAACGCCTGGCAAAGCTGTCCTGGAACCAGGAGCACTATCCTTTGAGCTGGCCGGAGCCGTGAGCCGGGAACGGTGACTGACAGATGATACCGGCCGGTATGGTCAGCCATGCCGGCCAGGGCAACAAACCTGTTCCAGGAGCAGTGTTGGTTGCTTTTTTTATTAGATTGGCAAGGCGGCCGGCAGCGGAATTTTTTAATTTCTTATTCTTGACGTTTGATTGCGCGCTGGGTATGATAATCAATAAAAATAAAGGAGGCCAGCCTCTTGCTGATTGATAAGGAAAGTAATTTCGACCACCAAGAATTAACCTTTGATGAACTGGATGAGGGTTTTACCACCCGGGAGGCGGTTGCCGAAGCCAAGCGCTGCTTAAACTGTCCTAAGCCGCTCTGTCGCAGCGGATGTCCGATAGAAAATGAAATACCGGGGTTTATTCACGCTATTTCCAAAGGCAATCTGGGTGAAGCCAGTGAAATTATTGCCCAGCGGAGTAACCTGCCGGCGGTTTGCGGCCGGGTCTGCCCGCATGAAAAGCAATGTGAGGCGGCCTGTATTCTGAATAAAAAAGGCAGCGGCATTAAAATAGGCAAACTGGAGCGTTTTGTAGCTGATTTTGATGCTGAGATGAATATTGGCACAGTACCGAAAAAAGGGACTGCCAGCGGCAAAATAGCGGTTATCGGATCAGGCCCGGCCGGGCTGACAGTGGCGGGCGATCTTGCTAAAATGGGCTTTGCCGTTACTGTTTATGAAGCGCAGGCCGAGCCCGGCGGAGTATTAATGTACGGGATACCTGAATTTCGCTTAAATAAAGAAGTCGTCCGCCGCGAAATTCGTAAAATTGAACAGTATGGCGTTGTTTTTAAAACAGGGGTGCTGGTAGGCCCTGATCTGACGATTGATCAGCTTTTTACCGAAGGATTTGATGCCATTTTTATCGGGACAGGCACAGCCTTGCACCGGACGCTGGATTTGCCGGGCAATCACCTGCCCGGGGTAGTGCAGGCGACCTATTTTCTCAGTATGGTTCAACTGGCAAACAGCGGCCGGCTTGACCATAAGGAAATACCCGTCCATCCCCGGGAAAAGGTTGTGGTAATTGGCGCGGGCAATGTGGCTATGGATGCCGCCCGTACGGCATTGCGAGTGGGCGCCGCCGATGTGACGGTTGTTTATCGCCGGGCTGAAAATGATATTACTGCGCTAAAATCCGAATATGAGGAAGCCCGGCATGAAGGCGTTAAATTCCAGGGCTTATCCAGCCCCACCGCTTTTCTGGGCGAAGGCAAGGTAACCGCTCTGGAATATGAGGTACAGGCGGTTGACAATGAGGGCAAGCTTTGCAGCTCCGGCCGGAAGGAGACCATAGCGGCCGATAAGGTGATATTGGCGGTCGGCCAGCGTCCGGCGGCCAGGATTGTATCTTCGGCTGTGGGGATTGAAATTAATCCGCAGGGTTATGTAATTACGAAAGAACGGCCTTATGGCATGACCACCCGAAAAGGCGTATTCGCCGGTGGGGATGTAGTGCATCAACCGGCGACGGTAGTGCTGGCGATGAAAGAGGCGAAAAAAGTAGCGGCAGGCATTGCCCAGTATGTTGAGGCCAAAAAATTAATCGAAGACTGCTAAATGAAGGCCAGCCTGTCCAACAAGGATGGGGAGCTTGTGGCCTCATAAAAGCTGAAGTGAATTTTTCAATTTGTTTCTCCTATTCTGTCCGGGGAAGGATTGCTTTGACTGACATTATAGGAAAACCGGGGCAGTTTTGCAAAACCCGCCCCCAGAATGTCAACGGCAGCCGGACGCCTAGCAGGAAAACGTATGGCCGCCTCTTGAACAAATTTTGCATGCGGTATAACGGTATACGACGGATTTTTGTTGACACAGGCAGGTGTGAATGCTATTTTTTATGTAAGAAAAGAGTGGCGCTAAAATATTGGCTTACCGACGATAGGAGCATAAAGTGAACGTTAAACTGAATACAGGCCGGTATTACTGGCTGTTGATGGTCAGTGCGGCCGGCATTATGATGATCACAACAGGAGTCCGGCAAACCACCGGGCTGTTTGTAGCGCCGCTGAACGATGCAACCGGGCTTGGCATTGCGTCAATCAGTTTTACACTGGCTGTGGGGCAACTGTTCTGGGGGCTGAGCCAGCCGGTATTCGGGGCAATCGCCGACAAATGGGGAACCCGCCCGGTGCTGATTGGCGGAGCACTGCTGATGGCTGCAGGTCAATTGCTGACAACTTATGCGGCGACGGAATGGGTCCTGACCACAACGCTGGGGGTTATCAGCGCCGCCGGAGCGGGAGCAGGCAGTTTTGCTATTCTGATTGGGGCTGCGGCGCAGCAGCTGCCGCCTGATCGGCGTTCCTTTGCCGGAGGCTTTATCAACGCAGGCGGATCGCTGGGACAGTTTATTTTTGCGCCGCTGACCCAGGCAATACTTACCGCTTATGGCTGGGTCAGCGCAATGCTGGCCCTTGGTGCAGCCGCCTTGCTGACCATTCCCGCTGCTTTGGCCTTGTGCGGCCGCCCGGCCATAAATCCAGCGGCTGCTGAAGGCGGCCAGAGCAATATGCGCGGTCAGGTCGCCCAGGCGTTCAAAGATCGCAGTTATCTGTTTTTGCATGCCGGTTTTTTTACCTGTGGCTTTCATATTGCGTTTCTGGTTACCCATTTGCCGGGCGAAGTTGCCTTGTGCGGCCATTCGGCGGCTATATCGGCGGGCGCAATTGGTATTATCGGCTTGTTTAATATTGCCGGCAGTTTGCTGGCCGGCGTACTGGGCAATCATTACCGAATGAAATATATTCTGGCGGTTATGTATGGCAGCCGCGCCATTATGATTGGTTTGTATTTGCTTGCCCCCAAAACGGAATTGACTTTTTATGTGTTTGCGGCTGCGCTGGGCCTTACCTGGCTGGCGACAGTGCCGCCAACCGCCGGTTTGATCGGTAAGCTGTTTGGCGCCCGGTATCTTGCAACCTTGTTTGGGCTGACGATTATGACTCACCAAATCGGCGGATTTCTGGGCGCCTGGCTGGGCGGGCTGGCAATGACTCATGCCGGGCACTATGACTGGATCTGGTATATTGACATCGTGCTGGCTGCCTTTGCCGCATTGATCAGCCTGCCGGTCCGTGAGGAAAAGAATCGCTTTTGACGGCTGAGCCGCCGTCCGGCAGCGGCAATGACAAATAACAGTGTTATTGGTATAATTGTACTGATAAGCTTGAACAACTTTTGGGCAAGAAAGGATATCAGTAAAACCGATGACAACAGTATTATCAATCCTGACTTCACTTCCTTTCGGCTTACTGTTTGCCGCAGCTGCCGCCTACTTATGTTTTTCAGTGGAGCTGTCGTCAATTGCCCGGCTATATCCTGTTTCCTATGCCATATATGCTGCGGGACTGGTGCTTAGCTGGTGGTTTAACCGCAGCCGGGTCTTTTTTATTACGCTGGTTATTGCCCTTTCTCAATATGCGCTCAGCGGTTTGCCGGGGCTCAATTTTAATGCACAGGGCAATCAGGCGGGGCTTTATTCCGTTGTCGCCGTATTGTTGCCGGTTAATATTCTCATTTTTTCTTTATTTAAGGAACGGGGGATTTTTAACGCCTGGGGCTTAACCCGTTTCAGCATTGTCGCTGTGCAGGTTGTTTATCTTGCCCTGGCCTTTATCACCAACGACAGCTCCTTGCTTGGTTTCTTTACCCAGCCATTGCCGGAGGATATTTCCGCAAATACGGCATTGCCCGATACTGCGGCGGCAGCCTACGGAATAACGCTGCTGGTGCTTGTTAAACAGCGATTGAACCGGAATGTTCCTTTACATAATGCCTTTATCGCCATACTGGTTACTACCTTCGCTGCTCTGAGCCTTAGACCTGAGCCGCCGGGCACTGTCCTGTTTTTTAGCGCTGCCGGGATTATTCTGCTTGTGGCTGTCATTCAAGACTCTTATTCAATGGCTTATCTGGACGAATTGACAGGGCTGCCGGCCCGCCGGGCCTTAAAAGAGGAACTGCTGAAGCTGCGGGGCGAGTATACCATCGCCATGGTGGATATTGATTTTTTTAAAAAATTTAATGATACCTATGGTCATGATACGGGGGATGATGTGCTGCGGCTGGTGGCTGACGTTCTGGAGAAAGTGGGCGGGGGCGGGAAAGCCTTCCGGTATGGCGGAGAGGAATTTACCGTTGTGTTTCCCCGCGCCAAAGTTGCCGAAGCGCTGCCGCACCTGGAAGACTTGCGGGCGGCGGTGGAGAAAACGCCCTATGCCTATCGCGGCAAAAAATCGGCGAAAACCAAAAAAGCAGTCTTGAAGAAATTGTTTGTGACAATCAGCATTGGGGTAGCCGGACGCAATGAGAAGCGCCGGCAGCCTGGCGAGGTCATCAAAGCGGCGGATACCGCCTTGTACCGCGCCAAGAAAAAGGGGCGGAATTGTGTCAGTAAGTAACGGGTGAATGGTCTAAGGTGTGTGGTATAGTGATGGAAAGCGAAAATCTTCTGCAGGAGGAAACAAACATGCTGCGTAAGGGATATATCCAGGTATACACTGGAGCTGGCAAAGGAAAAACCACGGCAGCCATCGGCCTGGCAATCCGGGCTCTGGGGGCCGGGCTGCGCGTACTTTTGCTACAGTTTATGAAAAGCAAGGTTTACAGCGAGCATAACCTTTTGCCGCATATTTCCCCAAATCTGACTTGGGAAACACTGGGTAAACCATTTTTTATCGCCCATGAAGGGGCAATGACGGCCGAGGAACTAGCCAAGTGGGGGGATGACGTGGTTGTTTTTCCGCCGGGAAAGCCGCCCCGCGAGTATCTGGCGGTCGTTCAGAGCGGCATTGAACGGGCCAAGACAGCGGTAAGCGGAGGCCAGTATGACCTGGTGATACTAGATGAAATTAATGTGGCCATGCTGTTTGAACTGGTCACCTGGCAGCAAATGCAGGAAATCCTTACACTCAGGCGACCGGAGGTCGAACTGGTTTTGACCGGGCGGGGCGCACCGCAGGAACTGATTGACCAGGCTGATCTGGTGACTGAGATGAAAGAAATCAAGCACTATTATCAACAAGGGGTGGAAGCCAGAACGGGTATTGAAAATTAACCCGTCCGGGTGAAGCAGTTGCACCATTTGCGGCAATCTCCTTATTGCCGAACGCCGGCGGGGCGGTCATGAGCAGGCTGCAGGCAAGCTTTGGCGCCCGGCCAAACCGGGCAAAAAATAAAATAAACCGGGAGGTTTTCAGTAATGGTTGTTTTAGTAGCGACAATGAAAGCAAAACAAGGCCGGGAAGCTGAACTTGAAACGGTTTTAAAGTCAATGATACCAATGGTTGAGCAGGAGTCGGGCACCGTACAGTATTGCCTGCACCGTTCGCAGGAGGAGCCGGGCAAATTTTTATTTTACGAAAAATATACGGACAAAGCAGCCTTGGACTTTCATAGTACCACCCCGTATCTGCGGGACTTGTTCAAAAAGCTGGCACCGTTGCTGGCTGAAAAGTCAGCCATTGATTTATACGAAGAGGTTGCAAGCATAAAAAGATAGCTAAACAGCAGGGGCCAGCGGCTGCAGCCGCCTGGCCCCTGCTGTTTAGCTATCTAGCCGGAATTCCCGCCGGGAAGCAGCGTTAATTGCTTTTTCCGGATTTGGCGACAAGGCTCCAATAGCAGAACACCGCCGCCGTTTCGGCAACCGCAATCGTCACAGCCATAGGCAGGGCGGTATGGCTGCCGGCTATGCCGACAAACGGCGCCATAACGCCGCCCAAGACGAATGATAACAGGCCGATCAGCGCTGAGGCGCTGCCGGCCGCCCTGGCCTGATCCTGCATAGCCAGAGAAAAGCTGCTGGTGCCGATAATACCAACACTGGCTACCGTAAAGAAGAGCGGAATCAGAAGCGTATACAGGCCGCCGCCGAGCAAGGTCGTGACAAGCAAGACCAGGCTGGAGAAGAAGGCCAGCGTCAGGCCGCTGATGAGCAGTTTCCCTTCCCGGATACGGCCGGCCAGCCGCCCGGTCATTTGGCTGGCAATGATGATGCCAATGCTGTTGATGGCAAACAGCAGGCTGAACATCTGCGGCGAAACGTTAAACATGTTCTGCAAAACAAACGGCGAGCCTGAGATATAGGCAAACATAGCCGCGATTGAAAAGCCCTGGACCAAGGCATAACCCATAAATTTACGGTTATGGATTAAGTCGCGGAACCCATGCAGCGTATTGTCGAGACCGCCTTTGGAGCGGAGGCTTAACGGCAGTGTTTCCCGGAAGCCCCATAATACAACAGCGGCCATTATTACGCCTAACCCGGTCAGGATGACAAAGATGCCCCGCCAGGAAGTGAACTGCAAGACCTGGCCGCCCAGAACAGGAGCAATGACCGGGGCAACGCCGTTGACCAGCATTAACAAGGAAAAGAAGCGGGTCAGCTCCGGACCGGAATAAAGATCGCGTACGGCGGCGCGGGAGATAACAACCCCGGCTGAGCCGGCCAGGCCCTGAATAAATCTCATGACAATAAACAGCTCAATGGTGGGCGCTACGACACAGAGCAGCGAGGACAGAACATAAAAGGCGAGACCAGCCATTAAAGGCCCTTTTCTGCCCAGCACATCGCTGACCGGCCCTACAAAGATTTGCCCCAGGGCAATGCCAAGCAAACAGGCGGTCAGGCTGAGCTGAGCCAGTGAAGTGGTCGAATGTAAATCACGAACCAGATGGGGCAGCGCCGGCAAGTACATATCAATTGACAGCGGGCCAAAGGCGGCCAGCGTCCCTAAAACAAAAGCCATCCAGAGAACCTGCCGGCGGGAAGGCTGCTCAACAGCAGCGGCTGCAGTTGTTTGATGATCATAGCTCATAGCAATAACAGTCCTTATTTAGTAGTTATGTAGTGTTACAGTTGCCATTTTGACAATAAAATAATCATAACATTACAATTCTTATCCGTAAAGGAGTCCGGCGTTTTTCTTTTACCGGTTGTTTTGTCTTTTACCGGTGAGCATGGTAATATATCTATTGATTATAAGTACGGAACTATCGGGTTACACGACCGGGAACGGGGACGGAAGATGCAATTTTTATATAAATACAGCAAGAAATATGGTAAACAATTCTGGACTGCGGTATTTTTTGTGACGATGGAGGCTTTCTGCGATCTTTTACAGCCGACCATTATGGCCAGGGTTATAGATGTCGGCGTAGCGGGGCGGCGGATGGATACGGTGTTTGAAATGGGCGGTTTGATGCTGCTCGTTACGGCGGCCGGGGCTGTTGCCGCCGCCGGACGCAATATTATTTCCAGCCAGGTATCGCAAAGGATTGGCGCAGAGCTAAGAAGCGATCTTTACCAGACCATTCAGGGTATGCCGTTCAGCGTACTGGACAAGCTGGATAAAGCGTCGCTCGTCACCCGGCTTACCAACGATGTCACGCAGGTTCAGGCCTTTGTCAACAGCCTGATGAGAATTTCATTAAAAGCGCCGCTGTTATGTATTGGCGGGCTTATTATGGCGGTTAGTTTAAACGCCAGGCTGGCAGTAGTGCTGGCTGTCATTGTGCCGGTCATTATCCTGCTGATTGGCATGAATATGAAAATTGGCTTTCCGTTGTTTTTCAGGGTGCAGACAGCGCTTGACCAGGTCAATGGCGTTATGCGGGAGTATTTGTCCGGGGTCAGAGTAGTGAAGGCATTTAACCGGTTTGCCGATGAACAGAAGAAGTTTGCTCAGGCCAATGACCGCCTGCAAGCCGATACGGTCACTGCCATGCGGGTGATGGCAGTCTTTGGGCCGGGCGTCATCCTCACGCTGAACCTGGGCGTTATTGCGGTGCTGTGGCTGGGCGGCCTGGGTGTCGGCAGCGGGCAGATCCAAGTGGGGCAAGTGGTTGCTTTCATCAATTATATGATGCAAATCCTGTATTCACTCATGATCATCTCACTGGTATTTAATTTGTTTGTGCGGGCCAGGGCCTCAGCCGACCGGATTGGCGAAGTGCTGCTGCGGGACGGCGGACCGGCGGAGGCGGTCAGGGCGGCAGCAGCTGGACTGGCCTCAGGCGGTCAGGTGGAGTTTTATGATGTCGGCTTCAGTTATGAAAAAGACGGTGAGCCGGTTTTAAGGAATATTGATTTAAGCTGCAAATCTGGTGAAATGATGGGCATTGTTGGCTCAACCGGCGCAGGTAAAAGCACTCTGGTTAAGCTTATTCCCCGTTTTTATGACCCTGATTCGGGCAGCGTCAAAATCAACGGGCAGGATATCAAAACAGTTGCGCCGCAGCACTTGCGGGATAAAATTGCCATTGTGCCGCAAAACACCGTATTATTTACCGGAACGGTTTTGGATAATATCCGGTGGGGTAAAAAAACAGCCGATTTTGCCGAAATTACGGCAGCAGCCCAAATCGCTGAGGCGCATGGCTTTATTATGGAGCTTGCCGATGGCTATCAGACCAGACTGGGGCAAAATGGCGTTAATTTATCAGGCGGCCAAAAACAGCGTATTGCCATTGCCCGGGCCTTACTGCGAATACCGGAAATTCTCGTGCTGGATGATTGTACCAGTGCGGTTGATGCGGCGACTGAAGCCAAAATTAAACAGTCCATCCGGCAATATGCCGACGGCTGCACCCGGATCATCATCGCTCAGCGGATTACCGCCGTAATGGACGCTGATATCATCGCGGTGCTGGATAAGGGCCGGATTGTGGGCCGGGGGACACATTCTGAACTGCTGGCCGCCTGTTCAATATACCGGGAACTATGGGAGTCTCAACTGGGCATGGAGGTGAAGCGGCATGGCTAATCAGCCGATGACCGGCGGCAGGCTTAGCCGCCGGGGCAAAAAAACGGGCAGCAAGGCCAAAAGTTTTACCGGGACACTGCGGCGGCTGTGGCGCTACCTGGCGGCTGAAAAAAACTGTCTGGCCATCATTTCATTGCTGGTATGCGTTGATATTCTGCTGACTTTACTCGGCCCCTATCTAATCGGCGTTTACGTTGACGCGATTGCAGTAGACAGCGGCGCAATTGATTTTGACCTGCTCAAGCTGCTGCTGGTTATTCTTGGCGGGGCGTATGTTGGCGAAAGCGTCCTGGCCTTTGTCAAGAACTGGCTGATGGCCGGGGTGTCACAGCGGGTGGTCGGGGAACTCAGACGAAGTCTATTTGGAAAACTGCAAAAATTGCCGGTCGCTTTTTTTGACCGTCATCCCCACGGCGAATTGATGAGCAGGCTGGCGAATGATATTGATCAGGTGAGCGGCACGATAGCGCAGTCTTCGGTTCAACTTATCAGCGGCTTTATTGCAATTACCGGCTCTTTCATTATGATGCTGGTTTTGAGCCCCCTGCTGACCTTAGCCAGCCTGATTACCGTACCGCTCGTACTGCTGCTTAGCAGAACCATTGCCCGCAAAACGGCAGTGTTGTTTAAAGAACAGCAGGTTCAACTGGGCCGGCTGAATTCACAGGTCGAGGAAACGGTTTCCGGGATTGAAGTAATCCGGGCCTTTAATTATGAACAACAGGCAATCGATGAGTTCAAGACGATCAATCAGGAGCTGACGGCGGTGGGTACCAAGGCCCAGATCTGGTCCGGCTTTATGATGCCGTTAATGAACGTAATCAACAATATCGGTTTTGCCGCCATTGCCATTGCCGGCGGGGCGCTGGCTGTGCAGGAGGTCGTTACGGTCGGAATTATTGCCAGCTTTATCAGTTACTCGCGGCAATTTGTCCGGCCCTTAAATGATCTGGGCAATATTTATAATATTTTGCAGTCCGGCGTCGCCGGTGCGGAACGGGTATTCGAGATCCTGGACGAACAAGAAGAACTACCTGATCAGCGCGGAGCAAAACTGCTGGCGCAGCCCCGGGGTCAGGTAGCATTTGAAAATGTCAGCTTCGGTTATCAGGAAGGCCTGCCGATTCTGCACAATATTCATTTTAGTGTGAAGGCAGGCAGCGTTACGGCGCTGGTCGGGCCTACCGGAGCAGGCAAGACTACCATCATTAATCTGCTGACCCGCTTTTATGACGTCAATTCCGGCCGTATTCTTATTGATGGCGGCGATATCCGGGAGTATAGCCGGGACAGCCTGCGTAAATGCTTCGGCATAGTGCTTCAGGATACGTATCTGTTTTCCGGTACGATCAGGGATAATATCAAATATGGCAGGCCGGAGGCCGCTGACGAAGAGGTTAAAGCGGCAGCCCTTCAGGCCAATGCCCATTATTTTATCGAACGGCTGCCCCGGCAGTATGACACAATACTGACCGAAAACGGCGGCAATCTCAGTCATGGAGAGAAACAGCTGCTGGCTCTCGCCCGCGTTATTCTGACCAATCCGGCCATTCTCATTCTGGATGAGGCTACGAGCAGTATTGATACAAGAACCGAGTTCTATATCCAGGATGCGCTGCGGCGGATGATGGCCGGCCGGACTTCATTCGTCATTGCCCACCGGCTGAATACCATCCGTCACGCCGACGTTATTCTGGTTATTAGCCGCGGCACCATTGTCGAACAGGGCCGGCATGAGGAACTGCTGGCGCAGCGGGGTGCATATTATCGGCTGCAGCAACCTCTGACCGAGCAGTTTCAGGACCAGGCGGCTATTCGTTAGCCTTGATCAGGCGGGCCGGGTTCATGTAGTGGTCGTAATCAGCTTCACTTACATAGCCGGTAGCCAGAGCGGCCGCTTTTAGGGTGATGCCGTCAGCGGCCGCTTTTTTTGCTATTTCCGCCGCTTTATCATAACCGATCAGGGGCACCAGCCCGGTAATTAAGATCAGCGACTGGTGCAGGTTAAATTCAATTTTCGGCAGGTTGGGCCGGATGCCGGCGGCGCAATTGGCGTTAAAGGAATTCATGCCGTCACTGAGCAGCCGGACGGTTTGCACCAGGTTGTAGGCAATTACCGGCATAAAGACGTTAAGCTGGAAATTTCCCTGACTGGCGGCAAACGAGATTGTGGCGTCATTGCCGAAGACCTGCGTAACAATCATGGTGAGCGCCTCAGCCTGCGTGGGATTAACTTTGGACGGCATAATGGAGCTGCCCGGCTCATTGGCCGGAATGGTAATTTCACCAATGCCGCAGCGCGGCCCGCTGGCCAGCCAGCGTACATCATTGGCAATTTTCATCAAATCGGCGGCCAGCGCCTTCAGCATGCCATGGACAACGACAAGCTCATCCTTACTGGTCAGGGCATGAAACTTATTCGGTGAGGTTTCAAACTGTTCACCGGTCAGCCGGCTGATTTCAGCGGCTATTTTTACGGCAAACTCTGGGTGCGAATTGATCCCTGTACCCACAGCGGTACCGCCCATCGCCAGAGAGCGCAGAAAATTAATTCCGGTCGTCAGCATCGCGCGGTTTCGTTCCAGCATGCCCGACCAGCCGGAGATTTCCTGCCCCAGCGTCAGGGGAGTGGCGTCCATCAGATGGGTCCGTCCGATTTTAACAATATCCTGAAACTCGGCGGCTTTGCTCCGGAGTGTTTCCAGCAGCGCGGTCAAGGCCGGGAACAACTGGCTGTGCAGGAGGGTAAGCCCCAGAACATGCAATCCGGTAGGGAAAATGTCGTTAGAGCTTTGGGAACGGTTGACATGGTCATTGGGATGGACCTTCAGCGGCTGACCGGCGGCCGTTAATATTTGTTCGGCCCGGTGGGCGATCACCTCATTAATGTTCATGTTGAATTGGGTGCCGCTGCCTGTTTGCCAAACCGACAACGGGAAATTCCCGGCCAGCTTTCCCTCCAGCAGTTCGGCGCACGCCGACCGGATGGCGTCGGCCCGGGCGGCGTCCAATAAGCCCAGCTCCTGATTAACGGTGGCGGCGGCCTGTTTGAGTATACCGAATACCGCTACCATTTCCAACGGCATTTTTTCAGTGCCGATCCGGAAGTTCTCCCAACTGCGCTGGGTTTGGGCGCCCCATAGTTTATCGGCCGGAACTTTTACCTCGCCCAGAGAGTCTTTCTCAATTCGATATTCTGCCATTTCCATCATCCCTTCCTTATTGAATCATGCTTTAGCGTAGCCGGAGTTCAAGCAGCGTAGCCAGCAGCATGTTGATGCTTATCTAACCATTGAGCATTCTTTCCAGGTGGTCTCTGTTCACAATGGTGATGGTTCGTTTATTTATTCTAATGATGTCGGACCTGCATAAGTTTTTTAGTTCCCGGCACAGCGAGGGCCGCGGTACATTAAGATGCTCGGCCCAGGTTTTTTTAGAGTAGGGGAGTTCGATCACCTGCGCCGCCGGATGGGCTTTTATACAATACAATAAGGAAAAAGCAATTTTACTTTGGATAGAGCAATAGGATAATAATTCTATTTTGGTATTCAGCATGACCAGTTTGTCGGACATAAGCTGCAGCAGGTTGGTCAGAAGGCTGGGATTGCGGCCCAGAACCCGGAGCATGCACTGCCGGGGCAGCAGTAAAATATCGGTTGTTTCCCGTGCGGACACCTGGCAGGGATAAGTTGGCATGGATGAAAAGACAGTACCCTCAGCAATGATTTCGCCTTTTTCTTTATAGATCAGATTAATCAGCCGGCCGGACTGGAATATTTTCTGAACCTCTACACTGCCGGTGAGAATAATGCCGACATGCGTGATTTGTTGATCCATCCGAAAAATCAGTTGGTTTTTTTTATAGCGGCTTATGCTGTATCCTGTACCGGCTAAAAACTCCCTGATTTGCAGGTTGGAGTAATTTTTAAATAGCGGACAGTGTGCGATAATGTCAGGAACATCAGCCATTTTTTATCACCAGCTTGTCAAAAATAATGTAACATGGGCTACGGAACTTACAGGTTAATTTTATTATAATAGTACACACATGTAAATGATAAAGAATTTCATTATCGGCAATTCTGCTGATCAGCATGTCAAAAAGCCGGGGAGGATGAGGATGAAGAAGAAAACGATACTGGCGTTTCTGCCGCTGCTGCTTAGTATTCCGGGTGTTCAGGCGCAGGAAAGTCTGGATGAGGCATTTTTGCTGCCCGAGGTAGTCGTAACCGCTACCAGAACCAGCAGGGAGGTGAAGGCTGTTCCCGCTGCCGTCGAGGTTATTGACAAGGCCGATATTGAGGCCCGGGGAGCGCATACGTTAAAAGACATCATTGGAATGGCCGCCGGCGTCAGTGTGATGCGGTCCGGCGGTAAAAACGCAGTTTCCATTCGCGGTTTTGACTCCCGGTTTTCAATGATTTTAATTGACGGCAGGCGAATTGCCTCGGAAATTGATCAGAATTATGAACTGGAGCGCATTGGCCTGGACAATGTAGAGCGTATTGAGATTGTGCGCGGGCCTGTTAATTCGCTTTATGGCACTGACGCTCTCGGCGGGGTGGTCAACATTATTACCAAAAGCCCGGTCAAGCAGGCTTTTTCCCTGCGGCTTGATCACGGGGCGTACAGCGGCAATGAGGGGGCCAGGGACAATTATCATTTCAGCTATGACTCGGGGCGGATAGGCCGGTACGGCGTTACTGTTTCGGGGGCCCAATTAAACAATGACAAAGCGTTAAAGGACGATGGGACGACGTATGCCCCTTTTGGCAAACGCAATTATTTCAATACCAGAGTCGATTATCACGTCAGTGAAAATGAAGCCTTTACCTTTACAGCTGCTTACATGAGTGAGGATACCCGGGAGCAGGTGGTTAAGGAAACTCCGGCCGGCAAAATCAAGACCGGTGTCCATGATGACAATGAGCGGACGGAATATGCCTTGAGCTACAGCAGGCGGCAGGACGATACCGAGGTGTTCTGGCGGGCATATCTATCGGATTATGTTAAACATGTCGATGTGCACAATCTTGCCAACCGCAATTTTATGAACTTTGGTAAATCGCACCGCACCATTCCCGGTTTTGAAGGACGGCTGAGCAAGGCCTATGGGGACAATCATCTGCTCACCTTTGGCGGTGAATACCGGCCGGAAAAATTCCGTGGTACAGGCGTAAGGACCGGCAAGGGCATTTATACCGAAACCTATCGTGACCCGGTTTCCGGTGAAATAAAAACTTTGCCAGGCTCAAAAGTTGATATTAATTACTCCGCTCTGTATCTTCAGGATGAATGGCAGACATCTCCCAAACTGCTGATGGTTACCTCGCTGCGTTATGATGACAGCAATAAATTTGACAGTAATCTGAGTCCCAAGCTGGGACTTACTTATCAGGCGGCCGATGACCTGCGGCTTAAGCTTAATATCAGCAAGGGCTTTCGCAGTCCCACCCCGAATCAGTTATATATCAACTCGCAGGTTGTCCGCAACGGGAAAGCCATGACTTTAATCGGAAATCCCCGGCTGGATTCGGAGGATTCCAATTCTTATGAGCTCTCGCTGGAGCGGGACTGGGGACCGGCGACCGGTAAGCTTACCTATTTTACCAATAAGGTCAGCAACATGATCGCCGAGGACATGGTAGATAACACGACCATACAATATAAAAACATTGCCAAAGCCACCATTCAGGGAGTAGAAGCCGAAGTTGTATATCCGCTGTCGCCCAAAATGTTCTGGACGGCCAGCTATACTTATTTGGATGCGGTAAATGACACGGATGACAGCCGGCTGTTTAACCGCGCCCGCCATAAGATTGCTTCCCGCTTGACTTATGTAAAACAGTCAGGCGGCTTACGGGCTAATTTATGGTCTGAGACCTACAGCAATTATCTGTATGAAGTTTCAGCCGGTGCGGGCAGGAATAAGTCTTATACGCTGTGGAACTTAAATTTGGAAAAGGCAATCGGCGATACCGGAACGATTGTTGTGGGAATTGACAATCTATTAAATAAACGGGATGACGATTTGGCAATCCAAGGCGCTTATATCCATACCGGCTACAAAGTTCAATTGTAGCTTAGCCGCCGCTTGGCGGCAGTACTTTGGGCCAGGCGTACCTTATCTAAGACGGAGGCATAACAAGATGTATCATCGACTGACCAGAGCCGCTCTGTTGCTGGCGCTGATGGTTGTGCTGCAGTCAATCAGGCTGCTTGTACCTGTCCCGCCCTTTGTTTCGATGTTTGTTATCGGCAGCGCGGTAAATGCTTGCCTGCTGCTGGCAGTGGAGAAAACCGGCTGGCGTTTTGCGCTGGTATTGGCTGTAACTGCGCCGGCAGTTGCCGCTTTGCAGCAATTTTTACCCAGCCCGCTGTTTATTTTTCCGGTGGCTGCCGCGAATATCATCTATGTCACCGGCTACCGGGCATTGTTAAAGACCAATCGCTGGCTGGCGGTTGGTGTTGCTGCAGCCTTAAAAATGCTGGGCATGTATACGGCAATTTCAATTGTGCTGGAAGTGGCGGAGCTATCGGATAAGCTGGCTGCCGGTCTGAAAATGATGCTTGGTTACCCTCAGTTGATCACCGGAACAGTTGGAGGAGTATTATGCTATGTGATAGTGAACAGACTGGCGGGAGCCAGGCAGTAGCAGGAAGTAAGGGGCGCCGGGGAATGCTGGCTTCGCCGTCCGAATGCCTGGATTGCCGGTCCTGTCTGCGGGATTGCCCTTTGCCTAAAGCAATAGCTGCAGGCGCGGCAGGAAAAACCGCTCCGGCGCCAGGGTGCATTGATTGCGGCGTTTGCCTGCGAAATTGCCCGCAGCAGGCCATTGACTACCGGGATGATCTTGAATTGTTTCTGGCCGATTTAGCCAGGGGGACGCCCGTATCCTTATTGGTGGCCCCGGCAGTGCGGCGTCACTTCAGTGATTACCGCCAGGTGTTTGGTTTTTTGCACTCGCTGGGGGTGAAAAAGTTTTATAATGTATTGTTGCGCGCCGATATTACCATCTGGGCCTATGTCCGGATTTTGGGCGGCGCGTACGGCAAGCCTTTTATCTCCTCGCCTTGTGCGGCGGTAACGAATTATATTCTGAACTATGCGCCTGCTTTGCGGCCTCATTTGATGCCGGTGTATAGTCCACTGGTGTGCAGTGCGGTTTTTTTGCAAAAATACCGACAGCTTGAGGATGAACTGGCCTTTTTATCGCCTTGTATTGCCAAACGGGCCGAAATAAGGCAAAGCGGCGGCAAGGTCCGGTATAGCGTCACAATCGGCAAGCTGAAGCAATATTTGACCGAGCGGGCAATCGATTTGAGCCGCTACGAAGCTGTGGATTTTGCTGACGGCAGTGAAGGGCAGGGGGTGACGCTGGGAACAGGACAGAGCGTGTGTTCAAGTCTGAAAAAACACCTTCCGGACAGAAGGTTTAGGAAAATAAGCGGCAATGAGCTGGTGTACCGCTATTTGACGGAATATGAGGCTGCCCTTAGGGCCGGCGGGTCACTGCCCGATTTGCTGGAAGTGTATAATTGTGCTGCCGGCTGCGACAGCGGAACAGGTACCGGCGGACTTTCACCCGGGCCGCCGCCTGCAAGGCTTGAGAATAACGGCTGGCAGCAGGAGGTTGCAGCTGCTTTTCATTATTTTAACAATACCTTGGATTTAGCGGACTTTGTTTGGCCGGAAATCGCAAAAGACAGGAGGGGGATGTAGTGCATGCTGCGCTTAGCATTAAAGACGGCAATGATTTGCTGACCATAACTTATGAGGATATGGTTAAGTATCACGGACGGCAATTTATTGGCGGTGTGGCTTTGGCTTATAAGCTGCTGGAACTGGCTTTCCGGGTGTTAACGCCTGGCGAGCCTCCGGTGCGCGACCGGATTTCCGTAATCCTGGCCGTATATGGGCCGGGCATTATTGATGGCATTGAAATGGCTACCAGAGCCCTGACCAGGGGTGCGTTAACCATAAAACCGCAGCTGGCTGCTGCTCAGCCGGCGCCTGACGCGGCCGACGGTCAGGGGGGCCGGTATTATTTTGAAATTGCTTATGGTGATGATAAGCTGATGATTAACCTCAAATCGGGTTTATTGCCGGACGAATTTATCCGTCTTGCTTATAAGACGCATGACGGGACAATAAGCGAAGCAGAGCAGTTGCGCTTACAGGAGCTTAAAGAAGCTATTGCGCAATTCCTGCTAAGGCAAAAGGCGGAAGATCTGTTTGACTATCGCCGGGAAGGCTTGCTGGGTTCATCCTGAATACCGACGCTATGTGATAAATCACATAGCGTCTTTTGCTGCCCTCCGGGCTTGATAAACCGGTGCGATCCCCAGCTATTTCCGCCGCTGTCTTTTGGCTGATTGCCTGGCAGCGAGAAACCGGGTGGTCTTCGCTGCATTTTTTAGGTTTTTATAGCTGCTTTTAGGAGAAATTTTACCCATATCATCACCCCACGGTAAAAGTATTTCCCGGAAATATTTGCTTAATGCCGCTTTATGTGAAAAACTGCTGAATTTAGTCTGGGAAAGCCCGATATCTTTGTAAAAAATTGACTGGATGGCTGACGCATTTTTATATTACTAAGACGAACATTGTATGGTTTCTGCCTGTTTGGCGGATAATAGGGGATAAACGCGAAAAAATACGAGGTTCAAGATGGAGATAATCAATGACCTGGTCAAAATTCTTGGCCGAATTGTTACTATTTTGCCGTTAATGCTGCTAGTGGCGCTGTTTATGGGGCGCAGAGCGGTCGGTGAACTGCCGGTATTTGACTTTTTACTGATTCTGAGTCTGGGGGCGGTGGTCGGCGCGGATATTGCCGAACCGGACATAAACCATTTTTACACGGCTTTTGCCATTGTGGCTATCGGCTTATTGCAGCGGCTGGTATCGGAACTGACAATACGCAATCATAAGTTCAAAAAATGGACAACGTTTGCTCCGGTTGTCGTCATTAAGGACGGCCGGTTTGTCGTGACGAATTTGCAGAAAATAAAATATTCAGTTGATAATGTACTGGAATTGCTGCGGATTGACGGGGTATTTAGCATTGAGGAAGTGGAAGTGGCGATAGTGGAAGGGAACGGGCGGCTGTCAGTTTACAAAAAACCGGCGGCGGCGCCCGCTCAGGCTGCCAGTAGTCTTGCCTACCCGGTCATTATTGAAGGACAGATCTATACTGTGGTTTTAGCAGAGCTTAATTTAAATGAAGGCTGGTTGAAGCAGCAATTGCTTGACCGGGGCATTGGGCAAATCAGCGAGGTGTTTTTTGCTACGGTTGATCAATCCGGTTTGCTGCATGTTTCCACAAAGGATGAGCTTAAGCGAATTACCGCCTGTTCCTTTGTATGAGAGCGGTGGAAAGCCGCGCCATTGATTCATCCCCTTTTGGACGCTGGCAATACAGCTTTGCCGGCGGTTCTGATGAGCTGTTTTGTGAATCGACAAGGACGGAGACAGCAAGGCAGGTTCAAGGTAAATTAAGAATATCTATTGACAAATTATGGGATAGAGATTATTCTGTAAGTAATGATATTGATTATCGAAATATAAGACAAGGACTAGGAGGATGCTTTATGGAAAAAACTTTTTTTGCAGCGGTTAAAAACAGAAGATCTTTTTATGGAATTGCCAAAGAGGCTGTCGTTGCAGACGAACGCATTCAACAGGTGATTGAGGATGCAGTCAAGTACACGCCGTCGGCTTTTAATTCCCAGAGTGCCCGGGTTATTGTTTTATTGGGCGAACAGCATGACAAGTTATGGTCAATTACCAAGGAGGAGCTGCAAAAGGTAGTCCCGGCCGCGGCATTTGCTCCCACCGAGGAAAAAATAAATTCGTTTAAAAATGGTTATGGCTCAATCTTGTTTTTTGAAGATATAGCGGTTGTCGAAAATTTGCAAAATCAATTTCCAATTTATAAGGATAATTTTCCGATATGGTCCAATCATTCTTCCGGAATGCTCCAACACGTAGTGTGGACTGCGTTGGAACTCGAAGGGTTTGGCGCGTCGCTGCAGCACTATAATCCGCTCATTGACGATGCCGTAAAGAAAGCCTGGGATGTTCCGCCGAAATGGAAATTAATTGCTCAGATGCCTTTCGGCAAGCCAACTGCCGCACCTGGGCCGAAGGAATTTCAGCCACTGGAAGACCGAATCAAAATTTATAAATAAGCGCACAGCCGCTTTAAGATTAAACCCCAAGCCCCGGGAGTCCGGGGCTTTTGCTATGACCGGATGACAGACTGCCAGCCGGCCCAGGAACAGTCGGCAGTCTTTTTTTTACCGGCAGCCGTTAGGCTTCTTTCGGCTGACCAGGTACTGGAAACCTGCAGCAGGCAGCAGGAATTTTACTGATATAAATTGAACGATTAATGGTAGTGAGGAAGGTTGAATCAAAAAATGCAATTATAGTTACTGGGAGGTTGGATATGATCAAATATTTGGACCGGTTGCGTTGCCTGGCGCTCATATTTTCCGTAATGATCACCAGTGTAGTTGCCGGCTGCGGAAATAGCGAGAGCAATGACCTTAAAATCGGCATGGTGTACGAATTGACAGGCAACACCGCATCTTACGGCACATCCGCCGCGAATGGAGCCAGACTGGCCTTTAAAGAATTAAACGCCGGCGGGGGTGTGCTGGGCAAACAAATCCAGATTGTCACCGCCGATAATAAGGGTGAGCCTTCTGAGTCGGCCAATGCCATGACGAAGCTGATTACCCAGGATAAGGTGACGGCAATTACCGGTTTTACGGTCAGTTCCTGCGGCATTGCCGCCTCGGCGGTTGCGGAAGACCATAAAATTCCATTTGTAGCCGCAGCGACGGTTAACCCTAAAGTTACAGTTGATGAACGAAGCGGTAAAGTGAAGGACTACACTTTCCGGGCCTGTTTTATCGACTCTTTTCAGGGCAGGGTGGCCGCCAATTTTGCTCAAACTGGCCTTAAGGCTGCCAAGGTCGCCATCATGATCGACAATTCAAGTGATTACAGCAAAGGTCTGGCGCAAGTTTTTAAAGCAGCGTTTACGGAAAGAGGCGGGCTGGTTTTGGCTGAAGAGGCCTACCTGCAAAAAGACCAGGATTTCAAATCTGTGCTGACTAAGATCAAAGCTAAAAAGGCCGATTTATTATACATACCGGGTTATTATGAGGATGTGGGCAAGATTGTTAAACAAGCCAGGGAAATGGACATCACCATTCCTGTTTTGGGCGGCGATGCCTGGGATTCTCCCAAGCTGGTGGAGCTTGGCGGCCCGCAGGCCTTAAATAATACTTTCTTTACCAACTTTTATTCAGTGGAAGATACCAATCCCGCAGCACAGGCTTTTGCCCAGGCTTACCGGAAAGAATACGGACAGACTCCCGATTCCATGGCGGCCATGGGCTATGACGCCGCTCACCTGCTGATTGACGCCATTAAACGGGCCAACAGTACGGATGCAGCCAAAATCCGGGAAGCTCTGGCGGCAACCGGCAGTTTTAACAGTGTAAGCGGTGATATGAGACTGAACGAAACGCATGACGCCGTTCGAGGCGTTGTCATTATTGAGCTGAAAGACGGCAAGCAGGTATACAAGGAGACGATTCATCATCAATAGTTACGGCCCAGTCTGTTAAAAAGAAAAAGGCGTCTTTATCTGTAAAGGCAGGTAAAGACGCCTTTTCTAGAACCGGCCGTCTTAGGCCGGAATACTTCTGATGCGCAAGGACGTACAGCAGGAATTTTACTCCTGAAAAGTGAAGTTGTCAGGAAATGCAGGAGGGCCGGAAAGGGGTGGCCTGATGGGCCAAGTTCATTATTATCGGGCGGCTGAGCTGCCTTTTTTTGAGCTGAAACGCTGTAATACCGGTGATTTGGCTTATAAATTGCATTCTCATGAGGAATATTCATTAGGGATCGTTGAACAGGGCAAAAGCATTTTTTGGTATGCTGGCCGAAGGGCTGAAATTCAGTCCAATTCACTTGTGTATCTGCCGCCGGATTTCGTACACTCCTGTAATCCGGCTGAAGGAGAAAACTGGCAATATACGATGCTTTTTGCTGAGGCCAAATGGGTTGAGGGATTTCTTGCCGGCAGGAAGAACGTTCTGAGGAATCAGCCGGTTGTCCAAACTCCTGGTGACGGGAGAGTGCGGCAAGCGATGAATACTGTTTTTCATGTTTTCCGACAGGCCGATATCTGCCCATTGGAAAAGGAAGGCTGTGTAATGGCAGTCTGGGAAGCACTTTTCCCTTGCACGAAAAGTGAAGGGGACGACTGCTGCCGGCGGGCTTTGCCAGGCGTGGCGCTGATCAAAGAGTATTTGGACAGCTGTTTTATGAAAAAAATTACCCTGGCGGAATTAGAGCAGGTATCCGGGTTAAACAAATTTAATATCATTCGCCTGTTTAACAAGTCGTTTAACCTGCCGCCGCATACTTATCAGCTGCTGCTGCGAGTGAATTACGCCAAAAAAGAGCTGCGTAAAAACCGGCGGCTAACAGAGGTTGCGCTTGAAGCCGGTTTTTACGATCAAAGCCATTTTTGCAAAGTGTTTAAAACCCATACCGGCATAACGCCTGACAAATATCAAAAATGTATTTAATGCATCAACGGTCTTTGCCCGCAATTTTCTACAATACAAGGCCGGACTGCTTTGCTATTATGAATAGAAATAAGTATAGCGAGGTAGTTGCCGATGAAAATTGTCATGGTAGTAAATAAAGAATTGCCGGTAGGCCTGATTGCCAATACCACCGCCGTTTTAGGAATAAGCCTTGGCAAAATGGTTCAGGATATCGTAGGCTGTGATGTTCATGACGCCGCAGGGAATACCCATTTAGGCATTACAACGAAAACTATTCCTATTTTAGGCGGCGACAGAGAGCAGTTGAAGCGAATCCGGGACTGCTGCTTTGCGCCCGGCTATGCAGATATAACCACGATCGGCTTTAGTGAAGTCGCCCAAAAGTGCCTGGATTACGATAGCTATAGCAGCTATTTGTCGCTGCTTGGGGCTGCGGATATCTATTATTTGGGGATCTGTCTGTATGGGCCGGTAAAAAAGATCAATAAGCTGACAGGAAGTTTAGGCTTGTTGCGGTAACAATTAGCGCAAATTCCCGGCAGGTCACAGCGGGCTGTCCGGCGGCGGCCGGCATCAAATATCGTCTTGGCAAGACTTTACTGGATAAATGGACTTGCATATTGCATTCGAATAAGCTATAATATTACAGTAACGCTGCGTGTTGATTGCAGGTTTTACAGTATTGTATGGTGGAAAAACAGATGGACGATCACGATTATATGGGCGCAGCGCTGGACGAAGCCCGCAAAGCCTATGCGCTTGATGAAGTGCCCATTGGGGCTGTGCTGGTAATGGATGGCGAGATTATTGCCAGGGGGCACAATATGCGGGAATTATGGCATGATGCTACTGCGCATGCCGAAATTATTGTTATTCGTGAGGCTTGCCGAAAGCTGGGCCGCTGGCGGTTGACGGGAGCTACCCTGTATGTTACGATTGAGCCCTGCCCAATGTGCGCCGGAGCTCTGGTAATGAGCCGAGTGGACCGTGTGGTTTATGGCAGCGCCGATTATAAGGCGGGCGCTGTTGAATCAATATTTAATGTTGTGCAGCATTCCGCATTAAATCATCAGTTGCTGGTAACGGCCGGCGTTAGAGCGGATGAGTGCGCCGGAATAATGAAGGATTTTTTCAAAAAACGGCGTTCTAAATAAATTATGGAGAGGTATCGAAGTGGTCATAACGAGGCTGACTCGAAATCAGTTTGCGAGCAATCGCACGCGGGTTCGAATCCCGCCCTCTCCGCCATTAACCCAATAAATATAAGCCTTTGCGAAATGTGCAAAGGCTTTTTGTTTTTTGTTATGGTAAAGTTGTGTCCATAACTCGGTAAAAATAAAGTTTTTACCCATTTTTTACACGTAAAAACACCACCGTACATACATGAACATTATTTTTTTTCAAACTCTTCTAAAGCTTTTCTTTTTTCCTGAGGGATAAGGTGAAACTAGGTGTTATGGATTGCCCGTGACTATCAGTAATCGGCGCGATGTTAATTTCTTGAAAACTTGTATTCCTATTTACGTGCGAAATAATGAAACTGGAAGACGGGGATGCGTTCAGTTCAGGAGACCGCTACCTATGTTTTTATATCAGAACAACCTAAAATGCCTTTAGCCATTACCAAAGTAACGGCCAAAGGCATTTACACTTATATCCCCCAAATAGGCACAATCAAATTCTGGCTGTCAAACGCCGACAGCCTATCAGTCGTACAAAGCACAGCGCCTGTTCCACGCTCCAAGGTAGCCTTGTCAATCACGCCAAACACACGAGTAAGCTGCTTTTGCGGCGTGGCAGTTTTCTTGATTTCCATGGGGTAAAGCTTGCCGCTGTCCTCCAGTAGAATGTCAATCTCCTTAGTATCCTTATCCCGATAGTAATAAATATAGGCTTCCCAGCCACAGTTCTGATAGCTTTTGACAATCTCAGATACCACAAAATTCTCAAGAATCGCACCACTCATGGCGCCGTTCATCAGGGTATCACTGTTACTCCATTTGGTCAGGTATGCCACCAATCCGCAGTCATAGAAATAAAGCTTTGGCTTGGTTACCATGCGTTTGAGCATATTGTTGGAATACGGATGTAGATAAAACACAATCCCCAGTCTCTCTAAAATCCCCAGCCAGTTTTTGGCGGTAATCTGGTCAATGCCGGCAGCGTCAGCAATGGTCTTGTAGTTGAGCATCTGCCCGCACAGGGCAGCTGCGGCCGTGATGAAATCCATAAACTTGAGCGAATCGATGGCGCCGGAAAGCTCTTTTACATCCCGGTCTATATAGGTACTGATGTAGCTGGAATAAACAGCCCGATGGTCGCTATACTGCCCGCTGATAAGGGCAGGCATACCGCCTTTGAAAATACGATCATAAAGCGCAGGCGTATCAATAGGCGTGCGCTCCTTTATTCGCTGTGACAACTGCTTTAAATCCAGCACAAAGGGTGCGGTGGCAGCACCGTAGATTTCCGCCTGTGACAGGGGCGCCATATGCAGCAGGCAGACACGTCCAGCCAGTGACTCCTGTATTCCCTCCATTAATTTGAATACCTGCGAACCAGTTAACCAAAAGTCACCGGCCCGCCGGTTCTGGTCAACGTGTATTTTGATATAGGTAAACAGCTCCGGTGCATACTGTACCTCATCAATAAACACCGGCGGCTTGTGAATTTGCAGGAACATCTTCGGGTCGCTCTTCGCCATTTGGCGTTCCGTCAAATCGTCCAGAGTCACATATTTCCGCCCTATGTTTTCCTCCGAAGCTAGTTTTTGCAGCATGGTTGTCTTGCCAACCTGCCTTGGTCCGGTGAGCAGCAACGCTGGAAATTCTTTGCTGAGACGGAGAAAGGTATCTTCCATTGCTCTGTGTATATAATTCATGAGATCACCTCATCGTCTAAAAATGAAATTTATTATATTATAGCCGAAATAGATGTTTTAGAGAATGAATTATCGGCTATTATTTATATTTATTATATTTTAGACGAATTTATTAAAACATATACTGTACATAAAGAGTTTTCAGCGCAGAACGCTGGAAACTCCTTTCGCTAATGGTTGGTTAACTATTCGAAGAGTACAGCAATGAAGCACAGATCAGATACTACGAAGAGTATATTAAAGCACGGTCGGAATGGGATTGGTATCTACGCTGACGGAGTGCATTACCGGCACCAATACCAAAAGCGTACTGATTGTCATCGATGATCGAGGATTTCCCGTTGGGAAAATTTATATGATTATCACGAAATCAATTTTTCGGTTCGCACTAGAATGTCTGCAATATGGAAGAAATGCTAAAAAGCTCAATCCGCATATTGTCGAAAAGCGGCGCGAAGCTGGTGCACCAGTTACTGATCATAGTGTGAGGAAACCTTGATATTGAAGGCGGTACGCAGGATCAGGCTGATATTGCGGAATGAGTTTTTGAGGCATTCCTAACATAAACGCATGTTTATGGGTTCTGTTTAAGGTATTAGTGACGTTCTCTTTCTCTCCGCCATTAACTTAAGAATTAAGCGGCTGGAGTTTCTGTACTCCGGCTATTGTTGTTTTATTGTGTTAAAGATTCTGGTTTTGCTATGCTTTTCCTTACTAGTAGGCCTGTTTCGCTCCTACTGCCAGTGCCAAGGGGCCTGCGCTAATGAAATTTAGCGGAGTTGTTGCTGTTGACATTTGCCCGGTTAAATGATAATATATCTTTTGTCGCTGATAATTAGCTTGTTTTTTAAAATTCATAGGCCAGCGATTGGTTTAAGCAAGCGGAGAGATGTCCGAGTGGTTGAAGGAGCACGCCTGGAAAGCGTGTGTACGGGAAACTGTACCGAGGGTTCGAATCCCTCTCTCTCCGCCATATTTATTTCCTGATGCTTTAAGCTGGACTGAGGCAGCTTGGTTCCTGCCATAATAACCTTTGAGATGATGCGCTTATAGCCTTGCTATGAGTGCTTTTTGATTTGTTTACACGCCCCTGGCTGGGACACACCCGAGCGGCGATGTGTTCTCCGATGTTCAATTTGATGGGTATAATGGATATAATAAATGAAATGCAGTTTCTGCTCATTCCCATGAAATCTCACTTGCATTCGAATGTTATGTATAGTATAATGTCCTTCAGAGATGCCAGTGTATGCGCCTGTACCAAGGGCGAGTCCTTTTTCATAATGTTCACTGATGGGGTCTGATTTGTTTTTAAGGTCGGACTGCGGCAGCTTGGGTCTTGCGCAATGGAGACTCATGAACCCCGCCAGGTCCGGAAGGAAGCAACGGTAAGTGATCATCTTCATGTGCCGCAAGGGCGCCTGATTTGCCGTAGCCCGACGTTAAAAACATAAAATATCCTGTTATAATAAAGCAGCCAGAATGCCTGGTTGCTTTTTGGCATGTAAAAAATATAAAAATGAGCTGTCAAAGGAAAAAAACCGCAGCATGTTGAAGTATGTATTTCCAGACCAGCGGCAGAGGGGAGCGGTAAGTATGGCCTATGTAGCATTGTACCGACAGTGGCGGCCACAGGATTTTGAGAATCTGGTGGGACAGGAGCATATTCGGCGAACTCTCAAAAATGCAATTGAAGTTGGGAAAATTGCCCATGCCTACCTGTTTTCAGGACCCCGCGGTACAGGCAAAACAAGTACGGCCAAGATATTGGCCAAGGCGCTGAATTGCATTCAGGGACCTACGCCCACGCCCTGTAATGTCTGCGCTAATTGTGATAAAATTACGGCAGGCACTTCAATGGATGTATTTGAAATTGACGCCGCCTCAAATCGCGGTATTGATGAAATCCGCGATTTACGCGAGACGGTTAAGTTTGCCCCTGTTGATGGCCGGTACAAAGTTTATATTATTGATGAAGTACATATGCTGACAACGGAAGCATTTAATGCTCTGCTAAAGACACTGGAAGAACCGCCGGGGCATGTTGTGTTTATTCTGGCGACAACCGAAGCGCATAAAATTCCGGCAACCATTCATTCGCGCTGCCAGCGTTACGATTTTCGCCGGATTGACGTAAAAACCATTCATGAGCGCCTGGCGGCTGTTGCCCAAGGGGCTGGCCTGGCTGTTGCCGATGACGCTTTAAAACTTATTGCTACACACGCTGAAGGCGGGATGCGGGATGCTTTAAGTGTCCTGGACCAGTGTACGGCCTTGGACGCGGACACGGTAACGGCGGTTAAAGTCCGGCAGCTACTGGGCCTGATTGGCCATGAGTGGGTCTGGAAGCTGACCGATGCTTTGGCTGACCGGGATGCCAGTAGGGCTTTGCTTGTTTTGGATGAGTTAATCGTTATGGGCAAAGAAGTAAGACAACTGTTGCTGGAGATGGCTCTGTACGCCAGGAGCCTGATGCTGTATAAGGCTGCTCCTTCAATTGAAAATATTGCAATGTCTGGTGACGAACTGACTGTTCTGGAAAAACATAGTGCTGAATTTACCCACGGCGAACTGGTAAAGATCATTCAAATCATGCATGAAGCGGCAAATGAGACCAAATGGTCGCCTGAGCCGCGAATTAGTGCTGAGGTGGCATTGCTGTCCGTCTGCCGTCGTACCGACAGTGAAAACCTGGACGCACTAATCCGGCGAATCGAAGTGCTGGAGGAACAATTAGCAGGCGATGCTTCAGCTGCCAGTCCTCGCCCAACTGCGCCGGCTCCGGTTAAACCGGTAATGAAGGAGCTGCCGCCGGCAGAGAGTAACACAGCTGCCGCCGGTGAACCGTATTCCAAACCGCCGCAAAATATTTCAGCGGCTCCTCGGGCTTCGACGGTTAATATTAAAGATGTTTGGGACAATATGCTTAAGGAATTGCTGGCTGACGGCAAACGTTCAGTACATGCCTGTGTGGCCCAGGGCCAGCTCCTGAGTTTAGCTGATCAGCAAGCCGTAATTCAGTTCACCGCTAATTTTCCCAAGGAACGTACGGAAAAAGCCGACTACCGGGCTATTTTAGAAAGTGTGCTGGAAAATATCTGCGGACAACCAATTCAAGTCCAGTGCCGGTTAGCTGGGACGCCCGCCAAACCGGCAGCCAAGATGCCCAACAGGCAACCGGAGAACAGGGTGGCTGCTGAGGACCATCCGGTTTTGCGGGAAGCCGTCAAAATGTTTGGCGGCGATATTGTAAAGCAGGATTAGTCAGGTCCGGTCTTGTCCGGGGGCTGCAACGGGAGTTTACGTTCATTACAACGCAAGCTGAGTCATATATTGAATTTAGCTGCCTTTTGGCTAAGCCGGCAGGCGGTTAAACATAAATAGGGAGGCAATCTAATGTTTGGAAATATGGGTAATATGGCCGGGATGATGAAAAAAGTCCAAAAGTTACAGGCTGATATGGCTAAATTGCAAGAAGAACTTAAAGCGCGTACGCTGGAAGTATCGGCTGGCGGTGGTGCGGTCAAGGTTGTTATTACTGGAGAAAAGCAAATCAAATCTTTGAAAATTGAGCCAAGCGCCGTTGATCCGGAAGATGTTGAGATGTTGGAGGACCTGATCGCAGCTGCGATTAATGAGGCGGTCAAGAAGGTTGACGACATGATGGCTCAGGAAATGGGCAAACTGACCGGCGGTCTGAATTTACCTCCCGGCATGTTTTAACTATTATGCAATACATAGCGCCGCTGGCGAAATTAGTTGAACAATTGCGGGCTTTACCCGGCATAGGGGCTAAAACGGCAGTGCGTCTGGCTTATCATGTGCTGGAAATGGACAATGACAGGGCTCAGGCGTTAGCTAATGCTATTGTAGAGGCAAAAGCCAAAATCAGCTATTGTGAAATCTGCTTTAACCTGACCGACAGCAATCCCTGCCGTATTTGTGCAGCCGAAGCTCGTGACCAGTCGGTGATCTGCGTGGTGGAGGAGCCCCGTGATGTTGCGGCAATGGAACGAACCCGCGATTTCAAAGGGCGATATCATGTTTTGCATGGGTCGCTGTCGCCGCTGGAAGGGATCGGCCCTGAGGAAATTAAAATTAAAGAATTGCTGCTGCGGTTAAATTCGGAACAGGTTTCTGAAATTATCATGGCCACCAATCCGGATGTGGAAGGTGAAGCGACAGCAATGTACCTGGCAAAGCTTCTCAAGCCGCTGGGGATTAAAGTAACCAGAATTGCTCATGGATTGCCGGTAGGCGGAGATTTGGAATATGCTGATGAAGTAACTTTATCCAAAGCTTTAGAAAATCGTCGTGAAATGTAAAGAGCTGCATTAGCAGCTTTTTTACATAATGGATGTTTAATAAACCCTCACTTTGGAAAAAATAGCCTTAGGAGGGGATGGCATTGAATTTAAATATTGGCGTTAATGTCAAGGCCAGAATGCATGATGCGCTTCACAAGGTGTTTTCCCGGCTGGTAGAAAGTGATATTCCGGAAACTATAGAATTGCCCGCCTTGCCGGATTTAGTCGAGCAAGCCCGTCAGGAATATTTGAATGCCCAGTATTATTACAATACCGTTACCGATCAGGATTTGGTTGATCACGCCGTTTTCTTAATGCACGCTGCCGAAAAAAAATATATGTATTTACTGAAACAGGCTCGGGAGCAGGGTATTACCTATTCGCTGTACGCCGGGGAAAACGCAAACAAAAAAGCGTTGGAAATAGATCAAACTTTGGGGCCGCAGTAGACTTGCCCCGCTGGAGCATTACCATGACCTGGTGCAATCCTGGTCATTTTTTTTTGCACCCAGGCAGGCAATTCCGGCATAAATAAGACTAGCTTTAAATATATATTACTCAGTGGATTATGCTTCGGGCGGTTTTTTTACTTTTTAGCAGGTAATTTGCTGGTTTGTGTTGTAGATTGCAATAGGAGCAGAGGAAAAAGAAATGAAATGATTGTGAGGGATATTTTATGCCAGCGTTTATCGGGGAATTGAATGTTGTATTTGCTTACGCTTTTGGTATCATTTTGATATATTTAATTGGCCGGATGTTTTTAATGCCGCTTAAATTAGTGTTTCGTCTGATCTATAATGGGATTATTGGCGGAATTATGCTATGGATTGTCAACTTAATTGGCGGGTATTTTGATTTTAATATCGGGATTAATGCGATAACAGCGCTTATTGCCGGGTTTTTAGGAATACCAGGGGTAATTTTGCTGATTTTGTTTAAAATATTCATAGCATAACAGCGCATTATTAGCCAAGGAGTTTATCATGGAACCAATCGTAGAAGCCTATATTGGAGAATACGCCAGCGGGAAGAGCGAAAACGCTGTAAATCGCGCTATTGCATTATGCCGCCAGGGACTGGCGGTAACCCTGGTGGATTTAGATACTGTCGAGCCTTGTTATACGATCAGGCCAATCAAGCGGGAGCTGGAAGCAATGGGGCTTGAAGTTATTGCCTGGGATACGACCGATACGATGGGGCTGGGAGAAGCGGGCAGCGTTATCAAGGGTGCAATGCGCTGGGTACTCAAGCGACCGGGAAATATTATTTTGGATATTGGCTATGGCGTACACGGGGCGGGCGTTTTTAATCTAATTGAAGGGGCCTGGGATCATGCTCATTTGAAAATCATTGCTGTTATCAACATGTCAAGGCCATTTACAGCCACGGTTGAAGCAATTGTCGAATATGTTGCCGCCTTAGGACGGGTGGACGGCTTATTAAACAATACGCATCTGGATGAAGAAACCAGTGTGGCTGTTGTACAACAGGGAGCGCGGGGTGTTGCCAAAGCGGCGGGCATATTAGGGCTGCCGGTATTGGGAACTTCTGCGGAGAAAAAAATTGCTGCACAAATCGGCCGGCTGGATTGTATGGGTAATCCGGTAAGGGCTTTGGAAAGAATGATGCCGAGAACGTTTTGGTAATGGGGCGCTGTATTGGTGAATAGGAAAGGAAAACTAAGGATAGAATACCAGCGGTGCGATTAAATGATAAAAATTGCAATTTGTTATTAGCTATGGCCGATAATGCAATTTGTTTAAAAGAAGCTTGTATAGTATAATAATTTCCGTCATTGCGCTTTGCTTTTAACATAAAAAATTAAGTGCAAACAAAATATTACGCTATATATTGACACATAAGATCAAACGTGTTAATCTAAATAAGTCGCCGCTAAACGGTGACACAAAATACCAAAAGAAATATGTTGACATGATGAAAGCTGTTATGTTAATATATATAAGCTGTCCGATGGCGGCAAACGTGATGTAAATGAGCGATAGCGAGTAAACAGCACGAAAGTGTTCCCTGAAAACTAAACAATGTAAGATAAAAATGCCAGATGTGCCCTGAACAGTTCTACAGGAACTGTCAGTACTAGCAGCATAAATGCTGCGTCGCGGTTGGAAAATCGCGAGTCAGTTTCTTAACTTTAAGAAATAAATAAAGAGCCATCAAGGTTCTTCATAATACTTTTATGGAGAGTTTGATCCTGGCTCAGGACGAACGCTGGCGGCGTGCCTAACACATGCAAGTCGAACGGTCTGGTGTTTAACACCAAGAGTTACGTGCAAAAAGAGAAA
>NZ_FNHB01000010.1 GCF_900104455.1 Dendrosporobacter quercicolus
GCTTGCTCTGCTCGGCTTTCTCTTTTTGCACGTAACTCTTGGTGTTAAACACCAGACCGTTCGACTTGCATGTGTTAGGCACGCCGCCAGCGTTCGTCCTGAGCCAGGATCAAACTCTCCATAAAAGTATTATGAAGAACCTTGATGGCTCTTTATTTATTTCTTAAAGTTAAGAAACTGACTCGCGATTTTCCAACCGCGACGCAGCATTTATGCTGCTAGTACTGACAGTTCCTGTAGAACTGTTCAGTGCACATCTGGCATTTTTATCTTACATTGTTTAGTTTTCAGGGAACACTTTCGTGCTGTTTACTCGCTATCGCTCATTTACATCACGTTTGCCGTCATCGGACAGCTTATTTATATTAACACAACCTATTCATTGTGTCAACATATTTTTTTTGGTAGTTTGTGTCACCACTCAATGGCGACTTTTATAGTATAGTATAATAATATTATGTTGTCAACACTTATTTTTCAGAACTTCTTTAAAGCCCTGCAAGTGCTTGTAACTCTTAACACTGCTAGAGTTTAGTGTCTATATTGAAAGCTTTCGAGAAAATGCGCCGCCTTTAGCTGCGTTAAAGGCGGCGGCATATTTATCTGACTTCATTCTTCAAGAACTCGGCCAATCTTTGTACATCGTGCATTAATGCCATATAATTGCCGGGGTTAAGCGATTGCGGCCCGTCAGATAAGGCTTCCGCAGGATTTGGATGCACCTCGATCATTAATCCGTCTGCCCCGGCTGCGACCGCCGCCATTGACATGGGTCTTACCAAATGCCATTTACCAGTCCCATGGCTCGGATCAACAATTACCGGCAGGTGGCTTAAATGCTTGAGCGCTCCCACCGCACTTAAATCCAGTGTATTACGGGTATATTCTTCATAGGTCCGGATTCCCCGCTCACACAATACTACATTATAGTTTCCTTCATTAACAATGTATTCCGCCGCATGCAGCCATTCGTCAATGGTTGCCGAAAGACCGCGCTTTAAAAGTACCGGCTTGCCTGTACGCCCCACAGCTTTCAGCAAATGGAAATTCTGCATATTCCTTGCCCCGATCTGCAGCATATCAGCGTAACTTGCCACAAGCTCCACCGCTGCAACTTCAGTTACCTCGGTAACAATTTTAAGCCCGGTTGCCGCACGCGCCTCAGCCAGATAGCTCAACCCTTCTTCTTCCAGCCCCTGGAAGGCATAGGGTGAAGTACGCGGTTTATAAGCTCCGCCGCGCAGAAACTGGGCTCCACCGGCTTTCACAATCTGCGCCGCCTCCATTAATTGATCCCGGCTCTCAACCGCGCACGGACCGCCCATTACAATGAGTGAGCCATTGCCAATTTTAACGCCGTCAACATCAACAACACTGGGGGTAGGCTTGAAATCCCGACTGACAAGCTTATAGCTGGAAGAAATCGTTACAGCCTTTTCCACGCCTTCCAAAGCTTCTATTGGCAATGCCATAATCGCCTTCTTGTCACCAATAATGCCGATGATCGTCCGGGACTCACCTTCTACAACATGGGTTCTAAGCCCGGCGTTATGCACCCGTACAATTACTTTTTTAATTTGATCGCCTGTCGCATTAGGATTCATTACAATTACCATCTGATTACCCTCCTGGTTTATGAATTTTTCAAAATAGCTACATTAAAAGACCCCAGATTTTTAAAACGCTGACTCTTTAATTGAACTGCCGTTACAGCAGAACTTACCTTATCTTCAGCCATGCTGCCTTCAAGATCCAGAAAGAAAATATACTCTCCCAGTGCAGTCCGGGCCGGCCTCGATTCAATTCTTGTCAGATTGACGTTCCGGACGGCAAACTCTTGCAACAGCTCACACAGGCTGCCCGGTTTTTCCCCTTTCATCTGGCATATAATTGAGGTCTTACATCGCTCGCCCGAAATGAACTGGGACTGTTTGCTCAAAACGACAAACCGGGTACAATTTCTATCACTATCCTGGATATCTGTCGCTACTGCCTCGAGGCCATAAATTTGGCCGGCCCGGCTGCTGCCAATTGCAGCATGATTTTGCGCCCCATTTGCTACTATACAGGCGGCCTCAGCCGTACTCTCCACCGCTTTGATTTCAATTCCCGGATAACAGCGGTTAATATAATTGCGGCATTGCGCCAGCGCCTGGTTATGCGAAACAATCACCTTAATTTGCGCTGTATTTTGTTTGATAAAAAGATGGTGCCGCACCGACCAGACAATTTCCTTTATTATTGTAAGGTTAACATCATGAGCCAACGTATCAAGCGTAATATTCACCGGCCCCTCCAGCGAGTTTTCAATTGGTACAACGCATTCCGAAACAATACCGTTTTCCACCGCTCTTATTGCTCCGTCAATACTTTGAAAAGGGATAAAGCGCCTCGCTTCCTCTTTGTACAGATCCAGCGCAATTTCCTCGCTATGCGTGCCGCAAGGCCCAAGATAGCCCACAGTTCGTTCGACATCCGGCTGACTGTTGCTTAAATCCATCTTTCCGCCCTCCTATGGCCAATGTAGCCACAATCACCTGTGTAAATAGCGGCAGACATCAACCCATTTTCTTAACTACCGCCGGAAAAAATAAAAAACCCTCATCCATCAAAGGACGAGAGTTAGCTCGCGGTACCACCTTAATTATCTGCCTAACGCAGATCGCTTCAAAAGTACGGGCTTCTAGCCGATACTCCCTTTCCTTTAACGGCGAAAGCTCCGGCTCCACCTACAATCATTGACTTCAGTGGGCAACTCCGAGGTGAACTTCAGTATAGTTCTAGTACCAGGCTCTCAACATCCCCGGCTCTCTGTAACAATACCCCTATACTTACTTTTCCTCATCACAGTAATTAGCTTATATCATTTGACCTTATACTATCACACCTTTTTAAGTTGCGCAAGACTTTCTTGCTATTTTTTGTTGCGGCCACCATCTCTATAAATACATTAGTTCCCTCCGGTAGTACAAACATTAAAATCAGTACATACCATAACCAATGCCGATTTCGTGAATGCTCCCGCCGCTGGAAGGCACAGTATAAAAACAGCGAACAATATTCAACCGAAAAATCACGCAGAATATTGCTTTACCTGCGGTTATCGGCTAGACTACAATAGAAACTATTTATACTGCAGGTGACAAAAATGAGTGTATTAACCGTAGAAAACGTAACGCACGGATTTGGCGCCCGGGGCATTCTGGAAAATGCGTCGTTCCGCCTATTAAAAGGAGAGCACGTTGGCTTAATCGGCGCTAATGGCGAAGGTAAGTCAACCTTCCTGAACATCATTACCGGCCAGTTGGCCCCTGATGAAGGCAAAATTGAATGGTCCAACAGGGCAACCGTTGGCTATCTTGACCAGCACTCGGTATTGTCTAAAGGAAAAACGATCCGTGAAGCTTTACGGGAAGCCTTTACCGGGATGTTCGCGCTCGAAGCGGAAATGCTGGAGATTTATGACAAAATGGGGGATGCCACACCCTCTGAATTGGATAAAATGATGGAAGATGTCGGTGAAATTCAGGAATTACTTGAACACAACGGCTTTTATACCATTGATGCCAAAATAAGCGAAATAGCCAATGGCCTGGGCCTTGGCGCCATCGGACTTGATAAGGACGTAGCCGATTTAAGCGGTGGACAACGCACGAAAGTTTTATTAACCAAACTGCTGCTGCAGAATCCAACCATTCTTATCTTAGACGAGCCAACCAACTATTTGGACGTCGAGCATATTGAGTGGTTAAAAACGTACCTGAAAAATTATGAAAATAGCTTCATCCTGGTCTCCCATGATATTCCCTTCCTCAATGAAGTGGTAAATGTTATTTATCATGTTGAAAACACTATGCTCACTCGCTATACCGGAAACTACGAACAGTTTCAGCAACTTCACTCCATCAAAAAAAGCCAGGAACAACGGGCCTATGAGCGCCAGCAGCAGGAAATTGACCGTCTGGAAGATTTTGTAGCGCGCAATAAAGCCCGTGTTGCTACCAGAGGTATGGCCAACAGCCGTCAAAAGCAGCTTGATAAAATGGAAATCCTGGAAAAACCCCGGGAAAAGCCAAAACCGAGCTTTAAATTTAATGAAGCCCGCACGCCCAGCCGTCATATTGTAACCGCCAAAAACCTGGTATTAGGCTATGACGAACCTCTGACCAAACCGGTTGAACTCCTGCTGGAGCGGGGTCAAAAAGTCGCCATTCGCGGAGTAAACGGGTTAGGAAAAACTACTTTATTAAAAACAATTATGGGCATTATTCCGCCGCTATCAGGCAAAGTAGAACTGGGAGACTATCTATTCCCGGGTTACTTTGAGCAAGAAACCGGCCGCGATAACCACAACACGGCACTTGAGGAAGTTTGGAATGAATATCCCGGCATGACTAACTTTGAAGTACGCGCCGCCCTGGCGCGCTGCGGCCTGACAAATGACCATATTACCAGCAAAATGATGGTTTTGAGCGGCGGCGAAAATGCGAAAGTTCGGCTTTGCAAATTAATGCTCAGAGAGGTAAACTGGCTGGTACTGGATGAGCCTACCAACCACCTGGACGTCGAAGCCAAAGCTGAACTAAAAAATGCGTTAATGGCATTTAAAGGCACCATTTTGCTGGTATCCCATGAACCCGACTTCTATGAAGGCTGGGTAACCGCTATTTGGAATGTGGAAGACTGGACCACAAAAATTGTCTAACGAACAAGAGCACAGATTGTTTCACTGCAATCTGCGCTCTTTTTCTTCCGCTGTTCAACAACAAACTCCAGCCTAGTACCGCACTGGTACCGTGCGTCACCAAAGCATTTGGGGTACTAGTGGATTGCTTTTTTCTTAACCCGGCCGCCCATAACGTCATGTACTTCATTTATCGTCACAAAGGCATTTTCATCTTTTTCCTGAACAATGGTTTTCAATTTAGCTACTTCCAGACGCGTAACTACGGAATACAAAACTTTCTTTGGCTCCCCGGTATAGCCGCCTTCGCCATGTAAAACAGTTACGCCCCGGCCCAGTCTGGCCATTAGCGCATCGGCAATCTCTTCAGGATAGTCAGTGACAATCAGCACACCTTTGGATTCATCCAGCCCTTCAATTACAACGTCAATCACCTTGAAGGCTATGTAATAGGCGACAAGCGAATACATGGCCTTATCCCAGCCAAATACCAGCCCTGCCGAACCTAAAATAAACAAATTAATAAACATAATGATTTCGCCAACAGAAAACCCGGTTCTTTTGTCCAGGATGATCGCTACAATTTCGGTACCGTCCAGCGAACCGCCGTAGCGGATAATCAGTCCTACGCCTACGCCAATAATAATTCCCCCAAAGACGGTTGCCAAAAATAAATCCTGCGTAAGCTCCGGAATGGGAAAAAAGAACGATACCCAATAAGACAGGGAGAGTATGGCAAACAGGGTGGATATGGTAAATGTTTTGCCGATTTGCATATAGCCCAAATATAAAAACGGCAGATTAATCAACACAATATACATGCTCAGGGGCTGCTGCGTTATATGGCTTAACATAATTGCCACACCGACAACGCCCCCGTCAATAATGTTATTGGGAACAAGGAAGATTTCCAGGCCAATGGCATAAAGTATTGCACCAATGAAGAGCATGAAGTATTTTTTGATATAAGCTAAAGCTTTATTCTGTTTTTTGGTCATTCCATCGCCTTCTCTTTCTTAACTTAGGCCATAATTTAATATTTTAACATAATAAGTGAATTTCGTAAAACGCTCCCATGTATGGCTAAATAATCGGAAAAGGTCGCCTGCAACGCAAAAGCATTTACAGGCGACCTTTTTTTTATACCGAGTTTTTCATTCTGCGCTGCTGGGCACGATCAATCAACAGATAGACCAGCGGCACAACAATCAGTGTCAGAAGTGTTGATGTGATCAAACCGCCGACCAGCACAACGCCCATAGACTGACGAAGCTCAGCCCCGGCCCCAATGCCCAGAGCAATCGGGAGCATGCCAAAAATCATTGCCGCAGTTGTCATTATAATCGGCCGCAGCCGGACACTGCCCGCTTCTATTAAGGCTTCCTTCAGCTCCCAGCCCTGCTTGCGCAGTTGATTGGTGTAGTCCACCAGCAAAATAGCATTCTTGGTAACCAGCCCCATCAACATGATAATCCCAATCAGCGATATGATGTTGATGGTCTGGCCGGCAATCAATAGTCCAAGAATAGCGCCGATCAGTGAAAATGGCAGGGACAGCATGATCGTAAACGGATGAATAAAGCTCTCAAACTGTGCAGCCAGCACCATATAGATCAGCACAATCGCCAAAGCAAGTGATTTTGCTATTTCCATAAACGAGTCCTGCATGGTTTGAGCCTGTCCGACAAAACGGTAGCTGTAGCCTGACGGAAGATTCATCGTCTTGGCAATATCTTCAGCTTTGGTCATGATTTCTCCAGCCGACACACCAACCACGTTAGAATACACAATCACCTGGCGCTGGCGGGCTTCCCGGTTGATCTGGGTCGGACCGGACGATAACTCGACGGCTGCGATATCCCCAAGCCTTACAAACGCGCCGCTCTTGGCAGCAATCAGCAAATCGGCTACATCAGCACGGTCGGTCCGGTTTTGGCTTTGCAGTTGTACCCGGATTTCATAGTCTTTGTCGCCGGCATTGTACTGATTACGGGTAGTACCGCCCAAAAATGCCATTTGCACGGTATTAGACACCGTTACAGCATCCAGACCGGCATCACTCATTTTGAGCGTATCTAAAACTACCTGCACCTCAGGTGCAGACTGCTCACTGGAGATATCGACATCAGTGGTGCCGGGAACTTGTTTTAGCTGACCGGCCAGTTCCTCGGCCAATCGATTGAGTTCAGTCAATTCCGGCCCCCGAAAAGCAATCTGAACCGGGCTTGAATTGCCGCGCCCAATCCCCTGGCTTGTCGACACTACTACTTTTAAATCGCCAACATTGTTGAATTTTCCCCGCAGCTCGTCCATAATTTCATCCATAGAACGTTCACGGTTACTGCTTGATACCAGTTCTACACCGATGGTTGCCTGGTTAGAGCCATTGGAACCAATAATCACATAAGCCACGTCTTTCTCCGGTATAGCCAGCACCGTTTCCTCAATTGGTTCAATCATTTGCCGCATTTTATCCAGAGAAGTTCCGGCCGGAGCTGTTAAGGCTATACTAAACTGACCCGAATCATAGGTCGGCTGAAACTCCGTGCCTAAATAAGGAGTGAGCATAAAATTGGCAAACAAGGATAGCAGCGCTGCCGCTACCAGCTTTTTAGGCCGTTCTAAGGCCCATGTCAAAATCCGGCGATAGGTTTCCTGAAAAGCCAGAAACCCTGCTTCGAATCTATCCAGCACTTGTTGAACCCTGCGCCTGAAGCCTGCTGCCGGCTGACTGCCGGCAGCACTGTGCTTAAGCCAGTAAGCCGACAGCATTGGCGTTAAAGTAAGCGCTACAAACAGCGAGAAAGCAACCGCAAAAGCGACCGTCAAACCAAATTCCTTGAAAAACTGGCCGATAATACCACTCATACTGCCTACCGGTATAAACACCGCCAGAATAGCAAAAGTGGTTGCCATAACCGCCAGAGCAATTTCCGAGGTTCCGGATAACGCTGCCTCAAACGGGGATTTCCCTTCTTCCATATGCCTGAAAATATTCTCGATAACCACAATTGCGTCATCAATAAGAATGCCCACTGCTAAGCTAAGCCCCATCAGCGACATTGTATTCAAGGTAAAGTTCATCGATTTCATGAGAAAAAAGGTAGCAATAATGGAAGTTGGTATCGCCAGGGCGCCAATCACTGTTGCCCTGGTATTCTGGAGAAACAAAAAGGTAATAATGACCGCCAGAAATCCGCCGAAAACGATGGTAACCAAAACATCTTCAACGCTTTCCTGGATATAAACTGAGCTGTCATTGGTTATGGTCAGCTGAACATCAGGCGGCAGCTGTGACTGTAAATTGTGGACAGCCTGTTTCACGCCGGTCGCAACATTTACCGTATTTGTTCCCGACTGTTTTTGCACTGCAATTAAGACACTTGAAGCTCCATTTGTCCTTGCGATTACGGTCTCCTCGCCCCAGCCGTCGGTTACAGCTGCAACATCGCTTAACCGGATCAGCCGGCCTTCCTGGTTAGCTACAATTACATTTTGAATATCTTCAATACTACGATATTTACCAATGGTACGAACCGTCAGCTGAGTGCCGTTTTGCTCTACCCGGCCGCCAGGGGCGTTTAAATTCTGGTTATTAACCGCCTCTAGAATCTGCGGCATTGAGATTTGATAGGCAGCCAGCTTGTTGGCATCAACTGCTACACCGATTTCCCGGTCGGATGATCCGTAAATAGTAACATCAGCCACGCCGTCTAGCCGTTGCAGCTCCTCTTTTACCACATCGTCCGCCAGCCTCCGGACTTCACCGGGGCTGCGGGTTTCCGAAGCCAGACTGAAAGTCAAGATCGCCTGAGCCGATACGTCAAACCGTTGCACTACCGGCTCATCAATGCCGTCCGGCAAACGTTTACGGACCCCGGCTACTTTCTCGCGCACCTCGTTTGCAGCCAATTTTGGATCGGTGCCAAACTCGAATTCAAGCGTGGTCTGCGATACACCTTCCCGCGTCACCGACGATAGCGTTTTTATGCCTGACAAGGAACTTACCGCATCTTCAACCGGCTTGGTGACAAGGCTTTCCATTTCCTCAGGTGAAGCTCCGGGAAAAGACACGGATATACTTACCAACGGAAAATCGACATCAGGATATAAATCAATACCCAGTCCCGGATAAGCCCCAATGCCGAATACGACCAGCAGCATGACCAGCATAACGGTAAATACCGGCCGCTTGATAAATGTTGAAATCATCCCCATTATTGACCACCATCCCCGGCCGGGGCAATTTCAACTCCGTCCCGGAGTTTATTTTGTCCTGCGACCACAATGCTTTCACCTTCCTGAACGCCTGCCAGCACTTCGGCCCAGCCGTTTTCAACGAAACCGACAGTTAATACCCGCTGTTGAACTATATTGTCTGCGCCAACGACAAACAGCGTTTTTTGATCCTCCCGCATGACCAGCGAGCTTTCAGGCACAGCCAAAACATCCGTATGAACCGTCAACGGCATCTCAACCCTGGCAAACATTCCCGGCTTTAATAAATCATCAGCATTATCAATGCTGACTTCAGCAGTAAAGGTCCGGGCCGGCAATGCAGCCATCGGGGAAATTCTGGCAATAACGCCGGAAAATTGTTGGTCCGGCAACGCGTCAACCTTCACCTGAACATTGGTTCCCATTTTCAGGCTGCCTACCTGCGATTCGCTGACAGTCGCCTTCGCCAGCAATTCCGAAGTATCGGCAACCGTTACGATGGCAGAGCCTGAGCGCACAAAAGTCCCGGCCTGCATAAACCGTTTGGTGACAATACCGCTGCGTGGTGTAACGACATTGGCATTATTTAGCTTTTCCTGGACTAAATTTAACGAACCCTGCGCGGCTTTCACCTGGCCGGCGCTTGAATCGCGTTTTGTTCTGGCATTGTCCAGCATCTGCGTCGAAACAGCACCTTGTCCGGCTAAGGCCGCATAACGCTGAAAATCAAGTTCGGCCTGTTCCAGACTGGACTGGGCCGCCATTAAATTTCCCTGAACCTGAATTACCTGGGCCTGCAGGTCATTGGTGTCAAGCACAGCGATCACCGTACCCGCCTTCACCTGATCACCTTCATTAATATTTAAAACGTTAATCCGGCCATCTACTTTAGCCGAAATATCTGCACTCCATACCGGCTCAAGATTAGCTGAAAAAATCATCTTCGGCTCAATGTCCCGCCGGCCAACCTGAGCAACCTCTACTGCAACCGTACTGCTTTGGGCCATTTTGGCAGCCCGGGCTCTGTTATCGGCAATATTTCCATAAATTTGGTAGCCGACAAGGCCGGTGAATACAAACAATACGACAATAATCAGCGCTAGTCTTTTCTTATTTTCCAAAAGCAATATCGTTCATCCTTTCTAACCTTACACAAGCTGACTGGTTAGTCAAGGATGATTATATCAAAAACCATAACTAAATGATATATTATTTTACTTATATTTACATGCCAAATTCAGGTTTTAGTATTGCTTAATATTACTGACCGCTTCCCGGCCGGCGCAATTAAAAAGGCTGTGAACAGGATTGCTCCCGTTCACAGCCTTTTTATGCTGCCTTAATCGCTGTCAGCCTTTTTTTCCACCGACGCCAAAGCGACAACTTTATCCTTATTGCCGGTTTTCATCAGCTTGACGCCCTGCGTATTACGGCTAATGACTGAAATCTCATCAACATCAGTACGGATAACAATCCCTTCGCTGGTTATCAGCATTAACTCCTGGCCGGGCCGGACTACTTTTAAGCCCACGACCTGACCGGTTTTATCAGTTACTTTAGTATTGATGACTCCTTTGCCGCCACGGGATTGATTGCGATATTCCGTCACCGGCGTCCTCTTGCCGTAACCCTCGGCCGTAACGGTAAGCACCTCACCTTCCTTACGGACGGTATCCATGCCGACAACCTGATCGCCGGCGTGCAGGCGAATGCCCCTGACACCATGCGCATTACGTCCCATGGAGCGAACATCGGTTTCCGGGAAGGAAATTGCCAAACCGTCGCGGGTGCCAAGAATGACATGCTGATCACCATTGGTCAGCTTTACATCAATTAAATCGTCATCTTCATCCAGAGAAATGGCAATCAGGCCGGTTTTACGGGCCGTATCAAAATCCATTAACTCCGTCTTCTTGACAATGCCCTTCTGGGTTGCCATGAATAAGAACTTGCGATTCGTAAACTCTTTAATCGGAATGACTGCCGTAATCTGTTCCTTGTCCTCCAGCGGCAGCAGGTTAATGGTTGCCGTGCCCTTGGCCGTACGGCTGGCTTCTGGAATTTCATAACCCTTCAAACGGTAAACCCGTCCCCGGTTAGTAAAGAACAAGATGTTATGATGCGTGGTGGTAACAAATAAATGCTCCACAAAATCTTCCTCTTTGGTCCCCATGCCGGTCACGCCGCGCCCGCCCCGTTTCTGGTTGCGATAGGTGTCTACCGGCAGACGTTTAATATAATTGCCGTGAGTCAGAGTAATGACAATATCCTCTTCGGCAATCAGGTCTTCCATCTGAAGCTTGGAAACATCACTGGTAATTACCGTACGGCGCTCATCGGCAAACCGTTTTTTTACATCCAGCAATTCGTCGCGAATCAACCCCAGAACTTTATGCTCATCAGCCAATACCGATTCCAGCCATTCAATGGTTTCCAGCACATCCTTGTACTCTTGTTCAATTTTTTCGCGTTCCAGGCCGGTCAGGCGTTGCAACCGCAAATCAAGAATGGCCTGCGCCTGTTTTTCCGACAAATCAAAGCCGTCGATTAACGCCGCTCGCGCTATATCAACAGTTTTGGATTCACGAATCGTTGTTATTACAGCATCAATATGATCCAGCGCTATTTTTAAACCTTCCAGTATGTGCGCCCTGGCCCGGGCCTTGTCCAACTCGTACTTGGTCCGGCGCACAATGACATCTTTCTGATGCTCCAGATAATAATAGAGCACTTCCTGAAGGTTTAACACCTGCGGCCGGCCTTTAACCAAAGCCAGCATGATAATGCCGAAGGTTTCCTGCAGCTGGGTATGCTTATACAGTTGGTTCAAAATCACATCAGGATTTACATCGCGCCGGAGCTCAATAACAATCCGCATGCCTGCGCGGTCGCTTTCATCCCGCAAATCGGTGATACCGTCAACAACCTTATCTCTGACCAGCTCGGCGATTTTTTCAATTAGCCGGGCTTTATTCACTTGATAAGGAATTTCCGTAACCAATATCCGGGGCTTACCGTTGGACATCCGTTCAATTCTGGCCTGAGCCCGCATTTTAACAACACCGCGCCCGGTGGTATAAGCCAGCTTAATCCCTTCGTGGCCTAAAATAAGGCCGCCCGTCGGGAAATCCGGCCCCTTGATGACCATCATCAGTTCCTGAATGGTAACCGCCGGGTTTTCAATCATCAGCAGCAAGCCGTCAATTACTTCTCCCAGATTATGCGGCGGTATGTTCGTCGCCATTCCCACGGCAATACCGGATGACCCATTCACCAGCAAATTAGGAATTTTTGCCGGCAATACCTGCGGTTCCTTTAATGACTCATCATAGTTTGGGCCAAAATCGACCGTATCTTTTTCAATGTCATCCAGCATTGATTCGGCAATCCGGGACATTCTTACTTCGGTATAACGCATTGCCGCCGCCGAATCCCCGTCGACCGAACCGAAATTGCCATGCCCGTCCACTAATAAATAGCGGGTTGAAAATGGCTGGGCCATCCTCACAGTAGCATCATAAACCGAAGAATCACCATGCGGGTGATACTTACCCAAGACTTCCCCGACAATACGCGCTGACTTTTTATATGGTTTGTTGGGCGCCATGCCGGCTTCATGCATCGCATATAAAATGCGGCGGTGAACAGGCTTCAAACCATCACGGACATCAGGCAGCGCCCGCATGACAATAACACTCATCGCGTAATCAATATAGGAATTTTTCATCTCTTCTTCAATGCGTACAGGCAAAACTTTACCTAAACCAAAATCCACATTCTCACCTCAAAAACACAACTTAACAGTTATTCAGCAACCTAGTACCGTGCGTACTAGAAATGCCAATTCTAATTATCATTTATCATTTCCCTAACCAGACAAAAAATTCCTGCCTGGTACAGACTTTTTCAGTGAAACAAAGTAGGAACAAAAAAAAGACCTGCGCCATATATTACGGATGGAAGGCGTTGCTGTCGTCTACCAGGCGAAAACTATTGCAAAGCTACATCTGCGGAGGGACTGTCATGAATATTTTTTACGTTATGCTGCTGGGTTTTGCCGTTAGTATGGACGGCTTTATCGCCGGCATAGCCTATGGACTGAAAAACATTAAACTGCCCTTTTCTTCGCTGCTCATCGTCGGGGCCGTCACGATTGCCTGTACCGGAACCGCCATGCTGGGCGCAAATTATCTGGAACAGTTTATTAATCCCCACATCGCCATCCTTTGCGGTTCACTGCTGTTGATTGGCATTGGTATCTTAAGTTTATTTCAGGAGTACCTGACCAAAGCAATTCCTTTGTACGAAGCGAATAACGGCGCGGTCAGCGCCCGGCAGCTGACCATTTCAATTGGCCGCCTGGTCATTAGCATTATGGCCAAACCGGAAACGGCCGATGTCGATGACTCCAAGCGAATCAGCCCCTCTGAAGCCGTTTTTCTGGGTCTGGCCTTAGGGTTAGACAATATGGTGGCTACCTTTGCCGCCGCCCTGATTGGCTTTCTGCCGGCTTATACGCCGCTATTGATGGGGACAACGCAAATCGTTGTATTGGCGGCGGGAACTTATGTCTCTTCCTGTATTGTATCCGAACGTCTAAAAAAACGTTTTCCATACTTGCCCGGCCTTCTCCTTATTTTGCTGGGCCTGCTGCGGTTAAGCTGATGCCCCTTGCAACTGTGTAAAACGCTGTCCGAAAGTTCTTCTTATGGGATCTAATTTGCCGGTATCCTGAAACTCCAGAAGATCATCTTCCTTGGGAACCCGAAAGCTCAAGAAAGCTGTAATGAGAGCAACCCTGGTATCAGTACCTCAGGGTTTGCTCTTTTTTATCTGCTATTTTGCCTTGACGCTTACTGCCAATAGTGTTCTGGCTAGTATTGAGAGACGATATAGCCCTTCGCTGAGATCGGTTATTGAAGCATAAGCATAGGATATACGTAAATGCTGACTCGACAGATGATCATATAGATTACCGCAATTAATCAAAAGACCTTGTTCTAAACAAATTTTGAAAAGCTGTTTTAAGGAAATGGGATAATTAAAGCTCAGCCAAATATAAAAGCCTCCTTGCGGAATGTTCCATGTTGCAATATCCGAAAAATAAGTTTTTAAAGTTTTACACACTGCATTTCTACGTATTCTAAGCTGAACTCTGACATTATCTAAATATTCTTGGTAAAGTCCATTGGAAAGCCATTCAGCAGCTACCCATTGTGATAAAGAGCTAGCGCCATAATCAGTTTGCATTTTTATATCTGCCAATTGTTCAATCACCTGTTCCGGCCCGACAATCCATCCAATTCTCAGTCCCGGACTTAACGTTTTTGATAAACTTCCGAGATATAGCACCAGCCCTTCCTTATCCATGGCTTTCAGAGCTGGCGGCGGCGGGAAATCAAGCCAAAGCTCCCGATAAACGTCATCTTCAATAATCGGTAATCGCTCATATTGGCATAAAGCAATTAGATCATTACGCCGCTTTTCAGTCATTAGTATTCCTGTTGGGTTATGAAAACAAGGAATAGTATACAATACAGCCGCATTTTTATTCATACAGAGGTCAGAAACTGCTGCCAGTTGGATTCCTTCAGAATCTAGTGAAAGACCGGAAAAGTGCATTTTCATTGATTGAAATAATCTTAAGGAAAAGAGATAAGAAGGTTTTTCAAGAAAAACTGTAGTTCCCTTGCGTAATAGGCCAAAGCAGGTAAGTTGTAAAGCCTGTAAGGCTCCAGATACAATCATGATGGAAGCGGGAGAAGTATTAATACCAACTGTCTTTAAGTAACCACTTATTTGTTGTCTAAGAAACAAAGAGCCTTTAGGTTCTTCATAACCCATAGAAGCTATACTGCCAGAAAGTTTACTAAATATAATGTTCATTTCTTTTTCAGGGTAAAAATCTGGAGATAACTCACCTGTGCCTAATCGAATAAGAGAAGGATTTATCTCTAAACGGTTTATTTCCTGAATAGTGTTGAAATTAGATCGAATTACGCCCTGATCAATATGAGAATTCCAATTAACACAGTTCTCGGAAGATAATAATGACCAGCTATTGTTAATTACCCATAAACCGCTTCCCACTTTACTTTTAAGAAATCCATCTGCAATCAGTTCGTCTAGTGCTGTTATTAAAGTACTTCTATTCACTTGAAAGGCCTGTGCCATAGCGCGTTGAGAAGGTAATTTGCTATTTACCGGCCAGGCGCCAGTTGCTATCTTGTTTTTTATATAATACACAATTTGTTTGTATAGCGAAATATTGCTTTTTTTATTGGGCTTCCAATTGACTGTTAGCATGATAATCCTCCATTCCAGGCTAACTGTTTATAAAATTGGTTGGTATTGATTAAAACCAATTGGATCATCACAATTATATGAACTTTTTATATAATACACAATATAGCTAGAAAAAAATGGTTTTTGAACAAAAATGGAGGACATTTTATGTGCGGGCATTATCATGGTACTACCAAAGGAAGCTTTTTATCAACAATTGTGAAATTTGTAATGAAGCTTTATCGTGAAGCACAAATACTAAATACATTAACAACAAGCCTAAAACAGCGGAGGAAGAAAAGATGTTTTACTATTTAACAATGACATTAACCATTCTTGCCAATCTATTCTATCATATTCTTCAAAAATCAATTTCACCTGTTATTCATCCGCTTTTTTCGCTTTTAGTGACCTATGTAACAGCAATTGTCGTTGTTTTAATTGTTTATCCTTTTTATCCAAGCAGTTTTTCATTCTACGATAATTTAAAGGGGCTAAACTGGGCGAGCGCGGCACTGGCTTTGGCAATCATTGGGCTGGAATTGGGTTTTTTGCTTGCTTATCGGGCCGGGTGGGATATAAGTTTAGCGGCAATTATCTCGAATGTATCCGTTTCAGTGCTTTTAATACCAATTGGAATTTTACTGTTTAAAGAAACGATAACGGCTGTCAACACAGTGGGACTTTTATTTTGTATTATTGGTATAATTCTTACCAGTAGTAAGTCTTAATCATTTGGTCGATCTATATTTTAGGCCAGGAATAATGTCCCCAATCTAAAAAAGTGCTTGTATGCCAAGATAGTACTTTACGTTAATGGACTAAATTCTTTGTTTACAGGTAATACAAAAAAATACCTGCCAGTCTGCTGGTCAGGTACAATAGACAACACCTCAACTTCACAACGTCAAGATCCTACGTAAAAACGAGTACTTCTGGTTCCCGCTACCTATTCTAATCAACCCTGGGAATCAATTCAGAGTGATACACCGGGGCAATTCATCACGGCACTATTATACAAAAAAGACTAAGACATTCTCTATTGCTGTGTTTTTACAAATTTATTGGCAGAATAGCTACTATTATAAAATATTCAGGAGGATTTTGGGCATTTATGGCAAAACAATACAACGCAGCTTACATCGAAAGGATGATTATTGATGTCCAATATGGAGGAAAACAAACCAACGCAGGACCGTACCGCCAGTTGTCCCAACTGCGGCTCTACCTCTATTCAAGTTGACAAGGAAGGCTATGGATATGGTAAGGGATGTTGCGGCGCAATACTGCTTGGACCGTTAGGATTTTTATGCGGTGGACTTGGGGCAAAGAAAAAATATGTTATTTGCTTAAAATGCGGAAATCGTTGGAATCTACCCAATTCCTAAAACAACTAAGAGGTTTGTAAAATATATGATAAGCTTTTTAAATTGTCATAGATTACCTGATCGGACTTTTTCAATAAATGGAAAGCTGATGCCTATGTGCGCCAGATGTTTTGGCGCCTATATTGGGCATATCGCAGCTTTATTATTATTGTTGTCGGATCACTCTCCATCACTGTGGGTTTGCGCCGCTCTAATCGCTCTAATGCTAATCGACTGGTCGCTGCAGGAATTCTTGGGCTTGATCTCGACCAATTACCGGCGATTGTTTACCGGACTGGGAGCAGGGATTGGTATAGGAACACTCCAGTGGCATTTCCTTATTTACTTGTGCAGAGCACTAGTCCAGGAATTATTTTAGTATGGTATCTTGCGCTGCTGTGCCTGGGGGAAAGACTTCCGCTGTTTTGTTGCGCCAATCCGGCTACGGGTTCTTTTTCTTCAACCGCTTTCCCCTGCTTCTTTTGTTTGAAAAGGTGCGTCCCTTTGGTTTAACTGTCAAGCAGCAGCACTATTTTGTTTTCACTGCAGCTGATCAGCTTGCTTCTGCCATTTAAAGTGGTTCTAAGGTCGACTTTACCGCCCCATAAGTCCAGTACATATTTTACCGTCTCTTTAGCGTAATTCAGCTCCAGCTCCCGCCCGTCATATACATGCTCTAAAATCAGGGCTCCTTTATCAACTTCCACCGGCTTGATCACCGGTATATTGCCTAATCCGACACTGCTGGCGAATTCATCCCGGACCGTCTGCCAGCCGACTTCGTCCGCTACCTCTTTAACCACAATATCGTTGCCCCGAACCTGGTAGGAAAACAAATGCAGCTCTTCGCACAGCTCCTGATTCAGGTAGCGCCGCAAAAACGACTGATCCCGCTCCTCAGCTCTTATTTCCTTGATTCTGCTTGAACCGTCCGGCTGCTTTGCCAGGTATTCGAACATTTTAAAGCCGATAAAGTAAGGATTTATCCGTCCTTCAAAGGGACGGACCACCAAATTATGCCGCTGCAAAAACTCCAGATGCAGCTCAGTCGGCAAATTCAGTTGGTTTAAAAGCTGGTAGTGCCAGTAACTGGCCCAGCCTTCATTCATAATTTTCGTCTCAATCTGCGGAATAAAATACAGCGTTTCCTGCCGCACGATATTCACCAAATCCCGTTCCCATTCAGCCAGTTTGCCGCGTTCCGCCAGATATCCCAGCAAATCGTCCGCAAGCCTTTCGGGAACGGTATTGGGTTGTTCCTTGCTAAACTCCTGGCGCGTAAACGACTTGTGCAAGCCATGCCGGCTGGTTTGATAACGCAGGGCATGGGCGGCGTCAAGTATCCGTTCAACTTTTTCCGGGCCGATAAACGGGTCGTGAATATATTCCCTGATCCGGTCGGCATGAGCCTTGAACATCTCAACCGTCAGCTCGGCCCGGGTATCGCGTTTAAACAAACGGTTATTTTTGAAAAAATCATTATGTCCATAGACATGGGCCATGGTCAGAATTTGCAGGGTCAGTGTATTGTCCCGCATCAGATAAGCCAGGCAGGGATCGGAGTTAATCACCATTTCATAAGGTAAGCCAACCAGATTATATTGATAAAAAGTTTTCTGCCGTTCATAAGCCTTGCCAAAACTCCAGTGCGGATAGTGGGACGGCATTCCCGCATAGGCTTCATAGCATAACATATCTTCATAGGTACAAATGGAAAAGTGCTGTTCATAACAATCCAAGCCGGATGTTTTGATCAGCTCTTCAATTTTGCCGTTCCAAAATTCCAGATCCTTTGACGAATAGCCGGTCAACTGTCATCACCCCCGGCATCACTTTGTTTATCAAGGATTTTTTTAAAGGCAGGCCAGATATCTTCCTGCTTATTCATTAAAGCAATAACAAAATTGTCGGCCTTTAGATCCCGCTCAAAATCACGCCTGATGGTAACGTTCCAGCCATGGCTGAAAGCAATTTCGCCATAGCCGAACAGAACGCATATCTCGCATAATTGCCGGGCCAGAGCAATGGCTTTGGTATTATCATCGCCCCAGTTATCTCCGTCTGAACAATGAAAAGCATAGATATTCCATATCTCAGGCGCGTAGCGTTGCTCAATAATTTCCAAGGCCTTGGCATAGCCGCTGCTGATTACCGTCCCGCCGGCTTCGCCGCGATGGAAAAACTCCCACTCCGTCACTTCCTTGGCCTCCGTGGTATGGGCGATAAACACCACTTCGACATGCTGATACTTCCACCGGACAAACTGATACAACAAAAAATAAAAACTTCTGGCAAGGTATTTCTTGGTCTGATCCATCGAACCGGAAGTATCCATAATGCAAAAAATAACGGCATTGGCCCGGTGCTGCACCTCTTCTCTTACCCGGTGATACCGTAAATCATCCTCGCGAAAAGGAACTCTTTCCGGCACCGGCAGGCCGGCCTCAGCCTGGCTTCGTCTTATGCCCTGCTCGCGTTTTAACTTTTCAACCACAGTACGCTTTTTAGCCAGGCGCGGCGGAATACCCTTGCGTTGGTAGCCCAGCCGCTTATATTCACTTTGTGTTTCAATCAGCCCGTATTTTTTGCGGTCCATATCCGGCAGCTTTAATTCATCAAACAAATAATGAACGATTTCTTCCATGGTAATTTCGGTTTCATAAATTTCCTCGCCAGGCTCGGTCCCGGGCTGCCCCGCTCCCGGCTGCTGCTGGTCGTTGACCTTGCCGACGACCTGGCCTTTTTGCTCCTGACCACTGCCGCTTGCGGTGCCGCCGCTGTTTTTCCCATAAACAAACTGGTATTCTTTAATGCCTTTTACCGGTATTTTAATTTTTTTGTCTTTGCTTTGCCCAATAATGCTTTCTTCGGCAATAATATCGCCTAAGTTTCGTTTTATGGCATTCTCCATCAGCTGCCGGTGTCGTTTGCGGTCATATTGTGAACGGTCCGAGTGATCGGTTCCGCCGTCTTTAAATATTGCCATGACGCCTCCCTCCCGGCTAGTGTCAAGGCACTAGTCTTTCCATAAATTATTCGCCGCATATTTCAAGATAACATTACAGCAATGATCGCAATAACCGTTACGCTTCATTTCCTCCACCATAGCACTATATTTGCTGTCCTGTTCTTTATCACGCACCCGGGCTTTGGTCACAATCCGGGAAAGCTCTTTGACTGAAGCCATTAATTTCTTCTCAATGGCTTCCTTTAGCGGCTCATAGCTTTCATAGACAATTTTACTGCCATTGCGCAGTACGGAAAACATATAAGAAGTAACATCCTGGCGAAAGCCCAGGGCGGAAGTGCCGGTTATGCCGATCTGTTCTTCAATGGACTGCAGAAACTTAATATCCGGTTCTAACTCCTCGCCGGTGTTTTCATCCTTAAGCTTTGTCGAATTGACAAAAGCCTCGGCATGATCCAAATAGTTGTTGAATAAGCTTTCAGCCTGTTCTTTATAACCGTGAATAAAGGCTCTGGTAACTTCTTTTTCAATGATCTTATTGTATTCTTTCTTAAGTGTATCCTGTAGAAAAGCCAGATAACGCTTCTTCTCGTCATCAGCAATTGCCAGTTCCTTCGTTGACCTGATGAGCGTATCCACGACGGCAATGGGGTTAATGCAATTATTTTCCGATTCCGATAAAGCGGTATCCAGCACTTTCATAATAAACCGGGTGGATATACCGCTCATTCCCTCCCTGTTTGCTTCCTCCCGCAATTCCAGCACGTCGACCTTCTTAGTTGAGCCCTTTTCCACGATTTCCTCACCATTATAGATCTTTAGCTTGGTTAAGCCATCTACCTTATTGGATGGCGCCAGCCGGGTTAAAATGGCAAACATCGAGGCAACCTCGATGGTATGAGGGGCAATATGCGCGTTAAATGTGCTGTTACGCAGCATTTTGTGGTATATTTTAACTTCTTCATCCAGTTCCAGGCAGTAAGGAACCTCAACTTTGACAATCCGGTCCAAAATAGCTTCGTTGGTGTGGTCAGATTTAAATTTATTCCACTCCGCCTCATTGGAATGCGCCAGAATAATGCCGTCAAAATAAATCATTGAACCCTTGCCCGGCGATGGTATGGATTTTTCCTGGGTGGCGGTAATCATCGTATGCAAGTACTCAACTTCATTTTTAAATACCTCGATAAACTCTACAATCCCGCGGTTGCCGACATTAAAAGCCCCATTGAGCGCCAATACCCTGGGGTCGTCTTCAGGATAAAGATCCAGCTTGGAAATATCCACTGAACCGGTAAGTACCGACGTATCCTGATTGTTGGGATCAACCGGCGGTACAACACCGACCCCTTTGCGGGAGCGAATAGAAAACTCGGCTGTGGTTACCGGCATCTTTTCATATTGCCCGCTGTAGTCATGAACCAGACGGTACCGGCAAATCGGGCACAAATCGCCCTCAATTTTAATGCCAAGCATTTCCTCGAAGTCCGGCCGCAAATGCTTGGGAATTAAATGCAGTGGTGTTTCCCGCATTGGGCAGTCCTTAATCACATGAATGGGCGCACTCATTTCCAGCGCTTTTTTCAGCGCCTCCATCAATGAAGATTTGCCTGCGCCAACCGGACCGACCAGGTATAAAACCTGCCGCGCTTCTTCACCCTGCATTGCCGCCGAATGAAAATAGCGCATTATTTTCATAATGCTGGTATCAATGCCAAAAAAATCATTACGGAAAAATTTATATCTTTTTAACGTAGCATTGCCATATATTTTTTTCAGACGGGGATGTTCCTCCGTTTTGATGATTTCGACGCCTGGCTTAGTCAAAAGCTCGAACATTCGGGCATGAGCCAGCATAGCTTCCTGTTTTGGACTTTCTTTCAGAATATCCAGATAATCTAAAAATGTGCCGGTAAAGCGCTCTTTTTTACGTTCCGCCCGGTCTTGCTGAATAAGCGCTGCAAAATTAAAGTCAGCCATTACATCACTCTCCCTTAGATTTGTGGTACGCCAATGGCGAATATACCGCCGCAGTTTTTTTCATAAAGAGGCGCTAATATTTATTGCTCAATATAATGTATTAAGCAACAGGGCGATTTAGGCCCGACAACACAAAATATTAGCAAAAAAATAAGACCGTCACTCCTCCTTAGCCTAGTCTATTCAAGACTTTGCCGGAAAGTAACGGTCTTTTGACGATTTAATTTAGCGGACGACTCTACTCTGCTACAACAGTAACCTTATTCATTTTGTCGCCAGGCTGAATTTTATCCACCACATCCATACCTGCAATCACTTTGCCAAAAACAGTATGCACGCCATCCAAATGCGGCTGAGGTTCATAAACAATAAAAAACTGGCTGCCGCCGGTATTGGGACCGCGATGCGCCATCGACAGTGAGCCGCGTTCATGAACATGGGGATTTCCTTTCGTTTCACAGGGAATGGTATAACCAGGACCGCCCGCGCCGGTTCCCTGGGGGCAGCCGCCTTGCGCTACAAAACCGGGAATAACACGGTGGAAATTCAAGCCGTTATAAAAGCCTTCATTAATCAGCTTTTCAAAATTAGCTACCGTTTTAGGTGCTTCCTGTTCAAAAAGTTCAATGCTGATTGAACCTTTATCCATTTCGATCAGTGCTTTCTTCATTCATTTATCCCCTCACTTCTGTTTATTCCACCATATTATACCATAACAGCCGCCAAATTATCATACCGGCGCCAAAAATTCAATTTGACCGGACGTTCACCGGGATAAAGTACCCGGCAGGCGGTAACACTAGTACCGTGCCAATCTTGAAACTGTAAGTGAAGGGCGAGACGAATTTTCCGAAGACAAGGCGGAGGAATGAGGCATACCGGGCGTATGCCGATTGACAACAACGCAGTATTACGTAAATTCGGCCGTCAGTAGCTGCAGCATTCAGGATTGGTGCAGTAGGGATAGCTTTTTAAATCAGCGCAGGGAGTGGTCCAACTGAAAAAAATATTCATTTTATTCAGCATCATCCTTTTGACTTTGACGGCTTGTGTAAAACAGCCGGCCAAACAACCGGACTTGCCTAAATCCCCGCCACAGCAAGCAGCGCCGGCTGCCCCTATTCCGCCTGATTTCACCCAATATGTAAACAACTTTAAAGGGCAGGCAGGACTCTATGCCAAGAATTTAACCACAGGCCAAACCATAAGTATCAATTCTGATGAAATTTTTGCTACAGCTTCCACCCATAAACTGGTCGTAGCACTTGCTGTCTATAAATATATTTACCCGGAAGTCGCTGTCGCCAAAAAACAGGAATACGACCAATTGATCAAAAAAATGATGGTGATTAGCGATAACCCTGCTTTTTATGAATTGCTGAACGAAATTGAACAGCGGCGCCCGGCCGCCTTAACCCAGGTTTTGCAAGACCTGGAATTAACAAAAACCCGCATTCATAGTGACGATGCGTTTAAACAGTACAACTATCACAGCGTGACTACCCCGCACGAAATGGCCATCGTATTGGAGACCATTTACCAGGAGCAATACTTAGGCCGGGAAATGTCGGCGATTTTGAAAGAAGAACTGGCGAAAACCATTTTCAAAGAAGAAATCCCCCGGCATATGAAAAACAACAAGGTTCTACATAAGGTTGGTCAATTGCCGGATGGCGTGCTAAATGACGTGGGTATTGTCGATGACGGCAAAAATCCGATTCTAATCAGCGCTTTTACCAAAACAGAGCAGCCTCCTGACTATGCCAGCGACTTTTTGGCGCAATTAGCCGTAAAAGCCTATGATGCTTTACGCAGCAAATAAATATAATTACAATTCACGCCAAGGGGGTGTCTCTTAATGCTAAAGCATGGAAAAGACAGCCCCTTGAACGCGTATCAGGCATTACACTCTATTTTGGATCGAAGTAATGATTTCTTGATATTGACAGATACTAAAAACTGAACTACCATAATATTATAACATCAGTACCAATTTTGTCTTTTTGGTACACAAGAATTGGAGTGGGCTATTTGCGCAATCAAATACTTAAGGCTGCCGCCGAGGAGATGATGACGCGCGGCGTTAAATTTACCATGAGCAACCTGGCCAGCCGGCTTAGTATCAGCAAAACATCCTTATATGAACACTTCGCATCGAAAAACGAACTGATTTATCATGTATTGGCGATAGCGATCGCTGATATTAAAAGCCAGGATGAAGAAATTTACGCGAATCCGTCATTAACACTTACCGGCAAAATTCACGCCTTGCTGAAAGTAGCGCCAAAATCATTTGGCCCAATCAGCAACCGGCACATCTATGACGACCTCTGCCACTATTATCCCGAGGAATTCAAATTGGTCCAGGAGTTTCGCGGGCAGCAAATTGACCGTCTGAGCGAGCTTATTGCCCGGGGAATTGAACTCCGGGTAATCCGCCCGGTCAATATCAAGGTACTCCGGCAAATAGTGAGAAGCGCAACCCAGGAATTATTCAGCTACAGCTTTCTTTCGGAAAATAACATGACTTTTCCTGATGCCCTGGCTGCAATGTCGGACATTCTGGTATTGGGACTGAAAAACAGTCATGAGAAGGAGCAAGGCCATGTTTAACATCAAACAATGGACAAATGCCAACCGCAAAAAGGTTTATTTTTCGGCAGCAGCCATGATCGCCGCAGTATGCATTGGCGGCGTCATCTGGCTGAATCAGCGCCAGGCCCAGTCGACCGCGGAAGAAGTCCCGCTGGTGCGCACCACAGTAATTGCCCCGTCCGGAACTGAACAGAACTACACCTATTCCGGTGAAGTACGGGGCCGTTATGAAAGTCAATTGGCTTTTCAGGCCGGCGGCAAACTGACCAAACGCAATGTCGAGGTTGGCAGCACCGTCAAAGCCGGCGATATTCTCATGCAGCTTGACCCCAAAGATTTACAACAAACCGTCAACAGTACCTCGGCCCAGGTTGAATCGGCCCAGTCTCAATTACGCCTGGCCCAGATCAATTTAGAACGCTACCGGCAGTTGTATGAGCAAAATGCCATTAGCCAGGCCCAGCTTGATCAATACCAGAATGCTTACGATGTAGCAGTTGCGGCCGTCCGCCAAGCCGCAGCACAACATGCCCAGGGCGTCAATCAGCTTGATTATAGTATGCTCTATGCGGATAAACCAGGCGTTGTTGCCAGCATTAGCGCTGAAACCGGTCAAATTGTCAGCGCCGGGCAGTCCGTCATCGTACTGGTACAGGACGGCGAACGGGAAATTGAAATCAATGTCCCGGAAAACCGGCTGGAAAGCCTGCGTCACGCATCACGCATTGATGTAACTTTTTGGGCTCTGCCTAATCTAACCTTAGAGGGCCGCCTTCGCGAAATTGCCCCGGTTGCCGACGCTACCGCCAAGACCTATAAAGTACGCGTCAGCTTGCTGCAGGCGCCGCCGGAAATCCAACTGGGCATGACTGCTGCAGTCACAGTAGCAGCCTCCGGCAGCCAGCCGGGCTCTGTCGCCGTCATTCCCTTATCCGCGGTTTATCAAGTCAATGATGCACCGGCAGTCTGGGTTGTAACCGATGATACCGTGCATTTGCGGCAAATTCAGGCCGGCCAGTTTGGCCAGTCCGACCTGGAGGTGCTCAGCGGGTTAAAGCCTGGTGACATTATCGTAACTGCCGGAGTTCACAAATTGCGGGAAGGGCAAAAGGTCCGGACAACCAACGGAGGTACCCGATGAAACCGTTTAACCTGACCGAATGGGCGCTAAACCATAAGCAGCTGGTATACTATTTTATCTTTATCATTTTCATTGGCGGAATTTTTTCCTATCAGAAGCTAGGACGAATGGAAGATCCTGACTTTACGATCAGACAAATGATTGTCAGTGTCAATTGGCCTGGCGCTTCCGCCCGCCAGGTAGAAGAACAGGTCACCGACAAAATTGAAAAGAAATTACAGGATACTCCCGGCCTTGATTATGTAAAAAGCTTCTCAAAGCCCGGCCAGTCAATTATCTATGTCGTCTTAAAGGACGACGCCGTTACTGAAAGTCAAATCCGGCCAACCTGGCTGGAGGTGCGCAATATGGTCAACGACATAAAAGCCACCTTGCCTCAAGGCGTGGACGGACCATACTTTAATGACCGCTTTGATGATGTTTTTGGCTCCATTTACGCGTTGACCGGCGACGGTTACAGCTATGAAGACCTGCGGGCCAAAGCGGAAAACATTCGCCGGATAATGCTCGGTGTGCCAAGTATAAAAAAGGTTGACTTGGTGGGCGTGCAGCCGGAAAGAATTTACATTGAAATAGAAACAATCAAGCTTGCCCAGCTGGGGCTTACGCCCAGCGCTATCACCAACGCCGTCCAGGCTCAAAACGCCATGACTGCTTCCGGCATGGTTGATACCATTTCCGACAATGTTTATTTACGGGTAACCGGAATGTTTGAAAACATCAATGACCTGAAAAATGTCCCTATCCGGGCGGGTACCAACACTTTCCGCCTCGGTGATATTGCCAGGATTGAGCGCAGTTATGCTGATCCGCCTGAACCAAAAATGTATTACAATGGCCAACCGGCTGTCGGCTTAGCCGTTTCCATGGAAAAAGGCGGCAACATTCTTACGCTGGGACAAAACTTAGACCAAACAATCAGTCAGCTAAAACAAGATCTGCCGCTCGGCCTGCAGTTGGACTCAGTTGCCAATCAGCCCAAAGTCGTAAAAGAGTCCATTAACGAATTCGTCAAATCACTGAGTGAGGCAATTATTATTGTATTGGCTATTAGCTTCATCAGTCTTGGCATCCGTTCAGGGATTGTTGTCGCCTTATGTATTCCCCTGGTCATTACCGGCGTGTTCATCTGCATGAATCTTCTGGGCATTGATCTGCACAAGGTTTCTTTAGGCGCTTTGATTATTTCTCTCGGCCTGCTGGTGGATGACGCCATTATTGCCATTGAAATGATGACCGTCAAGCTGGAACAGGGCTGGGACCGCTTTGCAGCCGCCTGCTATGCCTATACGTCTACCGCTTTCCCTATGCTGACCGGAACACTGATTACCTGCGCCGGTTTTATCCCAGTGGGATTTTCCAAGGGCTCCGCCTCTGAATTTATTGGCAGCATGTTTTCGGTAATTTTTATTGCCCTGCTAATATCCTGGCTGGTATCGGTTCTGGTAACTCCGCTGCTAGGCTATAAGCTGTTAAAAACACAGCCGGCAGCCCCCTCCGGCCACGACATTTACGACTCTAAATTCTATCGGCTGTTTCGCAAAGTTCTCTCTTATTGCCTGCACCATCGTAAATTAGTCATTGGCATAACGATTGCCACCTTCCTTGGCTCAATTTTTTTACTGCAATTCGTCAAACAGGAATTTTTCCCGGCATCCGACCGGCCGGAATTTATTGTTGATTTGCGGCTGGCGGAAGGCTCGTCTTTGCAGGCCACAGAGCAGGAATCCGCCCGGTTTGCCCAAACTCTTGCCGGTAACCCTAATATTGTCAATTACACTTACTATATTGGTCAGAGTGCCCCCCGGTTTATATTAACAGCAGAACCCACACTTCCCAGCAATAACTTCGCGCAATTTGTCATTGTAACCAAGGATGTCGCCGCGCGCAATGAATTAATGGCCGATATCCGTGAATTGCTCGCCGTCGATTTTCCCACGGTGCGCAGCAATCTCCGCGTCCTCCAGACAGGCCCCAACTCGCCTTATCCGGTCATGCTCAGAGTAAGCGGCTATGAGCATGACAAGGTCCGTGAAATAGCCGGTCAGGTGCGCGATATCCTGTCCGAAAATCCCGATCTAAAAGATATCAACCTGGACTGGAACGAAAAAAATAAAGTCATGCACTTGGAGATTGACCAGGATAAAGCCCGTATGCTGGGTATTGACAGCCAAACCCTATCCTCAAGCCTGCAGGCCATGCTGTCAGGCTCAACCATCAGCCAATTCCGGGAGCAAGACAGAACGGTAAACATTATGTTTAGAGTTGATGTGCAAAACCGCAATGACTTGTCCAAAATCAAAGACCTTAATATTCATCTTGCCAATGGTACGTATGTTCCGTTAGACCAAATCGCCAAAATTAGCTATGGCGCTGAAGAAGGCTTAATCTGGCGCCGGGATTTAAAACCAACCATAACGGTGCAAGCCAACACCCGGGAGGGTGTTCTCGGCAATAATGCCACTACTGCTGCCTATGCCAGCCTGTCGGAACTTAGAACCTCGCTTCCCGCCGGTTATGACATTGTCGTCGGCGGGCCTAAGGAAATGAGCCAGAAGGCTACCCGCTGGCTGATGCAGCCTGTGCCGGCCATGATCATCCTGATCGTTACTTTACTGATGCTTCAGCTCCAGAGTATATCCAAGACAATACTCACGCTGCTGACCGCTCCGCTGGGAATTATCGGGGTAAGCGTAGGGCTGTTGTTGACCGGCCGGCCGCTTGGTTTTGTGGTAGAACTTGGTATTTTGGCCCTGTCGGGGATTATTATGCGGAACTCTGTCATTCTCATTGACCAGATTGACCAGCATCTTAAAGCCGGAGAGCCGCTCTGGGATGCGATCATCAATGCAACGATCGCCAGATTCCGGCCAATCATGCTTACCGCAGCAGCGGCTATTTTGGGCATGCTTCCCCTGGTTTCCAGCATTTTCTGGGGACCTATGGCAATATCAATCGCCGCCGGACTATTTGGGGCAACCATTTTGACGCTCTTAGTTCTGCCGGCAATGTATGCCGCCTGGTTCAAGGCCGAACCGACGGAAGAATAATACTATGACCGAAATGGGGCTATTATAGCCAGCTGCGCCTGCGAAAAAAACTTAATAAAAATGCGGCTACGCCGATCATCAGCCCCAATACCGCCGGATAACCCCAGGCAAAGCTTAATTCTGGCATATAGTGGAAATTCATGCCATATACGCCGGCAATAAAATTAAGCGGTATAAAAATGGTCGATATAATGGTCAGTACTTTCATAACTTCACCCAGCCGGTTATTGACACTGGATAAATAAATATCAAGTAAGCCGGAAACCATATCCCGGTACATTTCAATGGTATCAATTACCTGAATTGTGTGGTCATAGATATCGCGAATGTAAATGCGGGTTTCATCGCTGAAAACCGTTGAATCGCCCCGCTGAACTGCGTTAATTACCTCCCTGAGCGGCCATACCGACTTTCGCAAAAACAGCAATTCGGTTTTCAGATTATGAATGTTCTGCACCAGCGTCGAGTCCGAGGTTAAAATTACCCGATCCTCCAGCTCTTCGATCTGGTTTCCGAAAAACTCCAGCACAGTATAGTAATTATCAGTGATCGCATCTAACAGCAGATAAGCCAAATAATCGGCCCTGATATTGCGCAGCCTGCCTTGGGTACTACAAATACGGTTTTTAACTGCGTCAAAAATTCCGCTGTTTACTTCCTGAAAAGAAATAATATAGTTTTCGCCAACAATCAGACTAATCTGTTGAATGTCGACACTATGGCCATCATCGGCCGGCGCGAGCGTCTTTAACACCAAATAGGAATACTCGCCATGATCTTCAAACTTTGGCCGCTGGTTGGTATTGACAATATCCTCCTGCACCAGTGGATGGATGCCAAAAAACGCGCCCAGCTGGGCTACAACCTGTACGTCATGAATCCCATTGACATTAATCCAGTTTACCGGCAGCTTTAAACCATGTCCAATGAATTCGGCAACCCCGGCAAATTTAGTTTCACAGACCTGTCCTTTATCGTATTCAATCAAGGACATTGTCGTCTTTTCCTTCCGGGTCTCGCCAATATACAGTAAGGTTCCCGGCATCATTCCCTGCTTTTGCAATATTCCCCTTAATCTTCTCATAACATCCCTCCAGAAAGGTCCTGCTTCCATTTGTGGCACTTTTCCCGCTGCTGAATATAGTATGGTGAGGTGATAAGATGGCATACTATATCGTAATAGCGCTTAGCCAAAGACGCTTAACACTTTTTAATAACGGTAAGCCGGTTAGAGCATACCCGGTTGGTGTTGGCAAACAGTTATCACCTACACCGACGGGAAGATACCAGATTGTTAATAAACGACCGCATCCCGGCGGCGCTTTCGGCGCAATGTGGCTCGGACTGAACCTGCCGCACTATGGCATCCACGGTACCAACAATCCTTCATCCATCGGCGGCTTTGTATCAAAAGGCTGTATCCGCATGTATAATCATGATGTTACCCAGTTGGCAGGGCTGGTTTCTATTGGTACAATGGTGTACATTACCGCATAAAACTGAGGTATTGTTAGAATCGCTGCACTTATACCGGTGCTGCGTTTCTTTTTGTCAATTATCAAAATATTATTATATTGTAAAACAGGCAGGGGCATAAATACACTTAGCGAATTAATATCTTAATATAACAAGCGAACTGAGGAGGAGGAATACATTGCGGCACGATTGGTTTAACTTACCCCCCGGCCAGGTGGTCCAGGAACTCAAATCAGACCAGACTGCCGGTCTGTCGACGCAGCAGGCTGCGGAACAGCTAAATTCGCATGGCTATAACGAACTCCAGGAAAAAGCGCGCGAAAGTCTTTTCAGTAAGCTGATTGGTCAGTTCAAGGATTTTCTCGTCCTGATCCTGATTGTTGCCAGCCTGGTCTCAGCTTTTTTGGGAGAAATTGTTGATTCAGTAGCTATTCTGGTCATTGTCATACTGAATGCTGTTTTAGGCATCGTTCAGGAAAGTAAAGCTGAAAAAGCGCTGGCCGCCTTAAAACAAATGAGCGCGCCTAACAGCAAAGTAATCCGGGACGGTAAAACGATCAGCATCCCGGCCAGGGACCTGGTGCCAGGCGATCTTGTACTGGTCGAAGCCGGCGACCGCATACCGGCCGACCTGCGCATACTGGAAACATTCAGCCTCAAAGTCGAAGAAGCTTCCTTAACCGGGGAATCGGTACCGGTAGAAAAATCATCGCTGCCCCTCAATGGAGATGTAGCCCTGGCGGACCGCACAAATATGGCCTTTATGAGTACTTTGGTCACTTACGGCCGGGCTAAAGGCATAGTGGTCGCAACAGCGATGCAGACCGAAATCGGCAAAATAGCCAATCTTCTGCAAACCGGTGAAAAAGAAATTACACCCCTGCAAAGAAAGCTGGGGGAATTTAGCAAGACCCTGGGAGTTGCCTGTCTTGGCGTATGTACGCTGGTGTTCTTTCTGGGCATTTACAATGCCTTCAAGGCCGCCGGAAGCATTTCCGGGCCGGATGTGCAACTCATGTTAATGACGGCAATCAGTCTGGCCGTAGCTGCCATCCCCGAAGGGCTGCCGGCTGTCGTCACGATCGTACTCGCCCTAGGAATGCAGCGTATGGCCCGTAAAAACAGTATTGTCCGCAAACTCCATGCAGTAGAAACCTTAGGCAGTATAACGGTAATTTGTTCCGATAAGACAGGGACGCTGACCCAAAATCAGATGACAGTTACCAAAGCATATGCCAATGGTAAAGTATATGATTTAAGTGGGGAAGGCTATGACCCAAGCGGTGAGATACGCCTCAATAGCCACCAAGCCGAGCTGGGCAGGGAACAGGACCTTGCGTTATTGCTGCAAGGCATCGCCTTATGTAATGACGCCAAACTGACCCGTCATTCCGACACCAATGCCTGGGGTATTATTGGCGACCCGACCGAAGGGGCCTTACTTACAGCCGCCGCAAAAGCCGGCATTACCCAGGAAGGCATTACACTCCAGTTTCCCCGGGTAAAAGAATTGCCGTTTGATTCCGGCCGTAAAATGATGACGACAATTCATTCCTTTGGTCAGGACTATCTGGCCTTTACCAAAGGAGCCCCTGATATTTTAATTAGCCGCTGCACCAAAATTATGGCTGAAAACCAGATCAGGCCCCTTGATGCCGAAATGATCAGCCAACTGCAGCAAATCAACCATGATTTGGCCGGGCAGGCCTTGCGGGTTTTGGCGGTGGCCTGTCGTCAATATGCACAGCTGCCTGTTTCTACTGATTCTGAGCAGCTTGAAAACGACTTAGTGCTCATTGGCCTGGTCGGTATGATCGATCCGCCGCGCAGTGAAGCCCGGGAGGCGGTAAAAGTTTGCGTAAATGCGGGAATACGGCCGATTATGATTACCGGCGACCATCAGGATACCGCCCAGGCCATTGCTCTGGATCTTGGAATTATCACCGACAAAAACCAATCAATGACCGGCAAACAGCTTGATCAGCTATCTAAACCGGAGCTGTCTGAGGCAGTCAAACATACCAGCGTTTTTGCCAGAGTATCACCGGAAAACAAAGTGGCCATTGTCGAGGCCCTCAAAGCCAATAATCAAATTGTTGCAATGACCGGCGACGGCATAAATGATGCGCCGGCTTTAAAAAAGGCCGATATTGGCGTAGCAATGGGGATAACCGGTACAGACGTAACCAAAGAAACAGCCGATATGGTGGTCACCGACGATAATTTCGCCACCATTGTGTCCGCCGTAGAAGAAGGACGCACCATTTTTGCCAATATCCGCAAATTTATTGCCTTTTTGTTATCCTGCAATCTCTCGGAGGTATTGGTTATTTTCATTGCCATGCTGTTGGGCTGGCCAATTCCCTTGCTGCCAATCCAGCTGCTGTGGGTAAATCTGGTAACCGATGCCTTCCCGGCGCTGGCGCTCGGCATGGAGAAAAAAGAATCCGATATCATGAAACTGCCGCCCCGCGATCCTTCGGAGCCCATTGTCAATAAACCCTCGCTCTTCATGATTGGACTGCAAAGCCTGGCAATCACCGTGGTAGTATTGGGCGCCTTCGCTTACGGTTACTTCAGTCACAATGATGATATAAGCACAGCGCGGACCTTCGCTTTTATTACCTTGGTCAATAGTCAGCTGCTTTGCGCGTATGCCGCCCGCTCGGCTCATTTTTCAGTATTTAAGGCCGGACTGTTTAGCAATAAATATATGAACATGGCGGTTGCTTTTTCTTTCCTGCTGATGCTCATCGCCATCGGACCGCTCGAAGCCATCTTCAAAACCCAGCCTTTGTCAGTCCAGGACTGGCTGATCATTGCAGGATTATCCCCGCTGCCCTTCCTGGTTGCCGAAATAGGCAAGTTAATTTACTTCAAACAAAAATAACGAAAAAAACGAGTCTGATTTACAGGCTCGTTTTTTTATGCGTTTATTCGTATAACAGCCCTATATATCTGCAAATTGTACGGTTTAGCAGGAAAGAAATTACCTTTATGGAATCAAATAATAGTAGAAATATTTCCCAGTGCTTGAAATTTATCGAAAAAGGTGAAAATTGATGAATTTCCTTGAAACCTCATTACTTGCCACAATACTAGCGAGCCTTGCGGTAATATGTATTTATATATACTTGTTTTTACAATATAGACAGCTTTATCTTGCTTTATGGATAAGTGGATGGATTCTACACTTTGGACGTTTTGCCTTCTTCACAACTAACCTGCCAGAAATTGAATTTCCCCTTTTGGTTATATATCAACTTGCAACTATAGTTAGTTGTGTGCTTCTACTTAAAGCCACAAGTTTATTAACTGAAAGAAACTTAAATACCTCTTGGTATTTTTGGGCCGCTATCGCTACAATTTGTAGTGATAGCGCAGCTTATTTAAAATTGTCATTTCTGTTGGCATCATTACCCACTTGTATCTATATTGGGCTACTATATTGTAAAACTGGACTTTTATTTATTAAACATCTTGAAATTCCTGGCATAGGGAAATACGTAACAGGTGTTGCATTCATAATATTAGGAATACATGCAATTGATTTACCATTCCTAATAGAGATTGAGCGGATTGTTCCCTGGGGATTCTTAGTCGATGCTTTACTAAGATTCGTTATCGGTGTTGGTACGTTAATTGTATTTTTTGAAAAAACCCGTAGTGATTTTCTCCTCAAAGATCAAGATTATCGTTTACTTGCAGAAAATGCATCAGATGTTATCTTTAGATGTAAAATTCGTCCTGTATTCGCTTTTGATTATATTAGCCCATCTGTTTTTAAATTAACAGGCTTTTATCCCAGGGAGTTTTATAAATCACCTAAACTTTTACTATCTATTATTTATCCAAGTGATCGCCCTTTGTTAAAAATGTCCTTAAAATCCATTACTTCAATAAAGGGCAACCTCCTTACACTTCGCTTAATTAAACCAAATCAGGAAATTGTCTGGGTGGAACAAAAATCAACACCAATATTTGACAATAAAAATACTTGTATAGGATTAGAAGGTATTGTACGTGATATTTCATCTCGTAAAATTATGGAGCAAGATTTGTCAAGATTAGATCGCCTGAATGCGATAGGACAAATGGCCGCAAGTGTGGCTCATGAAATAAGAAATCCAATGACTACAGTTCGTGGCTACCTACAATTTTTCTCAAATAAACAGGAGTTTTCAAAATACAAATCACAATTCGGATTATTAATAGAAGAACTGGATAGGACTAATCTAATTATAAAAGAATATTTATCTTTAAGCCAACATAAAATAGTTGATTTTAATATTTCTCATCTAAATTCAATAATTGAATCTCTGTATCCTCTCGTTAAGGCCGATGCTAATGGGATGAATAAAGATATTAACTTGTGTTTAAACCCCATTCCAGAGCTTTACATAGACGAAAAAGAAATAAGGCAGCTTATACTTAATTTAGTCCGCAATGGTCTTGAAGCAATGTCATCAGGAGGAATTATTACAATTTCAACCTTCCCTGAAGATGATAAAGTTGTTCTATCTATAAAAGATCAGGGAAATGGTATACCGCTGCACATATTAGAGAATATCGGCAAACCATTTGTATCAACAAAAGAAAATGGTACAGGCCTAGGTCTGGCAATATGTTATCGTATTGCTGAACGCCATCAGGCAAAAATAGCAGTAAAATCAGATTCAACGGGAACAACGTTCTTAATTTATTTTCAATTAACGGCTAAATAATAATAAATTGTAAAAAATCAGCAACCATTCACAGCAGCAGTGGATTGTCTCAATAGTTTTAGTTCTGTCAGAAGAAGGTCTGATTATTCTAGATTATGATCGAAACAGGGTGTCTTTAATGCTTTGGCATTTTTGAGACACCCTGTTTCTTATTGTCAAGTATTTTCACCACTTAAACATTTATTCAACAATAAACTCCATTTTTAGACAAAATTCTATAGGAACATCCTTCTTTTGCTGAGAATCAAATTGTTAAATGGAAGGAGGTGATCTAATGATTATATACAGTTTTTAATTAATGGCTTTAGTTTTCCATGTTTAATTTTTAGGGGGAGTATTAATGGAATTAAAACAAAAATCTGACAACCAAGATAACCCGATTAGGTTTCGTATTGCAAATTCAATAAGAGAAAAAAATGCCATATATCGTTTTCGCTACGATATTTTTGTCAACGAAATGTCCTCTTCTGCCCATTCGGCAGATCATAAAAACAAAAAAGTAATTGATGATCTCGACCAAAATAGTATTCTACTTTATGCATCAGTTGGTTCTGAAATAATAGCAACCGCAAGATTAACAATCTCTGAAACTGAGGATTTCCCAAGTTGGCTATCAGAAATCTTTTGTTTCCCTAAATTCAAACAGATGCTCTATGATTATGAAAATAAAAAAATCGGATTAACAACCAAAATGGCTATATCACAAAAATACCGCGGATCAACCCTTATGTACAGATTAATAGCTGAAATGTACAAAGTTTATAACGAGTTTCAAGTTCAACTCTCTTTTGGCGGAGGTAATCCACGACTAATTCAACTTTATGAAAGAGTAGGCTGGCGCAGATATACAAAAAACTTCACAGAACCAGGCTATGGCCTACTTTTACCACTAGTTTTTATTCATGATGATGTGGCCCACTTAAAATCAGTGCACTCACCTTTATACCGCTTTTTCCCCAAAACACAGCAATCTGTACTAGCTTCACGGTTTAAGCTTGCTTTCCCAGAATCATACAAGCATATTAACTCTCAATTTAAAGACTTGACCCAAAAGTATATTCAATCAATATTTAATAACGAGATTAAACATTTCCCTCCCTTAAACAATTTGAATGAACAAGAACGTAACACATTAATACAGCTCGGAGCGATATTCCACTGCAACGAAGGTGACATCATTACTACTGTAGGGGAAATAAGCAATGAGCTGTATTTTTTGCTTTCGGGTACTTTGTCTGCCACATCCGCATCGTGCTCCCATCTTCTCCAGCCAGGTCATTGCTTTGGCTGCGGAATCAATGGGCCAAAGCCCTATGAACAGCAAATTACGGCTGTTACCGAAGCTGACTTGCTAATCATCTCAAACCCTGTTTTTGCAAAATACAGCCATTTGCATCCTTTAGCAGCCAAAAAGCTATTACAAGCTTCATTAAGCTTACAGCTAATAGTCAATAATCAAGGGAGATGATTACCATGAAAAAAGTTATAGATCTTTTACTTGTCAACAGTTTTGCCCCTAGACAGCGTATAGCTTCTGATGCAGCTTTAGAGAACGGACTTGCTCTAATCAGAACCTTTTTGCAAAGCAAAGGGTTTACTGTTACTGTTATTGATGAGCAAAGGCTGTCCGGCGCTGAACAAGGAGTACCGAAATGGTGCTTCCATTTCTTACGGTTGTTAGTTATTCTACAAATGAAATATTACACCTCATTGAAACACTTAACCCTGTTGTTTTTGCTGCTTGCCTGGCCATTTCAAAGCCTGGCCATTTATAGAAGAAAAAAATACATGGACAAGCTGGGTGATGAAATTGCTCAATATGTATATACAAATTCAATACCTATGGTTGGAATAAAAATTTGGTATGGCGATGCTTATGCCTGGAGCATACAATTAGCAAAAAAGATCAAACGTCAAAATCCGGATACAATCATTGTAGCAGGAGGACCTCAGGTTAAAGTTTATGGAGCGAAAGTCCTTGACGAGGAGATATTTGACTTGGCAATTATGGGCCCTGGCGAATACATTCTTGAAAAGCTGCTTAATATGCTGAGTTCTACCGCAACCAAGCTGGCTTTCCTCGATAAAGTCCACAATCAAATTACCCGGGACCGCCTAATTAGCACTGGAAGCTACAGCCAGCATGGCAGCTATATGTTTGACAATTTTATTATCCCCAAATATAACGAGGAAGATCTTAAGGATAAAATTCTGTTTCATACCTTAGTTGACGGAGTTGGCTGCAGCTGGAACAAATGCAATTTTTGTTCCCATTCCCGTCAAAATGTTACCCATATTCCCAGGCCGGTTGAAGAAATTTATGCTGAAATTCAAACTATGACCAAACAAGGAATTGCCTTTTTTCGTTTCAGCAGTTCAGAAACTCCGTTATCACACGGCAAAGCCATAGCCCACACATTAATGGCTAATAATGCGCATATTCATTATTCAATGTTTGTAAGAGCCGGAAAAGTAACGGAAGAAATTTTCGATATTTACTGCCTCTTAATAAAGTCCGGATTAAGAGCCGTATTTATGGGAGGCGAAACAGGCCATGATGTAATTAATGAAAAGGTAATGAACAAAGGGGTTACCAGAAAAGATATCATTGAAACCATTCAATGCATCAAGTTAGCTGCTGCTAAAGTGGCACAACCTTGCAAAATTGGGCTGTCACTCATTTACCCGACACCTATTGTCGGCCCAATTACCTTTCAAGACGTATTCCAGGCAAACATCACCATGATCGAACAAACCCTGCCTGATACGGTAATCATTAATCCGCCCGGAGTATTCCCCGGAACCATCTGGTCAGAGCAGGCAGAGCATTTTGGGTTTAAGATTGCGGAGGGTTTCAATACCCAGTTAATGAGTTATGAGTATTCAATTTTTAAACCAGTTAATTTCTGGACAAAGCTAAACTTTTCTTTACATGGCTACGATATGGAAAGCCTGCTGCACGAGTCGGGTAAATTTCGTCAAGCTGTTGAAGGCATGGGCATTCCTACAAACGTTTCCGACGAGTATCTCATGATGCTGACCGCCATCGGTCATGGCTCAAAAACCGATTTGCTGATCTTTAAGAAGCACTCTCTCATCGATATCATGAGCGGTTCATCTCATTACATTAAACAGATTGTCGAAAAAATCAATACTTATAGCCGGAAAATGGCGGCGCAAAATCATACAGTCAACTAACCGGAAGGGACTGGTGCAGTAAAACGCTTGCCCGCAAGCTAAAGCCGGCACTCGGCAATAGCTGCAAGACGTATTCAACCAGGGACAGGTTCCTCGTTCGCAAAAGCAAACAAGGGACCTGTCCCCTTAAATGCTTTCCCGCTCCGGGCCTTCTGCCTGACACTCTTTAAAAATGTTTTGCGACAGGCCCTATTCCCCTCCGCATAGCAATTTTCTTTGCCGGATATATTAACCATGAATGATAATCCTGAAAGGAGACGCTCAATGCTATGAATCAGGAAGAAATACTGCTTACCCAGGGGCAGGGCTTTCCACCCCAGCATCAGGATGTCCAGCCGGGAATAGAAGCAAAGATGATCCCCCGGCCGGTATCCATTGATCCCAATGAACCATCGGCTAACAAACTTAAAGGGAAGACTGCGCTGATTACCGGCGGGGACAGTGGCATCGGCCGGGCGGTAGCTTACGCTTTCGCCCGGGAAGGAGCAGATGTCAGCATTGTCTACTTAAATGAACACGCTGACGCCGAAGAAACCAAACGTCAAATAGAAAAATACGGACAGCGCTGCCTGCTGATCGCCGGTGATATCGGTGATGAGGCCATTTGTCAATCGGCGGTAACGCAAACAGTAAAAGAATTCAAAGGACTTGATATCCTGGTCAATAATGCTGCCGAGCAGCATGTCCGCAATGGTCTGGCCGATATTACCCCGGAAAAATTAGAACGGATTTTTCGAACCAACTTGTTTTCCTGCTTCTATTTTGCCAAAGCCGCTCTGCAATATTTAAAAAGCGGCAGCAGTATCATTAATACTGCCTCAATTACCGCTTATGAAGGGCATGTCCAATTATTAGATTATTCCGCCACCAAAGGGGCCATTGTAACCCTGACGCGTTCTTTATCTCAATTGCTGATCGGCCAGGGAATCAGGGTTAACGCCGTTGCCCCCGGCCCAATTTGGACTCCGCTTATCCCCGCCTCTTACGATGCCCCGAAAGTATCCCAGTTTGGCCAGGATACGCCCATGCAGCGGGCCGGCCAACCGTTCGAGGCAGCTCCCTGTTACGTTTTCCTGGCATCCGGAGCAGCCCAATATATCACTGGACAGGTGCTCCACGTCAATGGCGGAACTGTAATCAACAGCTGACTTTATCTCCCTGACATGCGGCGCGGCTTTTTTTAAGAAAAGGATGAAGAAATCAATGATCGGGCAACAGAGAAAAAAGCAGAGACTGGATATTTCGTCCAGGTTCTCTGCTTTTCCTCTGCGTTTAATCAGGGCTGCACCGCCCTCTCCCTCAGCCGGCAGGGATACAATGTCCTGCAGTAATTGGATGTTGTTTTCTCGCTTTATCATTATCTTTACGTCTTTTTTTGCATCTGCGGCAGCTAAATTTTATCTTGTTTGCTTTGTCTATTGCTGCAATGGGTTGAATTTTGGACTATTCAGGGAGATTTCAAAGGGTATCTTTGCATGCTATAATAATACTACTATCCCATGTTAGCAAAATGAAGCAGGAGAAAGCAGGTCATTGATGAGTAAAATCGGCATAGTAGGACCAGCCACATCTGTGGAACGCATCCTCAGCATTATTGAAAAATCGAAATATACGAATATGGAATTTATTCCTTTTCCCTATAATGAAATTTATGAAACAGCGGATATTGTCAAAAATAATTATGCAAAGGTGAAAGGCTGGCTTTTTTCCGGCCCGGCGCCCCTGATGATGGCCAAAAAGGCATTAGGCTCTAATGATAATTTATCCTATTGTCCCGGGATAGGCGCAGGCATTTATCGCAGCTTTATGCAAATAGCCTACCATCAAAAAAAACTGGTTAACCGTATTTCAATAGATATGGTGGACGGAGCGGATGATGTCCACGAAAGTTTGCTTGAATTGGGCATTCCCAATAGTGATATGATCATAAAGCTCTATGATCACACCGTCAGCTTAGATGAGCTTGCCCAATTTCATCTGCAACTGATCAAAGCAGGTAAAACCGACGCTGCGATTACTTCGCTGGATTCGGTTTATACTGTATTAAAAAAGGAAAACATCCTCGTATACCGAAATACGCCCACCACAATGGAAATCCGTCAAGCCATTAAGATTATTGTAGAAAAGGTAACTGCCAGTTATTTTAAAAATACGCAAGTCGGTCTGGCCATTTTGCAAGTTGAAAATTTTGATGAGATGATTGAAAAAATCAAAACCCCCTATGGCTTGCAATATCTTGAGCTGGATATAAAAAAACTATTATTGAAGTTCTGTGAGGATTTGGACGGCTATCTGGTGGAAAAAGGCCGCGGCCGCTACGAAATATACAGCTCAAGAGGCTCCATTGAAAAAAAATTCACTCCGCTAAAAAATGTCATCAATCAATTATCACTGGAAACCGACTGTGCGATCTCCGTGGGGATTGGCTTTGCTGAAACTGTTTTTACGGCCGAACTGAATGCCCATAAGGCTGTTCAACACGCCAAAAAAAGACAGAATGGCATCGTCATTATCGAAGATGGCGGTCAACTGATTGAAAATGCCGGTGACCAGGACGAATTAACCTACTCCTACTATTCAAATGATAAAGAACTCCTTAGCCGCTTAAATCAAGCAAATATCAGCATAAAAACCTTCAAAAAAATAGAAGCAGTCATCCGGCGAATGGACTGGGATTCTTTTACCTCTGCGCAGATAGCAGCCAAATTGGACGTTACTGACCGCAACATCAGACGTATTTTTAACAGTCTATGCGAGATCGGCTTACTGGAATGTATCGGCGAAACCGATTCCAATATGCGCGGCCGGCCAAGTAAAATTTACAAACTTAACGCGCTCTCCCCAAAAACGCCAATCAGCTAGACAGTTTAGCGATAAATTCCGCCGGAGCCGGCAGTTGTTTCACCGCCCACCAGGGCGCCTGCCCGGACAGGATTTCTACAGAATAATTGCCGGTCGCCACCGCAATGGTTCTTGCGCCGATGGCCTTCCCACAGGCAATGTCATTGGGCGTATCGCCAATAATATAGATATTGTCCGGCGTTACATCAGGGTACAAATTTTGCACTGTCTCAAGCGCGTACCGGGCAATATCATTGCGCTCCAGGCGGTGTTCGCAAAATGCGCTGGCGGCAAAATTAAAATATTTGGCCAGGTCAAAATAGTCCAGCTTAATTTTAGCGCCGCAGCGACTATTGCCGGTCAGCAGCAGCGATACATAGTTTTCGTTTGGATGGAGAGCTTCGAGAATATCCTGCACCGCCGGCAGAATAAGGCCTTTTCTTGCCGCTAAATGCACCGGCAGCACCGCTTCATAACGCTGCGTAAGTGCGCTGATATCCTGTCCGGAGGGCTGTCTCTTAAGAATATTTTGAATGATTTGGGCAGCAATATGATTATCGGTCATTCCACTTGTGATCAGCTTGGCAAAGTCTATTTCCCGGCAATAAAGCTCGGCTACGGCCTGCTCAAAGGCATATAATCCAGCTTTGGCTGTTCTAATCAAGGTTCCGTCAATATCCCAGTATAGTATTTTTCTCATCAGCGCCACTCCTTTTTAAGCTCATGATAACATTTTTAGCCAATATTGGCTAACTGCTTTTGTAAAAAACTTAAAAATGCGCGCCGCCGCCGTCATCAACGCTTTGGCCCTGGCTGCATATCTCTTCAACTGAGCGGGCCACAACACCCAGCATCAGATCAATGTCGTCAGGCGAAACGCATAATGGCGGCATAAATACCACCACATCGCCTACCGGACGAATAAATACCCCATACTCGCGGGCTTTGGCGCAAACCTTGGCGCCTATACACTGCTCCCAGGAGTAAGGCTGTTTTAATTCTTTATTCTGCATCAGCTCGATACCGGCAATCATACCGCACTGACGGGCATCACCGACATGCTCGTGCTCCTTCAGTTTAGCCATATTTGCACTGATTGCCGCAATCTTGGGAGCAAGGCCGGCAATCACCTGCTCGTCGGAAAAAATTTTTAAACTGGCTAAAGCCGCTGCACAGCCCAACTGATTGGCAGTATAGGAATGCCCATGATAAAAGGTCCGCTTCTCCGCCATTTCTCCCAAAAATTCGTTATAGATCCGGTCAGTGGTCAGAGTTGCCGCCAACGGTAAATACCCGCCGGTAATTCCTTTGGACAGGCACATGAAATCCGGATCGACATTTTCATGCTCACAGGCAAACAACCGGCCGGTCCGCCCAAAACCGGTCGCCACTTCATCGGCAATCAGCAGTACATCATATTTCCGGGTCAGTTCCCTCACCCTGGCCAGATAGCCAGGCGGCGACATTAGCATGCCCGCAGCAGCCTGAACCAGCGGTTCGATGACCAGGGCGGCAATTTCGTGATGCTTTTCCTCCAGCAGCTTTTCCAGCTGCCGGGCACAGGCCAGGTTGCAGCTTGCCGGACTGTCAGCCAGCCTACAATGATAACAGGAGGGCGACGGTATATAAAATGGCGCAAACAACAACGGCTTAAATACCCGGTGGAACAAATCAATGCCGCCGACACTGACTGTACCCACAGTATCGCCGTGATAGGCCTGTTCCAGCGCTACAAAGCGCTTTTTGTCCGGCCGGCCTTGATGACGCCAATACTGAAAAGCCATTTTTATGGCTACCTCAACCGCTGTGGAGCCGTCATCGGAATAAAATACTTTGGTTAGGCCGGCCGGCGCAGCCTTAATGAGTTGTTCGGCATACTCTGCGGCCGGCATATTGGCCAGGCCCAAGGCAGTGCTATGCGCGACCCGCCCAAGCTGCCTGATGATTGCCTGATCTATTTCCGTCCGGCGATGGCCGTGTATATTCACCCATAGTGAAGAAACGGCGTCATAGTATTCCCGCCCGTTACTATCGATTAGCTTTATCCCATTTGCATCAGTAATTACTGTCTGGGAATGTTCCAGCCATCCTTTCATCTGAGTGAAAGGATGCCAGATATATTGTTTATCTTTAGCCTCAATCATTTATCCTGTCCCTCCATAGCGGCAAGCAGACGGTCAACAGCCAAATGCCGCTCCGCCAATTCAGCCAACCCTTCCAGCCGGGCGCCGGCGACGCTGATTGCCGGAACAAGGGGAAACTTGCCCAATACCGGCAGTTTGGTCAGCCGTTCAATGTATTCGATATTGCTGTATTCCAGAATGCCGGCTTGCGCCTCATTCCATTGATTAATGATAATACCGGCGACTTCAATTCCTCGCTGCCTGGCATACCCGGCAGTCAGTACGGTATGGTTAATTGCGCCGAGATACGGCCGGGTGACAATGATTGCCGGCAGGCCCAATTCGGCCATCAGATCGGCAACAGTGTAATCCTCCCACAACGGCGCGGCCATTCCGCCGACTCCCTCAACCAGCGTTTTGTCAAAATGCTGTCCGGCATACCGGCAGCCGGAAATTACCGCCGCCATATCAATGGTTACTCCATCCTGGCGGGCGGCAACAGCCGGAGTCAAAGCCGGCTGCAAACAGACAAAATTGACCAGGGTCCGCTGATCCTCAGCCAGACCGGCGGCTTTTAGTAAAAAATTCGTATCTTCCGCGGCCAATTGGCCGTTATCATCTGCTGTACCACCGGAGGCCAGCGGCTTGAGCGCCCCGACATTAATACCGCGTGCTTTAAGCGCAGCCGCAATTGCTCCGGTAATGACCGTCTTGCCAGCATCAGTGTCTGTGGCTGTGATAAATAAACCTTGCATTAATGGTCACCTCTTTTCAGTTTGTTGACTGCTGCCGCAATTTGATCAATTGCCAGGCTAAGTTCAGCCTGATCATGAGCTGCCGAAACGGCAATTCTAAGACGGCTTTCCCCTTCCGGCACCGTCGGCGGCCTGATTGCCGTAATAATCAAACCGCCCTGCCGCAACTCTTCCGCCAGTTTAACGGCAGTACCGGCTGGGCCAACACCTACCGGGATGATCGGGGTTATCCCGCCAACCACCGGTAAACCGGCCGCCGACAGGCCCCGGCGCATAAAGCTGCTGTTGCTGCTAAGCTTTTCAGTCAATGCGGGCTCAGCTTCGATCAGCTCAAGCGCAGCCAGGGCTGCGGCAACAGCAGCCGGAGCCAGGGCAGTGGAAAAAATAAAACTGCGGGCTGTATTAACCAGATATTCCACCAGTTGACGGCTGCCGGCCACATATCCCCCTTCAGCAGCCAAAGCCTTGCTTAAAGTCCCCAGCTGAATATCAATTTGCCCTTCTAAGCCAAAATGGACCGCCGTACCGCGCCCTTGCCCCAAAACTCCGGTGGAATGAGCGTCATCTACCATGGTCAGTGCATCGTATTTCTTCGCCAGCTTTACGATTTCTTCCAGCGGCGCAATATCCCCGTCCATGCTAAATACGCCGTCTACAACAATCAGCCGCTGACCGGAACAGGGCGTTTCGGCTAAACACTGCGCCAAATGCGCCATATCCGAATGGCGAAATACTACCGTCCGGGCTTTGCTCAACCGGCAGCCGTCAATGATGCTGGCATGATTTAGCTCATCACTGAAAATAGTATCAGCCCGGCCCATCAATGCGCTGATTGTACCGATATTCGCCATATAACCGCAATTGAAGACCACAGCGGCCTCCGTTCCTTTGAAAGCCGCCAGCCGGCCTTCGAGTGACGAATAGACAGGATGTGTGCCTGTTGTCAGTCTTGCCCCGCCTGACCCGCTCCCATAGTTGGCTACCGCTTCAATGGCCGCCTGCCGTACCCGGGGATGATGCGTTAGCCCAAGATAATTATTGGCGGCCAGCAGCAAATAAATCTGTCCGTCCAGCCGGACGTGAGTCGCATCGACCGGCTCATAAGCAATCGTCTGGCGGTATAGATTTTTTTGCCTTGCCGCCAGTAAATAGTCCTGTAAAAAATCCACTTATTCAGCCTCCTCGGGGGTAACTACCAAAACCGGCTGTGTTTCAAGATAGTGCATCAGTTCGGTAATATTTGTCTCCGGCCTGATAAAAAACAGCCGCCCGCCTTGCATAACGCCATATGGTTTAAGCTGGGGAAATCTCATGTACCCGCTGGCTGACGCGACATAGCCGGCCGTGTATTCGGGGTCATCCGACCAGCATAATTCAGCGATAACACCGGAAGCGGCGGCCACTTTGGTAGCCAATACCACTGCTTCCCGGATATGTATTCCAGTAAAGCCCCGCTTTTCCAGCCAGGCGGCGAAGCGGTTCTGATCGTCAATGTCCATTCGCGACACCCGGATTCCGCGCCCGTCAGTACCATCCAGCCGCTGCCCGGTTACACCACAAATCAGCATGGCGCCGCGCATGCTGTCTTTTAACGCCAGCAACCGCTCCATACCGGCATCGGCCGCAGGCGATTTAACGCCGGCGGCAGCCAGGGCCGCTTTGGCTGCTGCCCGTCCGGCCGAAACATCAGCAGCCGCAACTGTTGTCATTGGCAACAGTTCCAGCCGGCGAATGTTTTCCGTTGCAACAGCCTCAACGGTAATGTTGATAAAATCCGTTTGCCCGCGGCTGTGCGAGAATGCCCGTTCCACCATAGACTGCGTCAGCGCGCCTATCTGATCCCTGCTGACCAGCCGCTCAGCCCCCGAAATATGCCGGCCGCCATCCTCGTGTGCAGCGCCCTGCGCCGCCCGCATTCTAACGCTGTAAATCATTGACCGGCTCCCTCCCGGCTCGTGATTTAACCTTTTCGAGCATCAGAGTCAGCGGCCAGGCGGCGGCGGCGGTATACAGCATACCGGGCGCCGCCGCTATTAACAGGGGAATAACGGCCTTACCCAGTAATCCGCCCATTGCCAGCCGGGCCATTGCCGACCCAATCGGCCCGGCAATGGCGACCACTGGCCAGGCAGTGCCGAAAAATCCTAATACACCGCCGACGGTCAGCCTGAAAATCATGGCAATAAATACATTCAACAGGTTTTGCATTCCTAACATCAGTCCGATGATACTGGCCATAATTCCGGCAGTAATGTATTTGGTAAAACCAAACGCTGCACAGATTGCTACTGCCAGTGGCGCAGACAACTGAAATTCCGTTCCGGGGATCAGGCCAGGCAGCTTTACTGCCCCGGTAACGGCAATCAGCGCGGCCAATAAACTAATTTCAGTCAGCCACCGGATTTTATTCGGCATATCCTTCCCCTCCAAATTACATTGAAATGCTTGAATTCCTCGAACATCACGGCCCAATACCAACAACACCCGATTAAGTTAACCAACCACTATCAATTAACTGTTATACTTAATCGTTAACCAAAATAATAAATATGGTTAACGATTTTATTATATAATAATTACTATGCCGAGTAAATGTTTAAAGCTGAATTAAATCCATAGGTACTGTCAACAATGATATAACTTGTATTTTCTTTGGGCTGTTTGTAAAATATGGTATGATAATACAATACCGGGTTCATACTGTAAAGATTAATGAATCGGAAGAACGAGGTGAAAGAATTGGATGTACGGCATTTGACCTACTTTATTGAGGTTGCACGTCATAAAAGCTTTACCAAAGCAGCCCAGGCCCTTCATATTACGCAGCCTTCAATTAGCAAAATGGTAAAAATTCTGGAAGAAGAACTTGAGGTCACGCTGTTCAATCGCACTGCCAAACAGGCTGAACTGACCGATGCCGGCAAAGCCGTCTTGCGGCAGGCGCAGCAAATCGTTCATTCTGTGCAAAACCTCACCTCAGAATTGTCCGATGTGATCAACATAAAGAAAGGCAATATTATTATTGGTCTGCCTCCAATGGTCGGCGTGAGCTTCTTCCCCAGCGTTATTGGCGATTTTAATCATTTATACCCGCAGGTTACCCAAAAATTAATTGAGGTAGGGTCAAAACAAGTCGAGCATGGCGTCGAAGACGGCAGCCTGGATATCGGCGTCGTGGCCTTACCGGTGAAAAATGAACTATTCAACATGTTCTCCTTTGTCAGGGAACCCATGCGGCTTATTGTATATCCTGAGCATCCTCTGACAGATAAAGAGCTGGTGGGCTTTTCCGAGCTAAAAGAGGAACATTTCGTGCTGTTTCGCGAAGATTTTACGATCCGTGACCGTATTCTGGAGCGCTGCAGCCAAAATGGCTTTTATCCAAAAATTGTTTGTGAAAGCTCTCAATGGGATTTTATTGCGGAAATGGTTGCAGCCAAATTAGGCATTGCCTTCCTGCCTGATACCATTACCAAGGAACTGCCGGCCAGCCGGATTAAGGTTCTGGAATTGGATCAACCGGAAATCCCCTGGCATTTGGCAATCATTTGGCGAAAGGATAAATATTTATCCTTTGCTGCCCGGGAATGGCTTAAATTTACCAGCAACCGCTTTGGCATTCAGTTTGATTTAACAACAAAATGATATTTGACGCTTATGAATGTTTATGCTATACTAATATTCCAAACGAATAATGCTAATACTTTTCCTACAAGGGGAGTAGCTGTACAGTCTTTGTCGACACTTCGGGATTTTATCCCCGGCAAAGCTGGCAATCAAGTTGTAAGCCAGACCTTGTCTCTCGACAGAGACAAGGTCTTTTACTACCTATTTGGGCCTTAATTGATGAAATTGTCTCTGTCTGAAGCATTTTCTCATTAATTGAGGTGAATAACATGTAAACGATTAGCTATGATAAAGAGTATATTAAATTCAAATAGTATGATCATTTAGTTTAAGTGGCGGAGGAGACGAATAGATAATGTTTGAAATAATGCATTTAAATCCCGACTGGTTGGTAGCCTTGGGCAGTATTTTACTGCTGGACTTACTTTTGAGTGGGGATAATGCTATAATTATAGCACTAGCCTGCAAGGACTTACCACCAGAACAGCGCAAAAAAGCGATTTTTTGGGGCTGTGCCGGGGCAATTGCCCTACGGATAAGCTTAACGCTCATGGCTGCCTGGCTCTTAGAAATACCATATTTACAGTTTGCCGGCGGCATCGCCTTATTATGGATTGCTGTTAAACTGCTGGCCAAAGACCCCAAGGTAGTTCATGTCGACAATTTTTCCAGCCTGGGCGCCGCTGTAAAAACGATCCTGTTTGCCGATTTGATTATGAGCCTCGATAATGTTTTATCACTGGCTGCAGTAGCCCAAACCGTGCCTGAAAGCAAATATTCCTTACTGATCATTGGTTTGCTGGCCAGCATTCCGCTGGTCATCTGGGGTTCTCAGATATTCCTGAAAATAATGGATAAGTATCCTGTGATCATCTATATTGGCGCCGGTATTTTAGGTTACGCTTCTGCTGAAATGGTTGTCGCCGATAAAATTACAGGTCCGCTGCTGAATCAATACAGCATCTATATTCAGGTAGTATTCGTTATTTTCGTACTGGCATTGGGCCACTATCTTAAAATTCGCCATAGAAATGCGCAAATTAACCCATCTGAAAATTAACATTAGGAGGGATTTAATATGAATACTGTAAAAACAACGATACTGCTGGCTGCATTAACCGGTCTCTTAGTTGCCGTAGGTGGTGCATTCGGCGGAAAATCAGGGGCAACCCTGATGCTGCTCGTCTCTTTTGCCATGAATTTTGGCAGCTACTGGTACAGTGACAAAATCGTCCTTAAGATGTATAAGGCTCGTCCCGTCACCCCTGAGCAGGCGCCAGACCTGTATAAAATGGTTGCCCGTCTGACTCAGCGCGCTAAAATGCCTATGCCTAAAGTCTACATCATTGACAGTGAGGTTCCCAATGCCTTTGCTACCGGCCGTAATCCTGAAAATGGCGTAGTTGCGGTAACAACAGGGATTATGCGCGCTCTGAATTACGATGAGCTCGAAGGAGTCGTAGCTCATGAACTGGCTCATATTAAAAACCGCGATACACTGATCAGCACGGTTGTCGCTTCTATCGCCGGCGTAATATCCTGGATCGGCACGATGGCGCAGTGGGCTGCTATTTTTGGCAGCAATCGCGATGATGAAGAAGGCGGCGGCATCGCCGGTTTAATCTTTACCATTGTTGTAGCGCCACTGGCCGCAACCTTAATTCAGCTTGGCATTTCCCGGTCCCGTGAATTTGAAGCCGATCAAAGCGGCGGACAGATATCCGGTAATCCACTGGCCTTAGCCAGCGCATTACAAAAAATTGAGCATTATGCCAAACACGCCGTTATGCAGCAGGCTACCCCTGCTACCTCTCATATGTTTATCATCAATCCGTTAAGCGGTGTCCGCGGAACCATCAACAGCTTATTCAGTACACATCCAACAACTGCCCAGCGGGTAGCAAAATTGCAGGAACAAGCCCGAAAATAAGCTGAACAACTACGAGATAGCAGGCTGATCACAGCCTGCTATCTCTTTAGTTCACTTCACCGGATACAGCCGGCCGATCATATGCTCATTACTGCTCGACCGCCGGGACAGACAGCCCCATAATCGCCATCACCTGTCGCACAGCGCTATCGATGGTCTTAGTATTTTTAACAACATAATCGGTTAATTGCCAATGATTGAATTCGCCATTTTTTTGGGCGTATTCCAAACGGCGTTGAATCGTTTCATTGCTTTGACCGCGATTCAGCATCCTGTCAATAATTGTAGTATCGTCTATCATAATATAGATAGACTCCAGCCTTTCGCCAAGCAGTTTTTTCAGCTGCTCCAGGCCGGTCCGTTCGACCACAACAATACTTAAAGGCTGCTCTTTGACTTTTTTCAGCACTTCCTGTTTGCTTAAGCCATAGTACTGGCCGGAGTAATTTACCCGTTCAATCAGATCCATTTTGGCAAATTCTTCTTTGGAAACGAAATAATAGCTTTCCCCGTTTATTTCTCCTTCACGCGGTTGACGGGTTGTATGGCTGACCATCTCCGGGATGCCATAGCTGGCGAGGCGGTTAGCAATAGAGGTTTTACCTGAAGCCGGCGGTCCAATGATGACAAAAACTTTATTCATTAAAATACCCCCTATTCGTTTTTCGCTTGTCTGCTACTTCCATTATACATAAAATTACCATAAAAAGAACAGCCTGTCTTACGGCTGCTGCGCTTTAACCGGCAATTTGTTAAAATAGTAAGTAAACTGCTGAATAAAGGAGTTGACTAACCCTCATGAAAGTTGCTGTACTGCAAATGAATGTCCGATTGGGCGATGTTGAGGCCAATCGTCAAAAAGCACTGCATATGATCCATACCGGTTTGGCTCACCATGCTCAACTGTTTGTGTTGCCCGAAATGTGGACCACCGGTTATCGGCTGGACCAGATTCATACCCTGGCTGAACCGGAAACTGGGCCGACACTGCTGCTGCTGCAGCGGCTGGCCCGGGAATACAGTATAGAAATTATTGCCGGCTCAATCGCCGAAAGCCGTAACAGCAAAATTTACAATACCGCATACGCTATTGATAAGACGGGCGCAATCATTGCAAAATACAGCAAAATCCACCTGATTGGCCTAATGGCGGAAGAAAAATATATCAGTCCCGGAGACCGTAAATGCAGTTTTGAGCTAAGTACCGGTCCGGCAGGCCTGATCATCTGTTATGACATTCGTTTTACCGAACTGCCGCGCTCTCTGGCGCTTGAGGGCTGCACGACTTTATTTATTCCGGCCCAATGGCCTGAACAAAGAGGAGAGCACTGGAGAGTTCTTAATCAGGCCCGGGCAATCGAAAACCAGCTGTTTGTTATTAGTGCCAATACGGTCAACGGCCGGGGCAATGGAAAAATGTACGGTCATTCCATGATTATTGATCCCTGGGGAAAAATTATTGCCGAAGGCGGCAGTACAGAAGAACTTATCCTGGCTGATGTTGACTTTTCAACGGTGGCCGACATACGAAAAAGACTGCCGGTGTTTACCGACCGGCGGCCTCAATATTATTAATAAATGGATCTTTCGGCAATCCTCTCCGCTGTCATTAAAGAACCCGCAACAAACGGCAGGGAATACACCAATAATTTTATTTTTTTCGCGGGACTAAATTGATTCAAAGCAGGCGTCAGCAGCATAGTATGGTAAAGCACCAAACGTAACGAGTGAAGGAGTGTGACCTATGGCGATCAGAATAGATGTCCGTGATATTTTAGAGGTATTTTTAATTGCCAATATTGGACCTATTACCCAAAATAGTCTTAATATTAATTTCCCGCCGGAATTGCAGACTTTCGTTGATACGCAAGTCATCAACAACATTGGCTCGCCAAGCTATGACGCCAGTTTTTCGTCAGATTTAAGGGATGTGCTTAGTACGTTCATTTTAGATAATCTGAATACCTTAGAAAATGTGAATAGCGTAAACAATACCATGACCGCAAATGATACCACGACCGTAAATACCCCTGAAACTCCAACATAAACTTGGCGGCCTTGGCGAAAGCGCAAGCAGCCGATCAAAATTACTTCTGCTTCTCAATCTATAAAGAACAAAACACAAAAGCGAGAGCCTTCCGATCCGCTCTCGCTTTTGCCGCCTCTATACCCTTTGCCATCCTACCACAGTTTTACCTGCGGTAGTTCCCCATACATTATGATACACGGTTTTTGTTTAAAACACAAGTTTAAATAAGCAACTTTTTAGCATTTTTTTATATTTTTTTAAGTAAAATAACCTCATAAATTGGTGCATTGACATAAAAAACAGCACCAACCTTTGGTATAATCAGCTCACCACAATCCAAACCAAATCAGAAAGTATATTTCATGCCGCCGCGCCAAACACGTCCATCGGCAAAGAGATTGGTATCCTGCTCATCGAAAATATTGTTAATGCCAACGTAAGCGCTGAGGCTATCATTGAATTTCTTATTGACCACCAAGTTTAAGGTATTCAGATGGGTCGTACCGACATCCTCACCCAACTCATATCTGTAGTTAAGCAGCCATTCCTGCCAGAGAGTAGCTGTGACGCCGCTCTTCGCTGCGTCATCAAACTTCAGCATCAGCTTGACACTATGGCGGGCGCGATTGGCCAGGCGCTCACCTGTATCGCTGTTATCAGCATCCAGATAGGTATACGTGCTACGCAAAGCAAACTTGTCACCTAATTTCTGCTTGGCCTCCGCCTCCAGGCCCTGGATGGTCGCATTGTCAACGTTATAATACTTGTAGGTATAAAGTCCCGATGTAACCCCCTGGTATTCATAGTCAATCATTTCCTTCACCTTATTGTGGAAGTAGGACAGCTTGCCGGAAGTGCGGCCTTGCTCCGCCTCTAGGCCGATATCGAAGTTCACGGCCGTCTCCGGGCGCAGGTCCTTATTGCCCAGAATATAGGCATAGCCGCTGTGAGACCAGTCCATATAGAGCTCACTGGCCGTCGGAGCACGGTAGGCACTACCGAAGTTGGCCTTCAAACGACTGTTTTTGCTCAAATGGTAAGTGCTGCCCAGCTTGGCGGTCACCTTGCTGCCAAACACATCGCTGTAATCCCAGCGCACGGACGGTATCAGCAGCCAGTTGCGGCCGGCCAGCCATTCATCCTGTGCATAGAGCGCCGCGTATTTCATGTCCGACTCTTCGGTCAGGCGCGTGGAATCATATTTTTCCAGGCGATACTCACCGCCTAAGGTCAGCAATTGATTATTGCCCATCTGCAAAGAACGCTTGCCATCAATAGTCGTTGAATTAAAAGTCATATCATCAGTACTGGAAAGATCTCCCGCAGAATGAAGTTTGCCCGAATAGCTGGAGTAATAGACCTCCTGCTCCTTATTGAATCTCGTATGGTATACACGCAGCTCATAATCGCCCAAATGGTCCTTGCCCTTATAGCCGAGGCCGGTAGTCCAGCGTTCATGGTCAAAGAGGTTGCGATACCCGGCTGTCAAGACTGTAGCGCTGTAATTAGGCGTACTAACAATGTGACTGGTAAACGATTGGGACTCGAGGTCTTCCTTCATATAATCAAAGAAGAAATCCAGTTCTTTGTTCTCCGACAAGTCATAGCGGCCATCAAAATTAAAGAAATACCGCTTACCATACTGGTTCGTTGTATTAGTCAGCATCGAATATGTACCAGTACCAAGGCTGATGACCTGGTCCGTGCTGCCAAGATACCCCCAATTCTTGGTATCACTGTACTTGGCATCGATATCGAACGACCACTTGCCCTGCTGACCGGAGCCCACGTGAAAATAACCATCCTTTTCATGGCTAGTCCAGTCGTTCCCCACCGTTATCTCCGGCGCAGCTGATTTTTTGGTGATGATGTTGATGACACCGCCCATAGCATCAGAACCGTACAAGGAACTCACCGTGCCACGCACGATCTCGATATGATCAACGTTAGACATATTCACGCGGTTCAACTCATATTTATTAGCCGAATCGTTGGTGTCCTCAGTACGGACGCGGCGTCCGTTGACCAGTATCAGCGTCTGGTTGTTGTTCATGCCACGCAGGCTGACATTGTTACCCATCGCGCTCTGCGTGATATTGAGGTCTGTGGCCATTTTAAGGGCTTCCGTCAAAGTATTGGCGCCGGTGCGCTCAAGCTCCTCATGGGTAATGACCTCGACGGCCGAAGGCGTTTCTTTCACTTCCTGCTCCGTACGGGAGGCAGTAACAACCACGTCACGGGTCTTCACCGTAGCTGCGGTATCCGTGTCTGCCGCATAGGCATTAACTGGCAGAACGGCGCCGCACAAGGCGGCAACAATCAAGGCAGATTTCTTTTTGCTGATAAACTTAGACATGATATGATGACCTTCTTTCTACTATTTCCTCAATTCTTTAAATGAAACTTATCTTGCTATGTCCCTGCCACATCTTGCTGCAAAGTCTAATTTTCTGCCTCACCTTCCCTTAGCTACGGTCACTTGCAGGCTCTTACCACATCCTGGCGGGCACTGGCAGCCACCGGCAAGTTCAGCGGAACATTCTGCTGATCAGTCATATAAAGCGACCACAATACAAGAATTTTGTCTGACAGAACGGAATATGGCTATAAACAACGTGTGCCTTCGTCATATCTAACCATAAAACCCTCCCTGTTAATAACGATAATCGTTATCAATTATTGATTCGGAAGTCATTTTATCACTACTGAAAATGACTGTCAATCAATTTATTGTGAACTATCTTCACATTTTCCGAACCTAAATTGCAAAAGTAACTTCTAGTTTCCACCCATGACTAAAACTTAGTCTAAAAAAACATTTCTGTGGTATTTTAGTGTGAGAAGAGTCCAACCACAGAAATGTAAAGGAGATAATCATCATGGAGACTGGAAATCCTACGGTGCCTTATTTTTCGCTATGTGCGAAGACATTCAGGATATTAGATTATCGATGCACTCCGCAGCTTGATGACACTTTTTATAGAAATTGCAAATGGATTTACTACGGAAAACACATTAACCATAAAAAGTAAACTGAAGGATTGGATTGCTTCTTAAACCATGTTTGTACAAGTTTTATTCGCCAATTTGTGCCGGGAAAGTTAGTAAAATGATTTTACCGGATGGCCACTGCTATGGTTATCGGCAATTTGACTTTTTTTAACCAGTTGAATATAATTAAAAAATAGCTTAGAATGGAATTGTTTTGCTCAAATGCAGAACCAATCATACTATTAAGTCATTCTGATCTTCGGCTGGTTACTAATTTAGGGAGGTAAATTAATGCTCAATATAAAGGAATCTGATCTTCCCGGTATTGGGAAAAAATATCAGATGAGTACGCGCAGTGGAGACCGAATCGTTTTGGTAATCCATGATGACGACCGCCGGGAAATCTATCATTACGATCCCAAGGATGCCGATGAAATGATTTCATCAGTACTTCTTGATGATGATGAGGCCCGTCAGGCTGCCGCTATTATTGGCGGGATGACTTATAAACCAAAGTCAGTGGAAACCATTGAAGATGCTTTGGACGAATTAGTGATAGAGTGGTATAAAATAGAGAGCGGTTCCGCCTGTATTGGAAAAAGTATTGGCGATTTAAAGATCAGGCAGCACACTGGGGCAACGGTTATCGCCATTATTGAGAAAGATCAAAAGCAAACGGTTAATCCTGGGCCTGATCAAATTTTTACCGCTGAATCCACGCTTGTAGTCGCCGGGGAAAGAAAGCAAATAAAAGCCTTAAAAAGTATTCTTATTGATAAACAATCCTAACCTGCGGAATATACGGCGTAATTCTTTCTATATAACAAAAAATGGGTGTCTTTAATGTAAAGCATTAAAGACACCCATTTTTTATTATATAGACGGCTAAGCGGCTGCCCTGCGGTCATATTCTAACTGCCGGTATACACAATCATTTGACCGGAGGCACTGGTATTTTCAGTTGCTGGCCCGGATAAATCCGGGCATTGCTATTGAGTTTATTTACTTCGCGGATCGCAGTCACCAAATATCTTATATCCTCTTTGTCGCTGACAAACTTGGCGGCAATGATCCAGACACTATCGCCTGCTTGAACATTGATGACCGTATAATGATTAGCGCCGAGATAATCATTAGAGCTTGCTAACGGCATAACCGACCATACTGCCAAAATTAACATAATCCCCAGAATCAATTTCACTTTCGTCACTCCCGAACATATATTCTGATTATATTCTAATACAGTACATATGTTCGAGTCAAGAGGGAACAGCATTTTTTTAAAACTTACGTTTTAACAATTTTTTTGTAGCGGCCGGCATAGAAATAAGACCTTTCAGTCGCAGGATATCTGTGCCGATATCTGCTACTGAAAGGTCTGGTACATAAAAAAAGCTTCCTGACAGGAAGGTTACTTTCTATGGTCGGAGCGGCAGGATTCGAACCTGCGGCCCCCTGGTCCCAAGCCAGGTACTCTACCAAACTGAGCCACGCCCCGAATTTAACAATTTATATTGTCAACATAATATATTTTAATAAAAAGAAGTCACTTAGTCAAGTACTTTTTTTACCAATTCAGGCCGGGCCCGACTCTCACGATAGCTATTCCTACAATCCTTGCTTTTTCTTTTACCGGCAATCGTTCTTTTTGGGCATAAAAACGCCCCCTTCAAAGTTCCAGATTTTTTTCATATCATCTGTCTACTTAAAAGGGAGCATATCCGGTCAGTTAGATATCAAGATTTCTCACGTGCTCGGCATGATCTTCAATAAAACGCCGCCGCGGCTCAACCTTATCCCCCATCAGAATGGAAAAAATTTCGTCAGCCTTTAAACCATCTTCAAGAGTTACCTGAAGAATGGTACGTCCTTCAGGATTCATGGTTGTTTCCCATAATTGTTCAGGGTTCATCTCACCCAAACCTTTATAGCGCTGAACATTAATATTATCACGGCCAATCCGCCCCAGCAGTGTATCAAGCTCATCATCGCTGTACAAATACCAGCTTTCCCGGCCCTTTTTCACCAGATAAAGCGGCGGCTGGGCAATATAAACACGTCCGGCTTCAAGCAATGGCTGCATATAACGATAAAAGAAGGTTAACAGCAGCGTGCGGATATGCGCTCCATCAACATCGGCATCGGTCATAATGATGATCTTCCCGTAACGGCTTTTGTCCAAATCAAACTCATCGGCAATGCCATTGCCAAAGGCAGTAATCATTGTACGTATTTCTTCATTATTGAGAATCTTGTCCAGGCGGGCTTTTTCAACATTGATAATTTTACCGCGTAATGGCAGTATCGCCTGAAAGCGCCGGTCACGTCCCTGTTTAGCAGATCCTCCGGCCGAATCGCCTTCAACCAGATATATCTCTGTTTGCATCGGATCCTTAAGCGAACAGTCAGCCAGCTTGCCGGGCAAGGAACTAAATTCCAAGGCATTTTTTCGCCTGGTCAGCTCCCGGGCCTTCCGGGCTGCATCACGGGCTCGTGCCGCCAGAACCGATTTTTCGATAATTTTTTTGGTTATCGCCGGGTTTTCCTCAAAAAATTCATTTAAGCCTTCACTTACAATGGAATCAACAATTCCCCGTACTTCGCTGTTCCCAAGCTTGGTTTTGGTTTGGCCTTCAAACTGCGGCTCCCGGATCTTAACGCTGATTACCCCGGTCAGGCCTTCTCTGATATCTTCACCGGTCAGATTTTCATCAGCCTCTTTCAGCAAATTAATTCTGCGGGCGAAATCATTTGCTGTTCTGGTCAGGGCAATCTTAAAACCGCTAAGGTGGGTGCCCCCTTCCTGCGTATTAATATTATTGACAAAGCTATGGATGTTTTCCACATAACTGTCATTATACTGCAACGCAATTTCAACAATCGTCGTATCTTTTGATCCGCTAAAATAAATAGGCTCTGGATGCAATACCTCTTTGGCTTTATTTAAATGCTGGACAAAAGACTTGATACCGCCTTCAAAGTAAAAATTTTCACTGTTGCCGTCACGTTCATCCGACAGCTTAATGGTGATGCCTTTGTTCAGAAAGGCCAGCTCTCTTAACCGCTGTTTCAAAATATCGAAGCTATAGACTGTTTCTTCAAATATTTGATCATCAGGTTTAAAGGTCACCTTGGTGCCTGTTTCATCGGCAGCTTCGGCTGCCCCGACAACCGTTAAACACCGGGTAGTTATGCCCCGCTCAAAGGCGATATGGTGGATTTTGCCGTTACGCCTGACTTCAACATCCAATTTGCTGCTTAAAGCGTTTACAACCGAGACGCCGACGCCATGTAAGCCGCCGGAAACTTTATAACCCTCACCGCCAAATTTTCCGCCGGCATGTAATATCGTTAGAACAACCTCCACTGCCGGTTTACCGGTTTCCGGCATTAGATCCACCGGAATACCGCGTCCATTGTCGGTAACGGTAACGCTGTTGTCATGATGTATAGTTACATTGACTTTGTCGCAATAACCGGCCAAAGCCTCATCAATGCTGTTATCAACCACTTCATAAACAAGATGATGCAAACCCTTGGAAGATGTACTGCCAATATACATACCGGGACGTTTACGAACCGCTTCCAATCCTTCCAGAACCTGTATCTGCCCGGCGCCATAATTACCGCAAACAGTGGTATTTTCATCGTTATTATTCATCGTTTACCCCCAACTAAAAATCGCTTGCTTAAATGATGGTTACATTTCCTCTTCGCCATAGTACACTGTTCCCGCCCGCTTTTTTAAGGTCATTGATGAAATTGCCGATAAATATATTTTTTTATCGGTGACAACAAAACTCTTCGCATGGTCAGGCGAAATATCAACAATAAGATTCTTTTCCCGCATATTTTTGATAAAATCTTTATTTATCCCTGAGCGAAATGACTTAAGATCATTGATGGCAATCACATCTCTAAGCGCTACAACAATATCAGATCCTAGGTGTAGAAACATAGCTTTTCCTCCTGAACTTGTCCAGAGTTTTTTTAGTGAGATTTTCCGTAACATCTTCCGGTTTTGCCCCGGTGACCAGCATAACCAGAGTCAGCACTTGTAAATTTTCGCTTCGGCCGCTGTTGATCTCATTAGCCAAAAAAACGGTTAATGCGGTTTTTGCTCTAATAAATTCTTCAGGCAGACATTCCAGATACTTGCACAGTTCAGCATAAGTAAGCCAAGGCGCCTCGGTCAGCAGCTGACGGATATTACTTAATTTGACTTCTCTATTTTCAAGTGAGCATACACTGCAATAAGTCAATTCCTTGGGACATAAACTCTCACAAGTTGCGCATTTATGCCAATTGTTCAATTTTTTCAGCTTTTTGAAAGCCAGATGTTTTTTAATAATTTTAAAAATCTTCTGCCGTAATTTGGTTTCGGCAGTATGCTTTGCCAAATCACTGGCCTGCTGGAGCTCAGATTCATCAAGCTGGATGAATCTTAACTTTTGATTAATTGTTTCCAGTTTTTCCTCATCTTGATTAGTATTCTTGTCCTTTTTTAAATATCCTGCTTGGAAACGAATGTCAATAATGGCTTTTTCACCAATGAAAGCATTCAGCTTGTAAATAATTTCTTCTTTCATCATGGACAGGTGATGGCACCATACGGAATTATTAACCGCAATTAAGAGCGTACCGCGCTGTACACTGGTGGGTACTGCATGGACAGCGATATCTTTACCGACAATTTCCGGCCAATGTAAAATCGCCGATTCGGTATTGTATCTTTTGGCTAAACCAAGATTTTGCAAGGTACTAGGTAGTATGTCCCGTAATTGATTCATACTAAGCACTCCTTTACGTTTCCCGCAGTAACAATATAATATTTTCCCGGTTTCCATTCCGGAAAAAACTTACCATCTGTCGCAGTAATAAACGTTTGAATCCGGTCTTTGATAAAGAAAAGCAGTTGCTCGCGGCGGTTTTCGTCAAGCTCGCTCATCACATCATCAAGCAGTAAGACGGGGTATTCGCCGGTCTCAGACTTGATAAACTCTAATTCGGCGAGTTTTAAAGCCAGAACACCGGTACGCTGCTGACCTTGTGAACCAAAGGTTCTTAAATTCACGCCATTTACAGTTAAGACAATATCATCACGGTGCGGGCCTATCCCTGTACTGCCCCGCAGGATATCAATATTGCGGCTGTCGATCAGCCGCCGGTGGTAACATTCAGCCAGGTTGGGCTGAGCGTCTGTTTCTATACCGCTGGTTTGATATCCTATGAACAAATTTTCTTTGTTATCAGTCATTCTGCGGTGCATTAAATTGGCCAGCATTGCCAGCTTTTTGACTGTTTCCAGCCGCTTTAGAACTAAAGCGGCCGCTAAAACAGCTAACTGATCATCCCAGGAGTCCAGCAAATCGGCTTTGGCTTTTTTTTCCCGGATTTTTTTTAATAAGGTATTACGTTGCATGACAATCCGGTTATACTGCAGCAATTTCCGGTAATAAGAGGGATTGGCCTGTGATATCTCCATATCAAGAAAACGCCTGCGGCCAACAGGCGCTCCTTTAATTAACAGCAAGTCTTCCGGAGAAAACAGCACGACATTTAGAGCGCCCATAAGCTCGCGCGGTTTCACCCGGTGGCTGTTATAGTTAATTTCCTTATTCTGGTTATTGGTAAATTTAAAGTTGAGGTTGTTTTCAATATCCAGCCTGGTAAACCTAATATTGATACTGCCCGCAGGCTGCTGCCACCGAATTAATTCCGCATCAATATTGGTACGATGAGACCGTCCTATTGCACCATAATAGATTGCCTCGAGGATATTGGTTTTCCCCTGGGCGTTGTGGCCTAAAAAGATATTGATATTGTGTGTGAATTTTAATGATAACTTTACATAATTTCTATAATTACGTAAATCAAGTTGATTTATTCGCATAAATATAACCTTATTCTGCGGTTACTTGCCATTTCCCCAGCCCTTCAATCGCAATAATATCGCCAGGATAAACTTTTTTTCGTCTTTCGGTGACAATGACATTGTTCAGCTCGATTATTCCCGCCTCAACCATAGACTTGACTTGCCCTCCGCTTTGAGCGATACCGGCCCATTTCAGCAACTGGTCGAGATGAATAACCGTTGTATTGATCGCTATATCCTCCATGCAGTGATCCTCCACCAATGCAAGCTTATTCACAAGCCTGAATTTGTATTTCAACAGCCGGAATGTAAATGGGCCGTCATTGGACACATCCTCGCCCGCTATGTTTAGTTTGTCCTGACAGGCGTAATAATATAGGTATAATTTGGATCATCCACCGGTTTTAAACTGGCAGGACTCAGTGGCGTATTTAAAGCAAAAGACAGTTGGTCGCTATTGATATTTTTTAAAATGTCGGTGACATATTTAGCGTTAAAAGCAATATCCAGTTCATTGCCGTCAATGCTTGCGGCTACACTTTCCTCAGCCTTGCCGATGTCCGGATTATTAGAGGTAATGAGGATTCTATTATTGCCAAAGGATAACTTAATGACATTGTATTCACCATCGCGCGCCAATAAAGAAACACGTTCCACGGCATCAAGAAATTCGTCCGTATTAATCGTCACTGTAGTGGCAAAGTTAGGCGGTATTACCCTGTTGTAATCAGGAAACTGCCCTTCAATCACTCGTGAGATGATGTAGACGTTATCAAAGGAAAACCCGATCTGATTGCGCTGGCAGCTAATCGTTACATCAGAAGGTACATCGGAAACCATAATTCTGGCCAATTCATTTAAGATTTTGGCTGGGATGATCATTTTCAGGCTTCCGTCAAACTGATCGATGAAATCTTTTTTCAAAGCTAAACGGTGCGTATTGGTTGCTACCATAGTTACATCATGGCCGGCTACTTCCAGTAAGCCGCCGGTGAAGATTGGCCGTGCTTCATCACTGGCGCAGGCAAATACCGTCTTTTTTATCAGCTCTTTTAAGATATTATCCCTGATTTTAAATTCTGTTTCCCCGGCCAGCGGTTTTAAAACCGGAAATTCTTCCGCCGGCAGGCATAAAAGATTAAACTGGGCCAGATTAGAAGTAATTTTAATTGTCCGATCCTCCTGACTGGAGGAAATTTCAATTGTCTCACCAGGCAGTTTTCTCACAACTTCCTGAAAATAGCGGCCGGAAAGTACTACTGTTCCAGGTTCATCGATGTTTGCTTCTATTTTACAGCTTACCCCTATTTCATAATCGGTTGCCTGTAATTCTAAAATATTATTGGAGGCAGCTATATAGATTCCGGTTAGAATCGGCAGTTGAGCCTTGGTCGCCACAGCTTTCTGGACAATTTGCACCGCATGAATCAGCAGGTCTTTGCTACAGGTTATTTTCATTATTTTTCCCTCCATTGGCATATTATTACTGAACAATACATATAATAGTAAAATAGTCGTATTAGTAGTAGGGCCTGTAGATATGTGTATAAATTTGTTGAAGGCTTGTCAAAGCGACAGCTTGGCTGTTGGTAATATGTAGATAAGCCTAACTGCAGTTATGCACATATTCACAGGCTAAGCCTGTTCAAAAGTTAGTCACAGTTGGTATACAGGTTAATCGAATGGTTATAAACAGATTTATGCACTACATGCTTTCAATGCGCTTGATAAGTTCCTTGATGGTATGATTCAGTTTTGTATCCTCGTTTCGTTCACGGCTTATTTTGGCATGGGCGTGAATTACGGTAGTATGATCGCGCCCGCCAAACATTTCACCGATCCTGGGCAATGACGTGTCCGTAAGTTCACGGCATAAATACATGGCAATCTGACGGGGAAAGGCAACATTCCGGGTTCGTTTTTTTGCCAATAGTTCATCCATTTTTATTTTAAAAAAGGAGGCTACAATATCCTGGATAAGTTCCATTGTAATTTGTTTGGGACGGCCATTGGGAAAAATATCTTTTAGCGCTTCAGCTGCCAGATCAATATCAATAGGCTGTTTTGTAAGTGAGGCATAAGCCATTACTCTAATCAGCGCTCCTTCAAGTTCGCGAATGTTGTTGTCGATCCGGCTGGCGATATAAACCATAACGTCATTGTGAACATTGAGATTTTCCAGCATTGCTTTTTTTCGTAGAATGGCAATTCTTGTTTCCAGGTCCGGCGCCTGAATATCGGTGATCAGACCCCATTCAAAACGGGAGCGCAGACGGTCTTCGAGCGTTTGGATATCACGCGGCGGCCTGTCACTGGATATGATGATTTGCTTATTTGCTTCATGCAGGGTATTAAAGGTATGAAAAAATTCTTCCTGGGTATGTTCTTTTTTCGATAAAAACTGGATATCGTCTACGAGTAAGACGTCAATATTCCGGTATTTTTGGCGGAAACTTTCCGGATTGCCATCTCTGATTGAATTGATTAACTCATTGGTAAATTTCTCACTGGAAATATAGACAACTTTCAGACCCGAATGATTTTTAAGTATTCTGTGGCCAATGGCATGCATGAGGTGGGTTTTACCTAAACCAACGCCGCCATAAATAAAAAAAGGATTGTAAACCTGGGCCGGCGCTTCGGCTACAGCCAGCGAAGCGGCATGGGCAAACCGGTTGGAATTGCCGATAACAAAGGTTTCAAAGATATATTTCGGGTTTAGCGGCAGGGATTCTTCAGTTGTTAAAAGTTGGGGCTGTTTAGCATCCGGTTCAGCAGTTTTTGTCATGGGGACAGGGGAGCTGGCAGAGGGAAGTGCAGAATTGGTGTATTGAGCAGTAGTATTTCTGTAAGAATTCCGGGGATAAGCTGCAGTAGCCTGGCTATTTTTTTCTGCCGGAAAATTTTGTGTACTTTCCGGTTCTTCCGGCAGATTAGCCGGTTCAACTTCTAAATCCAGATTTGTAATCTGAATGGTTAAAGAACTTTGGGTGACAGTTTGGACAGCATTGACGATGACCGGCAGATAACGGGATTCCAGCCATTCCTTCATGATTTGTTTTGGTGTACCGATTTCCAGAGTGGTTTCGGTAATGGCTAAAGGAATCGTTGGTTTTATCCAAGTATCAAACGCCAATTTGGACAAATCCTGCTCTAATTTTTTTAAAACTTGCTCCCATATTGCCGGTAATCTAACGTCGTCCATTGATGTCAATCCTTTCTAACGCAAATATCAACAAAATTCATAAACATGCTACATAACTTATCCACAAAACTATCAACAGCTGTGAATAAGTTTTTCCATAAACAGGTAAAATAGACGAAAAAAAAATACAACAGCGGTAAGGAGAAATACTCCGCAGTCTTGTATTTCCTAATATTAAGCACTTACTCACCGTTGTGGATAAATCTGTGTATAAAGAGGGCATTCTGTGAATAACACTTTATTTTATGTAGATAAAAATAGCTTTAGCTGTTTCGTGTGGATAACTTTCAAGAATTATATTAGCAAAAGAATGGAAAGTTATCAACATATTTTTATGCTCATGACAGTGAATTAGAAAATTTATCCACATGTCGCTTAACGTTCATTACGCAATTTTCTTGACACTTTGAGCTGGCTAGTCTATAATTTTTATAGTTAAAATTGATGATTTTGACCGTAGTTTCCGTTTTGTAGTAAGGAGGTGTGTAATAGATGAAACGTACTTATCAACCAAATACATTGTGGAAAAAAAGAACGCACGGATTTCGTGAGCGCATGAAAACCAAAGGTGGTCGTCTGGTTCTCAAGAGAAGACGTGCTAGAGGCAGAAAAAAATTATCTGCTTAGTAGGCCGCTTAAAGTGGCCTATTTTTTCCATATGGTAGGATGATTACTGTGATGTATAAGTTATCCAAGCAGGGAATTCTGCGCAATAAAAATAGCTTTCAGTCTGTATACCGTTCAGGGAAGTCTTATGCCAATAAAACAATGGTGCTTTATGTGCTGCCTAATATTGGCGATCGAAAAACAGGCTTTGCCGCCGGCAAAAGGCTGGGGAATGCCGTTATCCGCAATCGGGTAAAAAGGCTGCTACGGGAGGCTTACCGGCTGAATCAACATCGCTTAAAGCCTGGTGTTGATTTAATACTGGTAGGTCGTCAAGCCATGGTTAAGTCACGATATCAGACCGTTGCCAGGGCTTTTTTGGATTTATGTTCAAAGGCTCGCATTTTAAATGAGTAGGCGGTTTTAAAATGAAAATGATTTTGGTGCTATTCATTAAGTTCTATCGCAATTTTATTTCACCGTTAAAACCGCCTTCTTGTCGTTTTGTGCCCACCTGTTCGGAATATGCATTGCTTGCAATTGAAAAATATGGAGTTTGGCGTGGATTATATTTAGCGATTCGGCGTATCTTACGTTGTCATCCTTTTCATCCCGGCGGTTATGATCCTGTTTAGCCATTACCCGCTTTACGCTGAGCTTCTTTACGTATAAAATTGTGTTTATGCCCGGTCAGCACTGGTATAAATATCACCAATACATAACAAGGATGTGAGATTTTTTGGATATTTTTAATCTTTTTGTGGTTTTTTTACAGGATATCTTAACCTTTTTCTATAATTTTACTTCAACGTTCGGGCTGGCAAACTACGGCACGGCAATTATCTTACTGACAATAGCAATCAAAATGCTGCTTTATCCTCTTACTGCCAAGCAGGTGAAATCCATGAAGGCAATGCAGGAGCTGCAGCCTAAAATGAAAGAAATGCAGGAGAAATATAAGGATAATCCGGAAAAATTACAGAAAGAAATGACGGCAATGTATAAGGAAACCGGAGTAAATCCGTTGGCCGGCTGTTTACCGCTGATCGTGCAAATGCCGATTTTGATTGGTATTTTTTATGCAATCAGAGATTATACTTACCTCAATCCGCCGCCGGATTTTTTATGGATTGCTGATTTGGCCAGGCCTGACTTGACTTATATACTGCCGGTTTTATCTGCTTTGACGACTTATATTCAGCAGAAACAGACGACAGCGGAAGTAACCCAGCAAACCAAAATGATGATGATTTTTATGCCGCTGTTTATTGGCTATATCAGTATTACCTTTCCGGCCGGCCTCGTATTGTACTGGGTAATCAGCAATGTTGTTCAAATTGCTCAGCAATGGTGGATGTATCGTCAGCCACAACAACCGAATGGGGAGGCTGCTTAAATTATGACTGCTGTAGAAAAAATTGGCAAAACGGTTGAAGAAGCAGTTGCATTGGCATTAGCGGAACTTGGTGTAACCGAAAACAAAGTTGATATAGAAGTGCTTGAAGCTCCCAGTAAAGGCTTATTTGGTTTTATTGGCACTAAACCGGCCAAAGTAAAAGTTACGTTAAAAAAGATTGACCCAGTCGCTGTCGCCCAAGAATTTTTGCAAAATATTTTTACAGCCATGCATATTGAAGTCGCAATCGAAAAAGTAACCGTTGATGAGGGTGTAGTGTTCAATCTGCGCGGCCAGGATTTAGGTATACTCATTGGCAAGCACGGCCAGACGCTGGACGCTTTGCAGTATCTGACCAATTTGGCGGCCAATCGCGATATTGAAGACGACCGGGTAAAAATTATCGTCGATGTAGAGGATTACCGTAAGCGCCGGGAAGAAACCTTATATCGATTGGCCGAACGGCTTGCCGATAAGGTTAAACGACGCGGTGAAAGAGTTGTACTGGAACCGATGAGCCGTCATGAGCGTAAGATTATTCATATGGCCCTTCAGGATGATCACCGGATATCAACCTATAGTGAAGGTGAAGAACCTTACCGTAAAGTTGTTATTGCATTAAAAAGGTAGACTTTTGCATATCCTAAAACCCAGTAATCTTGATTACTGGGTTTTATTGATATGGGTGGATTTTAAACGAGTGGAGGTAGAATCATTGATTCAGGAAGATACCATTAGCGCTGTTGCAACCGCATTGGGTGAAGGCGGTATCGGTATTATACGGCTCAGCGGTGTAAAGGCCATTACAATTGCAACCGGACTTTTTCGGGGAATAAAAGGAAAAACAGCGGCCGATGTTAGCTCGCATCAGGCAGCTTATGGACATATTATCGATCCTGCCAGTAACCGTGTTGTTGATGAGGTGCTGCTGCTGGTGATGCGGTCGCCGCGCTCGTACACGCGGGAAGATGTTGTGGAAATTCATTGTCATGGCGGACCGGCGCCGCTGAGAAAAATTCTGGAACTTACCCTTGCCGCCGGAGCAAGGCTGGCTGAACCGGGCGAATTTACCAAAAGGGCATTTTTAAACGGCCGGCTGGATTTAACCCAGGCTGAAGCGGTAATTGACGTGATCAGAGCCAAAACAGACGCATCGCTTAGAATGGCGGTAGGGAATTTATCCGGCCGGCTTGCGGATAAAATTCGCCTGCTGCGCAAGGATATTCTCGAAATGATTGCCCATTTGGAAGCTGCTATTGATTTTCCGGAAGAAGATATTGAACAACTGGCGGCGCAGGAGGCGGGAAATCGCATTCGGAACCTATGCCTGGCAATTGAAGAATTATTGGCTACTGCCCATACCGGAAGAATTTTGCGGGAAGGGCTGGAGACCGTAATTATCGGCAAGCCCAACGTTGGCAAGTCGAGCTTGTTAAATGCCCTGTTGAAAGAAACACGGGCAATTGTAACCGATGTTCCCGGTACCACCCGGGATAGTATTGAGGAGTATGCCAATATTGGCGGTGTTCCGTTAAAGATTATCGATACGGCAGGTATCCGGGAAACAACAGATGTTGTTGAAAAGATTGGCGTCGAAAAGGCCAAAGAATTTATTCCCCGGGCGGATTTAATTCTTTTCATGCTGGATTCGTCGGCGCCGCTTACCGTTGAGGATCAGGCAGTACTTGAATTGCTGACTGACCGGCAAACGCTGATTTTGGTAAATAAAAGCGACTTAAGCCCGGTGCTGGATTTAGCCAGGGTCACGCAGCGCCTGCCTGATAAAAAAATATTAAACATTTCCATTTTGGAAGGTACCGGCATGCAGGAACTGGAACAATGTATTATTGATATGGCCTATGGCGGAAAGGTTCAGGTTCCCGAAGGCGGCTTTGTGAATAATGTTCGCCAGGCCGGTTTGCTGGATCAGGCCCGGCAATCGCTCCAGGAGGCCTTGTCGGCAATCGCCGCCGGTATGCCGCCGGATTGTATTGTTGTTGATTTGCGTTCAGCCTGGGACAAGCTTGGCGAGATTACCGGCGACACGCTCGGCGAGGATATTATTGATCAAATTTTTACCCAGTTTTGTATTGGTAAGTAAGGGGATGATGGTTTGTTTAACGCAGGATATTTCGATGTAATTGTCATTGGCGCCGGTCATGCCGGATGTGAGGCCGCCCTGGCTGCAGCGCGGCTGGGCTGTAATACGTTGTTGACAACACTCAATATGGATAATATCGCGATGATGCCTTGTAATCCGGCTGTGGGGGGACCCGCTAAAGGTCATTTGGTCCGGGAAATTGACGCACTGGGCGGTGAAATGGGGATCAATACCGACAAGGCCTGTATCCAGATGAGGATGTTAAATACCGGCAAAGGACCAGCTGTACACGCACTCAGGGCTCAGGCTGACAAAAAGCTTTACCAGCTGCTGATGAAGGAAACGGTTGAGCGGCAGAACAATCTAACCGTAAAACAATTGCTTGTGGATAATATTATTATCTCCGGCCAAGCGGCAACCGGTATTCAGACTGAGACCGGCGAGGTGTATCAATGCCGGGCGGTAATCCTTGCTACCGGTACCTATTTGCGCGGTAAAGTAATTTTAGGTGAACTCAATTATCCCGGCGGACCAAACGGGCAGCGGGCGGCGGAAAAACTTTCTGATTGCCTGCGCGGGCTGGGTATTGGGCTGATGCGTTTTAAAACCGGCACTCCGGCCAGAGTTGACAGCCGGACAGTGGATTTTACCAGGATGTCCATTCAGCCAGGCGACGAGGAACCCCATCATTTTTCCTTTTTAACCGCTGGAGAAAATCGCAGGCAGATTCCCTGCTGGCTGACTTATACCAATGAACAGACGCATGAGGTTATCCGGGCGAACTTGCATCGCGCTCCAATGTATACCGGGATGATCGAAGGCACAGGCCCCCGCTATTGTCCGTCGATTGAAGATAAGGTGGTGCGATTCGCCGATAAAACAGCCCATCAGTTATTTGTCGAGCCGGAAGGCCTGCATACAACTGAAATGTACGTGCAGGGGATGTCGACCAGTTTGCCGGTTGATGTTCAATATGCTTTTTTGCGGACAATTCCCGGGTTGGAGAAGGCTGAAATCATGAGGCCGGGCTATGCAATTGAATATGACTGTATTGATCCTACGCAATTAAAACCTACCTTGGAGTTTAAAGCGATAGAAGGCTTATTTTCAGCAGGCCAGGCCAATGGAACTTCCGGATATGAGGAGGCGGCGGCCCAGGGACTGATTGCCGGCATTAATTCGGCTCTGCTGCTGGCCGGAAAGGAACCGTTCATATTAACGCGTTCGGACGCCTATATCGGCGTTCTGATCGACGATCTTGTCACCAAGGGGACCAGCGAGCCTTACCGTATGATGACTTCGCGGGCCGAATACCGGCTGATTTTGCGTCAGGATAACGCTGATCTGCGTCTCACTGAGAAAGGCCGGCAAATTGGACTGGTTCACGAGGAACGGTATAGCCGGTTTGTGGAAAAGCGAACTGCGATTGACGATATTCTGACACTTTTACAGAAAACAGTACTTACGCCAACGGCTGAGATTCAGGCCAAGCTGGCGGCCCTGGGTTCGGCCGACATCAGAACAGGCATCGCCCTGTATGATTTGTTGCGGCGCACGGAGCTGGATTACGAAGGTCTGCGGCGGCAGTTCGGTTTGCCTGAAGTTTCGGCAGCGGTGAAGCTTCAGGTTGAAATAACGGTAAAGTATGAGGGCTATATTAAAAAACAGGCGGATCAGGTGGAAAAGGCAGCCAAGCTTGAAACTAAGCTGCTGCCGCCGGATATCAGTTATGACGGCGTTCATGGCCTGTCCCGTGAGGCCCGGCAAAAGCTGGAGAAAATCAGGCCGATTTCCATTGGCCAGGCGGCCCGGATCTCAGGCGTATCACCTGCCGATATTTCCATCTTGATGATATTTCTGGAACAGGCGCGCCGCAAGGGGGAAAGTTAATGGATTTTAGCAAAATGCTGCAGCAGTCGGCGAAAGAATTTGGCATTATGTTAACTGACGAGCAGCTTGAGGCTTTTCTTGCTTATTATCAGTTGTTGATTGAGTGGAATCAAAAAATAAATCTAACGGCCATTACTGAGCCGCTGGATGTAGCCGTTAAGCATGTGATTGACTCCTTGTCCTGCTATGACAGCCAGGTTTTCCGGCCAGGGTGCAGCATCATAGACGTAGGAACAGGAGCTGGCTTTCCCGGACTGCCTTTAAAGATCATGCAGGCCGATTGCAAGCTAACTTTGCTGGACTCACTGAATAAGCGGGTAAGTTTTTTACAGAGGGTTGTCGAAGCTCTGGAATTGAAGGGAGTTCAGGTTATTCATAGCAGGGCCGAAGACGGGGCCAGGCAAAAGCTTTACCGCGAAGGTTATGATGTGGCCGTAGCCAGAGCGGTGGCCAGGCTTAATATTTTATGTGAATTATGTTTGCCTTTTGTTAAAGTGGGCGGTTATTTTGTTGCTTTAAAAGGGGCGCAGTTTCAGCAGGAAGCGGAGGAGGCAATGCAGGCCATTGGGCTTCTGGGAGGAAGGCTTAGCCGTATTCAGCCTGTTAAACTGCCGGGAATTGATGATAGCCGGGCGATAATTTATATTAAGAAGGTCAAACCGACCATTGCTGCTTATCCAAGAAGGCCTGGATTGCCGGAAAAAAACCCGTTATAATTGGCAAAAATTAGAGGATTTTCTCAAAGATGTGCCGAAGTAATGCTGGTAATAAGTTGTAGGGCGGTGTAATGAAATGAAAAATTTAGCCAGATTTTTTGGGATGGCTCCGGATAAACCCGAAATTTCAAATCCGGCTGAAAATAGTATAATTGAAACAGTGATTGAACAGCAGGTGATCCCAGACAGCATAAATGCGCATGAAGTACATTATCTAAAAACATCGGAAATTATACCCAATCCATTTCAGCCGCGTAAAACTTTTCATGAAGAAGCGTTAAATGATTTAGCTGCCTCAATAAAGGAATTTGGAGTCATTCAGCCTTTATTGGTGCGAAAGACCATAGAAGGATATGAACTGATTGCCGGTGAACGGAGGCTAAGGGCTTCCAGGTTAGCGGAGCTTGCAGAGGTTCCGGTGATTATTAAAGACCTCGCTGACAAGGAAATGGCCGAACTGGCTATGATCGAGAACCTGCAGCGAGAGGATTTGCATTACCTGGAGGAAGCGGAGGGCTTTCAGCAGCTGATTGCCAACTTTGGCTTTACGCAGGAGGAACTGGCCAGACGAATGGGGAAAAGGCAGTCTACGATTGCGAATAAGCTTAGGCTGCTGAAGCTGAGTGATAAGGTACGGTCAATTTTGGTGCAGGAGCAGCTGACAGAGCGCCATGCCAGAGCTTTGCTCAAATTAGATGATGCCAGGCTGCAATTGGAAGTTTTAGATGTTATTCGACAAAAGGAGCTTAATGTTCGGGAGACTGAGGCTCTGATTCAGGAAGTTCTTGACGATATTTCCCGGGAAATGGAAAAGAAAGCGCCCCGTCAGAATGTTGTCAGGATTATTAGAGATGTGCGGATATTTTTAAATACCATCAACAATGTTGTGGGTGAAATGAAAAAGACCGGACTGAATGTTAAAGTCGACCAGGAACAGAATGATGATTATATAACTGTAAAATTGCAAATTCCCAAAAGGAAATAGCTCTAAATAGAAGAGTGTCTGAAAATATAAAAGTATTTTCGGACACTCTTGCCAGGCTGTAGATAAGCCCGCTTTCAGCCGTAAGGCTGGACAGCGGATTTTTATTGTGGGTTTTTCTTTATCATCAGGATCTCTGATGGCAAGTCGATCCTGACCATGAATTGCTGGAAAAAATTATTCCCCAGCAAACCATCGGCTTCAAATTCAGGCGGAAGGTCTTCAATGAAAGCAGCATAAAACTGCGCAATCCTATGATCGTTTTGTACTAAATTTAACTCAAGCGCCTTGAAACTGCTGTCCAATCCCGGATGAACCCGGTTGGCGGATACCGTTTCAACAGCTTCGGAAAACTTCTGCGCCTTAACAATTGAAAAAGAAGCACCGGTATCCAAAACCATGCTGTAGCTGCTGTTGCCATTAACGAGGTCAACGGCTAATCCCTCCTGCGTCAGCCGAAACGGTAAACGAATCCAACCGGGATCATTCGTTATTGTTGCCAGGGCAGGCGTATCTTCAATGGTTAATAGGTTGTTTTTATAATCAATTGTCACTGTATGCTGTTGAAAAAAACCTAAGCCGATTACGGGCAAATCTTGATCATCAGGTTCATCTTCCCGGTTGCCAAGGGATAACCCCCAGGGGTGAAGCTCCACTCCGGGAATAGCCGTAAATACCATGCCATTCACGTTCAGCCTTTCCAGGATAAATTGATTTTCATAACGTATTTCCCCCGCTAGGTCGAGGCTTTTTCTTTGCTGTTCGGCTACCTTCAGATCGGGCAGGGCTTCCATTAGCCGCCTGGGTAAATGCAACCCTTCCCTGGACCCTAGATCAAGGACAAACAATTGCGGGCTTCCCATCATATTAAGGGATAGCGTGGGGATTCCATAATCATTATTATGTAGTGGAATATGGATCGTTTTTGCTAAAGCAGTTGAACTTGACAGTATGATAAGTATCAAGACAATGAAACATTTGTACATAGCTGCGCCTCCCTAAGCCGGTTATTATCTGTTTGTAAAGAGGGGCTGCAAAACTTTCGCTGTGTCCTCTATGGTTAAAATACGGCGCGATAGCATCGTGCCGTATTTTTGCGTCCTCTTTGCGTTCTTCGCGGTTAAACCGTTCTGTTTTTTAGCGTTCCATCAGTTCCTTGGCGATATTAACGGCAGTAACGCCATCCCGGGCATAGGCATCAGCGCCGGCCTGGCTGGCATATTCCGCCGTCAGTACGGCTCCGCCGACGATTGTCCGGACATTGCTGCCCGCAGCTTTCAGCGCCCGGATTGCAATATCAATTTGCGGCATGGTTGTTGTCATTAAGGCACATAAGCCGACAATGTCGGCGTTATGATGAATGGCGGCGTCAACAATCGCCGTATCCGCCACATCTTTGCCCAGATCGACGACGGTAAACCCATTGTTTTCCATCAATGCCGCTACAATATTTTTCCCTAGATCATGAATATCTCCCTTAACCGTCGCCATTACAACAGTACCCCGGCTTTTCATTGAATGGGCCGGCAGCAGTTCCTTGATGGTAATAAAAGCCGAGCGCATCGTTTCGGCTGAGAGCAGCACCTGGGGCAGAAAGCAGCGTCCGGCGCCGAAGGCTTTGCCAACTTCGTTCATTGCCGCGGTAAGGGCTTGCTCAGTGATGTCGGTGGGGGTGAAGCCTTGTTCCAGTGCTTTGCTGACCAGAGGGATAACTCCTTCTTTTTCACCATTGATTACCGCTTGACGGGTGAGGGCGATGATATCATCAGAATTGACCGGCGCCGCCGCCTGGGCGGCTGGTGCGGCCGAAGCATAAGTCAGGCTGTACTGACGGCCGTTGGGATCATGGCCGAGCAGTGCGCCGCCGGCTGCCAATATATCTTGCATGCTTTTATCATAAGGGTTGAGAATGGGAGCGTCGAGTCCGGCGGCCAGGCTCATGGCGCAAAAGGTACTGTTCATCAACTGGCGATTAGGCAGGCCAAAGGAAATATTGCTCAAACCCATGGTCGAAGGATAGCCAAAATGTTCCCGGTACAGGCGGAGTGTGGCCAGTGTTTGCTGCGCCGCCTGTTCATCGGCTGCTACGGTCATAACTAAGGCATCAAGCAGAAAATCATTTTCGGTTAAGCCGGCGGCCAGGGCGGCGTCGACAATTGTCCGGATAACTGCCACCCTTGCCGGCGCTGTGGCCGGTACACCGTCGGCGGATAGGGGCAGGCATAAGATCGCGGCGCCATATTTTTTGGCCAGCGGCAGGAAGAGTTCCAGGCGTTCCGGTTCGGCGCTGACCGAATTAATTAAAGCCCTGCCGGGATACGCTTTCAGACCGGCTTCCAGTGCGGCGGCATCGCTGGTGTCAATGGACAGAGGCGCGTCAACCAGCATGGATAATTCTTCGACAGCCTGCTGCATTGCCGCCGCCTGATCGATTCCGGGAACTCCCATGTTGACATCCAGCACTTTCGCGCCTGCTCTGACCTGCTCCAGCGCTTCTTTTTTGACCGATAGAAACTGGCCGGCCTTGATATCGGCCGCCAATTGTTTTCGTCCGGTGGGGTTGATGCGTTCGCCAATGATTACGGTGGGCAGAGACGAGGCGATATAAACGGTTTTGCTGCGGCTGGTTAAGGCCAGACCAGGCTTTGGTTGTTGGCGGGGAGGGGGAGCGGCTGTCCGGGCTGCGGTGGAAATTGCCTTGATATGTTGCGGAGTTGTGCCGCAGCAACCGCCAATATACGTTGCACCGGCCTGAATCAGCTTGGGAACCCATTGACCAAATTCAGCCGGGCTCATCGGGAAAATTGTTTCTCCGTTAATCAGCTCCGGCATACCGGCGTTTGGTTGAACACTTATGGGGCAGCGGCAGGATGCAGCCAGCGTTTCTATAATGGGCAGCAACTGCGCCGGCCCGAGTGAGCAATTAGCGCCAATGATATCAGCGCCCATTGCCGCAAGTACCAGGGCGGCTGTTTCCGGGTCAGTGCCGGTCACTGTGCGGCCGTCGGCCCCGAAGGATAGCTGGCAGATGACAGGCTTTGCCGTTGCAGCTTTGGCGGCAAGCAGAGCTGCCCGTATTTCCTGAATATCAATAATCGTTTCGATGAGGATATAATCAATACCGGCCTGATCCAAGGCGTGAATTTGTTCGTAAAACACAGTATAGGCTTCATCAAAGCTTAAGTCACCCAGCGGAGCGATAAACTTTCCGGTGGGCCCCACAGAGCCGGCAATTTTGGTCGTTGTCCCGGCGGCGGCCCTGGCGGCGGCGACAGCCGCTTTATTTAGTAGCGGGACTTTATCCGCTAAGCCGTAATGTCCCAATTTAATCCGGTTGGCGCCAAAGGTATTGGTTTCAATGACTGTTGCGCCATGTTTAATGAACTGTTGATGAATGCCGGTGATTACGCCGGCGTTATCGACATTCCATAATTCCGGACATTGCCCGGGCTGGAGACCTGCTTGCTGGAGCATTGTACCCATGGCCCCGTCAAAAATATGAATCATTATTTATTCTTCCTTTCTTGCTAAACAGTGTTGTTGGCTGCAACTGCTGCACTGATTTTGCCGGCGGACTGCTTGACGGTGGGGTATAAAGCCAATGACGGCGGTAACTGATTTGCGCGGCACCAGCATGCAGCTTTCTGTGACCCTTATTCCGGCTTGCCGGCCTTGCGCTAAGTCCAGTACAGCGGGTTGAGCGACGATATCCCAATCGCCGTAGCCGGGGCTGAATCTGGCTCCCGTTGTATAGCCTAATTTATTTGCGTGCTGCCGGATGGTTTTTGACAGTTGATCTGCTGCCATTTCAACTGCTGTGGTGCCTGCTGCATCCAAAAGAACGGCGTAGGTGTAGTTGCCTTGGGAAAAATGTTCAGTGACCGCTTGTTCTAGCTTTTCGCCAATGGTAACTGCCAGTACTGCTATTTTATCAGCTTCCTTTAAATAAGTGGTAATTTTTTTCCCATTAGGGTAAAAATTTTTTTCGGCAATGATGCTATTGGTGCATTTGTCATAATCATATAGCTGCCAGATGCCTTTGGCCTGGGCCAGTATTTGAGCCTCCAGGCAGGCATCTTCCAAGAGGCTGCCTGGAAAATCCGATTTATTTAAACCTGCGTAGCGGCGTGTTTCATTCATGTCGATGGCGGTTAATGTGGCGTTATAGATTGGCATGCTGATAATACCTCCTGCGGATTTAAGCAATAATGAGCAAAAGTCCGGTTATTTTATGTTATAGCCGGAGGCAGGCAAGTGTGAATGTATTGGATATAAACCACCGGTAAATTTACTGGTCAATGTCAAACTTCGACAGTTATCAGTAGAGTTTTCTTAGAAAGCTATCATATTTGGCAATGTTAGTCAAGCGATATTTCTGTATTATATTATGTTAACTATAGGGCGTCTGTTCATGTGAATAAAGATTTACGCTATATACCGGAACCGATTGCATTGTTTGGCAGGAAATTCCGGTAAGGTGTGGAATGAATTATTTTAGCTAGTTTTTAAATGAGGTGAAGAGTTTGGTAAAGGTTATTGCAATTGCCAATCAGAAGGGTGGTGTAGGCAAGACTACAACTTCTGTTAATTTAAGTGCTTGTTTGGCGGAATTAGGGAAAAAGGTTTTGTTAATTGATATAGACCCGCAAGGTAATGCTACCAGTGGTTTTGGCTTTAATAAATCCGAACTAAAACGCTGCACTTACGATGCCCTGGTCAATGATGTCCCCATTCCTTCAATGGAAATTCAAACCCAAATTGACAATCTTAAATTATTGCCGGCAACCATTCAATTGGCTGGCGCAGAGATTGAACTTGTTGCTATCATGTCCCGTGAGACTAAGTTAAAGCGGGCTTTGGACCGGATTAAATATGACTATGATTATGTTATTATTGATTGTCCGCCGTCACTCGGCCTTTTGACAATTAATTCGCTTACGGCAGCCAATTCCGTATTAGTGCCAATACAGTGCGAATTTTATGCTTTAGAAGGTCTTTCACAATTGATGAAAACAGTTTCCTTGGTACAGAAAAATCTTAATCCTATTCTGACTTTAGAAGGGGTAGTGCTAACGATGTTTGATGCCCGAACCAATTTGTCAATTCAAGTTGTTGATGAAGTTAAAAATCATTTTAGACAGAAGGTTTACCAGACAATTATACCCCGTAATGTCCGCTTGAGTGAAGCGCCCAGCCATGGTCAGCCTGTAATTAAATATGATCCTAAATCTAAAGGAGCTGAAGTCTATTTTGATTTAGCCAGAGAGGTGATTGGCGATGAATAAGCAGGTACGCGGCTTGGGAAGAGGGCTTGATGCGCTTATTCCCACAACTGAAGTAAGAGAACATGAACAGGTTGATGTTGTGGCAGTAAAAGATATTATTCCCAATAAGTTTCAGCCCCGCCGGATTTTTGATGAAGAGGCCTTGCTGGAATTGAGTCGATCGATTCAGCAATATGGCCTGTTGCAGCCAATTGTAGTTCGTAAACTTTTAAACGGCTACGAATTGGTTGCCGGTGAACGGCGCTGGCGGGCGTCAAAACAGGCCGGGCTTACGATTATTCCAGCGGTGATCAGAGAGTATACTGATGCTGAGATGACCGAGATTGCTTTAATTGAGAATTTGCAGCGTGAGAATTTAAATGCAATTGAAGAAGCGGTTGCTTATCGCCGGCTTATGGATGATTTTGGTTTGACCCAGGAAGAAGTTTCCCGAAAAATTGGCCGCAGTCGTTCCCATATTGCTAATTTTGTCCGATTGTTAAATCTCCCGTCAATTGTCCAGGATTTTGTTTCACGTGGAACATTATCTATGGGACAAGCCCGGCCAATATTAGCACTGGATAATACAGAACTGCAAGTTGAGGCTGCTGAGATTATTATTGCCGAAGATATGTCAGCTCGTGACGCTGAAGCATTGGTAAAACGTTTAGCGGCTGCACCGCGTAAGGCCGAGGAATCGACTCCAGCGCGGGAAATTTTCGTTGTTGAAGCAGAAGACCGGCTTAAACTGGTGCTGGGTACCCAAGTGAAAATCAAGCCGGGTAAACTAAAAAGTAAAATTGAAATCGAATTTTATTCTGCTGAGGATTTGGATAGAATAATAGAAGTGCTTACTGAACCACAAGTGCAAGCCGCTGCCCAGAAACGCAATAATTTAGTTGTATAACCGCGGTCCTAATGTTTCACGTGGAACATGCATTTTGATTTATGGGAGGGAAGGTGATACCGATGCGCATAGAAAAGGATTTGCTGGGGGAGTATCCGGTACCTGAGCAGGCATATTATGGAATTCATACAGCGCGAGCTTTAGAAAACTTCCCTCTTAGTCCGTTTAAAACTCATTTTCGTTTAATCAGCGCATTGGCGGTTATTAAAAAGGCGGCTGCTGAAGTAAATGGTGAATTGGGTGAAGTTTCACCTTCCATTAGCAAAGCAATTGTAACTGCTGCAGATGAGGTAATTGCAGGGCAATGGCGGGACCAGTTTGGTACAGACGCTTTCCAGGGAGGCGCCGGCACTTCTACAAATATGAATGTTAATGAAGTGTTAGCCAATCGGGCAATTGCGTTATTAGGTGGTAAGCCGGGGGATTATCACCTTGTGCATCCGTTAAATCACGTAAATTTACACCAATCGACAAATGATACTTATCCAACCGCTTTGCGCATGGCGGCAATCTGGTTGTTGCAAGACCTTAGCAATCACTGCGCCCTGCTGCAACAGACCTTGCAAGATAAGGAAGCGGAATTTGCCGACGTGTTGAAAGTAGGCCGTACGCAACTTCAGGATGCAGTTCCTGTCACCCTTGGGCAGGAATTTAGCGCTTATGCCCAGGCGATCGCCAGGGACAGATGGCGCTTATACAAGGTAGAGGAACGGCTGAGGCAGGTTAATTTAGGTGGAACTGCCATTGGCACCGGCATAAACGCTCCGGCAAAATATATATTTATGGTTAACGAACGGGTGAAACGCCATGCCAATATTGGCTTAGCCAGGGCTGAAAACATGATTGACGCAACGCAAAATGCCGATGTGTATGTCGAGGTATCAGGCTTGTTGAAAGCTCTGGCAGTTAATTTAGCTAAAATAGCGCATGATTTAAGACTCTTGTCATCCGGACCTTTCGCCGGTTTTAATGAATTGAATCTGCCTGAACGGCAGGCCGGTTCTTCTATTATGCCGGGTAAGGTCAATCCGATTATTCCTGAGGCAATAAATCAGATTTGTTTTCATGTAATGGCTTCTGACGGCGCTATTACCATGGCAGCTCAATCCGGCCAGTTGGAATTAAATGCTTTTTTACCGTTGATTGCGCATCATTTGCTGACAAGTATTGAAATTCTTACCAACGGCGTTAAAGTTTTTAATGAAAAATGTATTGCTGGGATCAGCGCAAATATTGCCGTTTGTCAGAATGCTCTGGACAACAGTTTGGCGACAGTTACAGCCTTAGTTCCCTATATTGGTTATGATCAGGCTACAAAAGTGGCGCGAACGGCTGTGCAAAGCGGTCAGTCCGTTGTTCAAACGGTCCGGAACCTGCAGCTTCTTTCAGATGAAAAGTTAGCGGCAATCGTTAATCCGCAGGCATTAACTAAGCCCGGATTTTTTAAAAGATGATATGTCCCTCAGCGCAAGGTTTTAGGACCCAGTTCCGGTTGCGGATCTGGGCCGGAGACCTGATGCAAGGAGGGATATTTTAGTGGCTAGGAGGGACTTTGGTGCAAGATACGCCTAAGGGAAATCGTCTGCATATAGCTATTTTTGGCCGGCGTAATGCCGGCAAGTCCAGTTTGATTAATCGCCTGACCAATCAGGAAATTGCCTTGGTTTCCAATATACCCGGTACAACCACTGATCCTGTGTATAAAACGATGGAGATTTTACCAATTGGTCCGGTCGTCATCATTGATACCGCTGGAATTGACGACGCAGGTCAGTTGGGAGCTCTGCGTATAGAACGGACCATGCAAGTGTTAAATAAGGCCGATTTGGCAGTCGTAGTGATTGATGCCGGCAGCGGTATAAGTGAGTTTGACTGGGAAATGATAGAACTGATAAGAAAAAAAGCCATTCCGGCAATTGTAGTAATGAATAAAATGGATGTAGCATCCATCGATGAGCAGATTTTGGCTGGACTGAGCGTTGAGGTCAAGCTGCCGGTACTGGCGATTAGTGCAAAAACCGGCAGCGGTATGGAGGAATTAAAGCGGCAAATCATTAAGCAGGCGCCGGAGAACTGGGATAATATCCCGGTGATCGGCGATTTGTTAAATCCCGGCGATACGGTGGTCCTGGTCGTGCCAATTGATTTGGCTGCTCCCAAAGGGCGTTTGATATTGCCGCAAGTTCAGACAATAAGAGACATACTGGATCATGATTCCTATTGTATCGTAGTCAAAGAAAGGGAGCTAAGAGAAGCGCTGTCTAATATGCGTAGTTTGCCCAAAATGGTGGTAACCGACTCGCAGGAGTTTTTAAAGGTGGCTGCTGATACCCCGGACGAGGTTCTGCTGACTTCTTTTTCCATTCTATTTGCCCGCCACAAAGGCGATTTGGCGACGTTGGTGGCAGGAGCTAAAGCAATTGACCGCCTTCAGCCCGGCGACAGGGTACTCATTGCCGAAGGCTGTACGCATCACCGTCAGGCTGATGACATCGGCAAGGTGAAAATTCCGCGGTGGCTGCGTCAAATGGTTGGCGGCGAGCTTAATTTTGAGTGGGTATCAGGAGGATCGTTCCCCACCGCGCTGACAGATTATCAATTGATTGTTCACTGCGGCGCCTGTATGCTGAATCGCCGCGAGATGCTATACCGTTTATCTGAAGCCCGGGAAAAGCGAGTGCCAATTGTAAACTACGGTATTTTAATTGCTCATGTTCATGGCATTTTACAGCGGGCCCTAAAACCGTTCCCGCTTGCTCAAATGATCTTTGAGGAAGGGTGAATAGAGGGTTGTTTGTTATTATCTACATAACTATTTTGCCGCTAAGGATATTGATGTTTACATAATATAATTGAATTCTGCACAATGAGTGCCGGTATGCCTGTACAAGCATGGTTTGCGTATTGGCGGGACTGGGCTGCAGCATTACAGGCGGCCTAAACTGGAGAGAGGGATGTAAATGAAGGGAACTTTAGTAAACGCGGGAGCCATTCTAGTCGGGTCGGCTGCCGGCCTATTGCTAAAACGCGGGTTGCCGGGGCGTTATCAGCAGAGCATAATGCAGGGACTGGCGCTGCCGATCGGTATAATTGGCCTGCAAATGGCGCTGAAAACCAACAATATTCTGATTGTCATTCTGAGTTTGACGGTAGGCGCAGTTTTGGGTGAAATGCTTGATATAGATGGCAGGCTGGCGCGTTTTGGCAATTGGCTTACCAGAAAATTAGGCGGTCAGTATGGAAATGTCGGCGAAGGCTTTGTGACGGCCAGCCTGGTGTATTGTGTAGGTGCGATGGCGGTGGTCGGTTCTATCCAGGATGGCTTAACCGGTGATGCCGCTACTTTATACGCCAAATCAATGCTTGACGGCATCTCTGCTGTTGTTTTTGCATCAGCGCTGGGTATTGGCGTCGCATTATCCAGCGTGGCCGTTATCTTATATCAGGGAAGTATAACCCTGTTGGCCGGTATGTTTGGCGCAGTACTTTCTGCAGATATCATTACTGAGCTAAGTGCAGTTGGCGGAATTTTAATTATCGGCATTAGTATCCTGATGCTGGAGATAAAAAAAATAAAAGTCGCCAATCTTTTGCCCGCCATACCGGCAGCCGCAATAATAACCGCCCTGTGGCCGTTATAATTAACCTAAATCGAAGGGTATGATGATAAATGGGCTTTATTGCTGACGATACGTTCTTGACAGCATTTATTTTAAAAAATGTACATTATATACTGCTTGGTATGACAGTTTTAATCCTAGCTGCCCTAATTGTATTTATTAATATTAATATTAAGTTGGCAAAAATGAACAAACGGTATCGGAAAATGATGCGGGGAATGGAGGGGACAAATCTCGAGCAGCTGCTCATGGCTCATATTGATGAAGTACATCAGGTGTTGGATAAGGTCGACCATTTGTCGGCGGAATATAAAAGGCTGGACCGGAGGTCTGCGTTTTGCATTCAAAAACTGGGTGTGGTACGTTTTAATGCCTTTGAAGATACCGGCAGTGATTTGAGCTTTGCAGTGGCCTTACTGGACGGCAATAATGACGGTGTGGTGATATCAAGCATATTCGGGCGCAGTGAATCGCGGTCTTATGGTAAACCAGTGCTTGGCGGCCAGTCTGTTTATTTTCTAACAGAAGAAGAAAAGCAGGCTTTAGGAAAAGCCTGTGCGAAAAAATTTGACATTTAGGCAGGATTTTTGTAAATCCAGGAAGAATTTAACACCTATGGAAAAGCGGTAATTTACCCGGGGAGGGTTTGGGTTGCTCGATCGGAAACAAAAGACTGACAAGCAAGAGTATACTATTATGATCGTACCGCATCAGGGAAATCTGGTGCGCAGTTTTAGCGTCCGCGCCAGGGCGGTTAAATCGGGGATCGTGGCCCTATGTGTGCTGGCTCTTTTTGGGGGCGGAACATATATTAATTATAGTTATCAGTTAAAGGTGGCTCAGGCTGACCGGGTTGAACTGGAACAATACCGCAGGACAAGCAGTGATCAGCAAGCCAAGTTAGAGCAGCTTGCTGAGGAAACGGCTGACTTGCAGGGCGAATTGGAGCGCTTAAATAAACTGGAGTCTGATTTGCGCAGTATGGTAAGAAGTGACCAGACTGGCATAGCTTCCCGCTCGGGGGTGGTCAGAACAGCGCCAAATCATCAAGGTCAGGGCGGGCCTCAGGTCAAACCGAATGCAGACAATCTTGCTGAACTGGTACGGCAATTAAAAACTGCCGCCAAAGTCCGGGAACAGGGCTTGGAGCATTTGCACGATGAATTGGCGGCTATCCAGGCCCAAAGGGCTGTTACACCGTCAATCCTGCCGGCCCAAGGAGAAGTTACCTCCCGTTTTGGCTGGCGGGATGCTCCGATTGGCTGGGGACGGGACTGGCATCCCGGCATTGATATCGCCAACAGTTATGGTACGCCAATTGCTGCGGCCGCGGATGGACAGGTTGTCGAGAGCGGCTGGAACGGCGGATATGGTAAAATGGTAAAGATCGATCATGGTAACGGAATTGTAACCATTTATGGTCATAATTCGGAAAATCTGGTTAGTGCGGGCGCTACCGTAAAAAAAGGCGAAATTATTGCCTACATGGGCAGTACTGGTTATAGTACAGGTCCACACGTTCATTACGAGGTGCAGGTAAATGGCAATGCTGTCGACCCGGCCGACTTTTTGTAATGCTGATTTATCATAAAACAGCTGTACTCCAATACGAAAGGTAGAGTGAATGATGTTTGGCAGTAAAAAAGCGAAACTCGCACCCAATGGTGAGATAGAAACCATTGTTGGTAAGGATACGCAGTTAAAAGGCGCATTAAAAGCCAAGGGGACAATTAGAATTGACGGAGACTTTGAGGGAGATATTGATTCCGAGCATGATATTATCATTGGGGAGAGCGGCAGTGTTTCAGCCCGGATTAATGCGCGGAATGTAATGATATCCGGTCTGATGAAAGGCAATATTCAGGCCACAGGCTGCCTGGAACTGATGGCGAGCGGCAGATTGTACGGCGATATCAAGGCCAATGTGCTGATTGTCGGCGAAGGCGCCGTTTTTAAAGGAGCCAGCGATATGGCTGATGGTGGCAACAGCGCTTCTTATCAAGATGAAATCGTGTCGGTTTAACAACTTGTTTCCAGCAACAACCGGCAGTTCAGCTTTGAACTGCCGGTTGTTGCTATGTTTTTAACTGTTTTCCGGGCATTGTAATAATTAGACTTACTTTGGTAAAGCTACTACCGTGTGTCACTTAAAACATCCGCAAAAATTTGCAGGATTATCCATGCTTTTAGGTGATGAACGTTACTAGCGCTAAGGAGGTGGCTTGCTTTTCATGCAGGGAATTATTGCAATTGAAAAAAATTTAGCGCAGCTGGCCGATTTGCTGGAAACGGAAGGTTATGATATTGTAGCTCTGGAAAACAGCAATGTCGAGGCTGTTGATGCAATTGTAGTTAGCGGCGTTGATCATAATGTAATGAATATGAAGGACATTATGGTTCATGTACCAATCATTAATGCGTCAGGAAAGAGTACGGATGAAATTTTAGAAGAGTTGGAACGCCTATAAATGTTTATCCTCCGGGATATATTGTTCCGGCGTACCGGCCGCCGGAACGCCGGCGGCATTCGAAAGGGGAGTGCGTTACCTGCAAAAGCAGGTAACGCACTCCCCTTTGTTCACGGTAAACCGGCCTGATTTATTTGCGGTATTTACAGGAGCGGGTTGACACTCTACTAACGCACAATAGCGTTAACGGGGGGCTTTGAGGGCGAAGGATAAGCCGGCGGCAATGGTATCGGCCATCTTCATTACCAAATTCAGCCTGGTGCTTTGCAGCACCAGATGTTCCATAAATCCGCCAACATTGACAATTCCGGTAATATAGGCATCTCCCACAGCCGGTAGATCTTTATTTACGGCGGCTCCCGGTTTAACCGGGCCACGGCCTAGCGATACGCAGCCTACGCTCTCAAGACGCCCCAGACAGGCATCAATCGCAATAATATAAGGCTGATGATAGCTTGCACCTATGTGCTGGAGCTTAGCGGCAAGGTTTGTGGCATGAACAGGATCATCCAGTGTGCCGTAAACATTGGAACTGAAACTCAGCGAATGTAATTTACTGCCGGTCAGCGGACCCAGAGAATCGCCTGTGGAACGATCCGTGCCGATACATAAAATAACAATTTCCTGATTGCCGGCCCGGGCGTCAGCTACCAGCTGGCGGACATTAGCGGCAATATCGTAGATGGCCTGCGGATTGTGAACGGAAAACTTTAGCTCGGGTTTTTTTAATTTCATTATATTATCCAGCATAGGTAAACTCCTGTTATTGTTATCTGCATACTACCATTATGTGTAAGAAGCATTTCTTTTATACAAATTGCGGCAATAAACAGGAGAATAATGGAATTATTAAGCCCATTGGTTGATGGCTGCATAATTTTTTTTTAGTGAAAATTCTGCTCTGCGCAGGGAAACGTTCTCCATGTTATGTATGTATACCGAAAAACAATGCAATACATCATTGTGTGGTCTAAGGTATTATTTTGTAGTCCGGATACCAGAGAATTAGGCCATAGTCAGCAATAACTTAACACTTACTTTAGAATTTATTAATTCCTTTAATGGTCTACATGTGCATAAATATTCAGAAGGAGAAATTCAAATATGGCATATACACTGCAAAATCAGGCAGTTTTCAGAAAAAATTAATTTTTAATATGCATATTGACAGTATAACTTTTCGTTCTTATAATAAAGGTACATTATCAATCAGTTCTTTATAGGTGTACAAATGTATTCCAATTATGGAGCCTACCTTAGCAATGCTAATGGAAGACAACTAGGGAAGCAACTGGAGTTACGAATCAGCCGATAAAGCGGCGTAAGCAGTTGCTTGTGCAGTGTAGCACGCACAACCCGTAGGCCTGATGCCTTGCGGAAGTTCCTGGAGGGTTCCGGTACTTACGCCGGGTTTTTTGTTTTTTAAAGATTATTTTGTGGATATGAGGTGGAGAAAAGATGTGCAGAATAGGGGCCATTAAAAGTAAAATTCCGTTTCATCCTTCCAAGGCATTGCATCTCATGCTCCCTCAGCAGGAGGGGCATGACAATTCAGGCTTTGCGATGGTGATGCAGGATTTAGCCGGGGTATTTGGGGCTTATAAGGATAAGCCGTTATTATCCTTAGCCTGTACGCAATATGGAGCGAATTTAGTTGAAGATTATATGGAAACCCATAACTTTGTTCAGATAAACGAATGGATTCCTAAAGGCAGCAAGCAGCCGGGACTGGATATTAAAGCCATGCCGTATTATATTTTCCGCAATTATGATTATCCTGAACACTATCGAGATGCTTCCCCGGAGCTAAAGGAAAACTTGCTTATGGATACACGTCTGGCATTGCGCGAGCTGCTGGAAAAAGATGATCAGGGTTATGTTTATTCGTTCTGGCCGGATGTATTAACGCTAAAGGAAATTGGCGACCCGCGCGATATCGCCACCTATTTTAAGCTGTGGGATGAGAACGGCGATCTAATGGCGAGAAATGTTGTTGTACAATGCCGTCAGAACACTAATTATGATATTGTACGCTATGCCGCCCACCCGTTTTTTCTTCAGGGCTATACTTTATGCGCCAATGGCGAGAATACGTTTTATACCAAAAACAAGGAATATCAAAAATCGCTGCACCGGGGTTATATCGGGTTTGAATCGGATTCGCAGAATTTCTTATATACGTTACACTATGTACTGAACCAACTAAAATGGCCAATTAAGTATTATAAACATGTCATTACACCGTTGCCGTTTGATGAAATTGAACAGCGGCCGGATAAAGAAGTGTTAAAAACCATTCGTCAGTCCCTGGGCCATTTAGAGATCAATGGTCCGAACACAGTGATTGCATTAATGCCCAACAGTCATATGATGACTTGCTGTGACTCTAAAAAGCTGCGGCCGGTGGTTGTGGGCGGCGATGATACAACCATTGCAATCGCCTCTGAAGTCTGCGGCTTAAATGTCATTCTGCCTGACCGGGATCAGGCGCTGGATATCTATCCAAATGAGCGCGAAGTAGTTGTGATTACGAATGATATGGAGGTGCAGAGATGGAAGCAATAAGGTCCCAGGATATCACCGTCAATGATCTTAATTTTAAAATTCAATATCATTATGACCGCTGTACCATGTGCGGCAGCTGTGTCGCCGCCTGTACCTTCAACGCGATTGAGGCGGTTATGGAGCGGCGTTCGGTTACTATATCCACCGGCAGTCAGCCTGAGCCGGTGGAACAGCACCGGGCCGTACCGGTAATCCGGCAAAAGGCGGCTATCGCCAATGCCTGCGTAGGCTGCGGGATGTGTGAGAAAATATGTCCCAATAAAGCCATCCGGCCGGTCCGCAATGAAGACACCAGGCACAATCTACTGGCCCGCAGCGGCGGGTCGCCGTTAAAGCGCGGCGGGCGTACCAATCTTAATGCCCAGCGGACGCTTGATAATGTAATTATTGGCCGCATTTCGCAGATGACTGACCCATCGCTGGATTCCGAGCGCCACACCTTTGATATTCTGGCGCCTTTTGGCCGGGTGCTGCTGCCGCAGGAGCTGCCTCTTGCCGCTGATGGCGGTGAGCTTAAAATAACTGCTAAAACTCCGCCGGTGCATTGGATTTATCCGGTCATTTTCAGCGATATGTCCATTGGAGCGCTGTCGACACGGGCCTGGGAAGCGGTTGCGCTGGCCACAGCTTACCTTAATGAAAAACACAACCTGCCGGTCAGAATGAGTTCGGGTGAAGGCGGTATGCCGGTCAAGCTTATGGAATCCGAACAATTAAAATATATGATTTTGCAAATTGCTTCCGGCCATTTTGGCTGGAACAGGATTATTAAAGCTATGCCCCGGATGAAAGTAGATCCGGCCGGCATTTTAATCAAAATTGGCCAGGGGGCTAAACCGGGCGACGGCGGATTGCTGCCGGCGGCAAAAGTAGCCGAACATGTTCAGGCTATTCGCGGCGTTCCCAAGGCTGATCTGAATTCCCCGCCCAATCATCAGGGACTGTACTCTATCGAAGAATCGGTGCAGAAAATGCATTTATCGTTAAATGCCGCGTTTGGGTTTAGAGTGCCGGTAGCAATCAAGTGCGCCGCTTCGGCTACCTCGGTATCGGTTTATAATAATTTGCTGCGTGATCCGTACCGGATTTGCGGCGGGTTTTTCATTGACGGCATTCAAGGCGGTACCGGCGCAGCCAATGAAGTATCGCTTGATCATACCGGCCATCCGGTGGTATCGAAAATGCGCGAATGTTATCTCGCGGCCGTTAAGCAAGGCCGCCAGGGGCAAATTCCGCTGTGGGCCGGCGGCGGGATCGGTTTAACCGGCAATGCCGCTGCTGATGCCTTTAAAATGATTTGCCTGGGCGCCAACGGCGTATTTATTGGCAAAATTCTCATTCAACTATTGGGATGCGTCGGCAATGAGCGCGGCCGTTGCAATTCCTGCTCGACAGGGAAATGCCCGACCGGTATCTGCACACAAGATCCGCGGCTGGTAAAACGGCTGGATATTGATAAAGGCGCGCAAAATATCGTTGACTACATGCTGGCGCTTGACAGTGAATTGCGCAAGCTAATGGCGCCGATTGGCAACAGTTCCTTGCCGGTAGGACGTTCCGACGCCCTGGTAACAACCGATTACGCTGTGTCCAATAAACTGGGAATTCAATATGTGTGTTAGGAGGGAAGCTTGTGTTTAAAATAAATACCATTCAACATAATGAGCGGATGTCAACGCAGGATTTGCTGATGGCAATTAACGAGGCGTTGGGCAGTGGCGAAACGGAGTTTTTTATTGAAGCTTCCGGTCAGCATGATATTGGAGGGCCGCTCTGGCATCCGGAAGGCAAGCCCTTAAAATTCCGGGTAACCAATGCCGGCCAGCGTGTCGGGTCAATGTGCCTGGATAATACCGAAATTATTGTTGAAGGTTCGGCTTCGGCCGATGTCGGCTGGCTCAATGCCGGCGGCCGGATTATTGTCACCGGCGACGCCGGCGATACGGCCGGACATTGTGCTGCGGCCGGAACCATTTATATTGGCGGGAGAGCCGGAACCCGCTCCGGGTCGTTGATGAAGCATGACCCGCTATACCCCGCTCCGGAGATGTGGGTATTAAAGAATGTCGGCAGTTTTTCCTTTGAGTTTATGGGCGGCGGTATTGGCGTGGTTTGCGGGTATGACAGCGAAGCGTTTGATTCGGTGCTGGGAGATCGCTCGTGTGTCGGCATGGTTGGCGGTACTCTGTATTTTCGCGGTAAAGCCGGCGGCTTATCCAAGAAGGATGTAAAGATTACGCCGTTAAACAGTAAAGATATTGCTTATCTTGAGAGCAAGATGGGCGACTTTTTGACTGCGGTTGGCCGGCCCGAATTACAAGCGGAATTAAGTGAATGGCAGGACTGGCAAAAAGCTGTGGCCCTGACTTATGAAGAACGTCCGAAAAAAGCCAATTCCGATCTTTATTCTTTCCGCAATGAACAGTGGGTGCCCGGCGGAATCTTTAATGATGTCTGTACCGATGATTTCGCCGTAATCGGTCTGGTGAATACCGGACTTTACCGTCAGCGCGTACCGGTTTGGGAAAACGCCCGTTACGCCGCTCCTTGTGAATTTAATTGTACGGCGTCGATCCCATCCCAGCAGCGCTTCAATCTGCTGCGGGAAGGTAAGATTGATGAGGCGTATAAGCTGGTATTGGAATATACGCCTTTTCCCGGCTCAGTATGTGGAGCGGTGTGTCCTAACCTGTGTATGGATGAGTGCAGCCGCAAGAATATTGACATATCAGCGCAAATTGGCTTATTGGGCCGTCATTCGGCTGCGGTTACCTTAGCGCCGGCTGCTGCCAAAACCGGCAAAAAGGTTGCAGTAATTGGCGGCGGAGCCGCCGGGCTGACCGCAGCCTGGCAATTGGCCCGTAAAGGGCACGCGGTAACGGTATTTGAGGCTGACCGTAAAATGGGCGGGAAAATGGAGCAGGTGATTCCGCGGTCGCGTCTGCCGCAGGAAACGCTGACGCGGGAAATTCAGCGGATCGCCGATATGGGCGTGGAAATGATCACCAATTATAAAGTTACAACCGATACATTTGCTGAGATTAAAGCCGCACACGATGCTGTAGTGGTTACAACCGGCGGCCATCAGCCGCGGGTTATTCCCTGGCCCGGACATGAGCGCCTTACCAAAGGCCTGGAGTTTCTTAAGGCGGTAAATCGCGGCGAACAGCCGGCGGTAGGACGCAGAGTGGTTATTATTGGCTGTGGCAATTCCGGTATGGATGCCGCTGTCGGCGCTTATCAAATGGGAGCGGAGCAGGTAACGTGTATTGATGTGCAGCGTCCGGCGGCTTTTGCCCATGAGATTGCGCATGTTGAGGAAATGGGCGGAGTACTGTTATGGCCGGTTTTAACTAAGGAAATCACCAGTGAGGGAATTATTACGCAAAAGGGCGATCTTATTCCGGCTGATACGATTATCATTTCGATTGGCGAATCGCCTGAGCTGGACTTTTTGCCTGACGGTACAGCGATTGAACGGGGGCATTTGGTTCCGGTAAAGAATTATATGATTCATGAAGGCGTTTTTACCGCCGGCGATACCATTAAACCCGGCCGGCTGGTGGATGCGATCGGGGCCGGCAGGGATGCGGCTTTGGCTGCTGACGCCTATCTTGCCGGTGTTGAACATCAGGCGAACCCCAAAAGTAAATTGCCAGCCGGGAGACTGAGTACGGCTTATTTTAAAAAGTGTCACAGCTGTGAGCTGCCGGCCGCAACTGAGGATTATAACCGCTGCATAAGCTGCGGTACTTGCCGTGACTGTCATATGTGCTACAAATCCTGCCCGGAACGGGCGATTTCCCGCCGGCTGCTGGCTGATGGAAGTTTCGAATATTCCTCCGACGCCGACAAATGCATTGGCTGCGGTATTTGCGCCGGGATTTGTCCGTGCGGTATTTGGTCAATGTACGCCAACAATGAACCGGTGAATATGTACCGGACTTATCATCAGAGTTAAAATCAAGCCAAATTAAAGAACGGGTGTCGCAAAACTTTTTTAGAAAAATTACTGCGGCATGCCTTCTTGAACAGCGAGAAAACAGGGGGCCAGGTCCTTGTTTGCTTTTGCAAACAGGGGACCTGGCCCCCTGTTTGAAGACGGCTTCCGGCTACGCCGATTGCCGTCTTTGGATTGCTTGCGGGCATTCTTATTGCGGCAGTCCCGTTTTGCTCTGACCGGTGCAGGCCGCCGGCAGTTGGCTGGGCGGATTGAGCATAATCCGCCGGGATTTAAATATATTGATAATTGGGGAAAGTAGTTGACAATGTTACAGGTTGTATCTATAATGTGTTCTATGGATAAACATTAGAAGATGAAAAGTACATACGGCAAGCGATTTAATTGTAACTTTGTAAATTTCTTCTGGGAAATAGTTCTTATTTTAAGGGGGAGAAAAAATGTCTAAGAAGTGGGTCAGGGTTTTTTTGGTTACTATGCTGGCGTTGAGTGTTTTGATTGTAGGCTGCGGTAAAACAACGTCGGACTCTAACGAAATTAAAATTGGCGCAAATGTCGAATTGACAGGCAATGTTGCTAACTACGGCCAGCAGGCATTAAGCGGGTTCCAGCTGGCTATTAAAGAAGCCAACGCCGCCGGCGGTGTAAATGGAAAGCAAATTACTTTAGTTGTGGCGGATAATAAGTCGGAAGCATCGGAAGCGGCCAATGCAACGACAAAATTGATCACCCAGGATAAGGTTGTTGCCCTATTCGGTCCGGTAACCAGTTCGAATTTTATTGCGGCGTATCAGGTTGCCCAGGATAATAAAATACCGGCGGTAACGCCCAGTGCCACGAATGCAAAAGTTACCGTTGATGACAGCGGTAAAGTAAAGCCTTATAGCTTCCGGGCATGCTTTACCGATTCGTTTCAGGGGACGGTTATGGCAACCTTTGCGGCAGACTCGCTGAAGACGAAAACTGCGGCGATCTTTGTTGACAACAGTTCCGATTATTCCAAGAGCCTGGCGGAAGTGTTCGAAAAAGTATTTACCCAAAATGGCGGCCAGGTAATCGCCAGAGAGGCTTATTTGCAGAAGGACAGTGATTTTAGAGCGGCGTTAACCAAGCTTAAGGCTGTAAATCCGGACACAATATTTATCCCGGGTTATTATGAAGAGGTTGGAAAAATCGTCAAACAAGCCCGTGAATTAGGGATTGCAGTCCCTTTATTGGGTACTGACGGCTGGACGGATGGCAAACTGGTGGAAATTGCCGGCGCCGATGCACTAAACAATAGCTATTACAGCAATCATTTTTCTGTTCAGGATAAAGATGCCAGTGCGGTTAATTTTGTTAAGGCTTACCAGGCCGAGTATGGCAAAGAGCCCAATGTCTTTGCAGCTTTGGGCTATGACAGCGGCTTGATGATCATCGATGCCCTCAAGCGGGCGGAAACTGCTGAGCCGCAAAAGATCAGAGATGCGCTTGAACAGACTCAGAATTTCCAGGCGAGTACTGGCGTACTGTCGTTGGATGCCAATCACAATCCAATAAAAACAGCCTTTATTTTGCAACGGCAAAATGGAGAGGAATCTTTTAAGGAAAAAATTAATCCCTGAAATACAGCAGATCGTTTAGGTGTTGATCGGAATGAGCTTTAGCTTATTCCGATCTTTTTTAGCAAACGTATTTATCTGAAGGACACTTACGCTTTTTTGCATAATTATAAACTACAAAATATTGAATACATCTAAATAAAACTCCGCAAATGTATTGACAGAGTAAACAAACCTACCTATAATAACAAATGTACGTACACACGTGTTCTTTTGAGGAGGACACTGATGCAATATGTCCGATCACATTGTACAGGTATTTTAAGAAACGGGAGGGGAAACAATGTTCACTGGGAAAATGCAGAGAACACTATGCATCCTATGTGCAATTGCTTTAGCGGCAGTGCTGCTTACAGGATGCGCCGGCCAGCAGGAAGATGTAATCAAACTGGGAGCCAACCTGGAAATGACCGGCAACAATGCCACTTTTGGCCAGTCGGCTGCAAATGGCACTAAACTGGCGATAAAGGAAGTTAACGCCAAGGGCGGTTTGTTGGGTAAGCAGCTAACCCTGGTGATTGCCGATAATAAAAGTGAAGCTGCCGAGGCTGCCAATGCCATGCAGAAACTAATCACGCAGGATAAGGTTGTCGCTGTTATAGCTCCGATTGCTTCCTCCAGTGTTATTGCCGGTTCACAGGTAAATATCGACAATAAGGTATTAGCGATCAGCCCAACCGCATCCAATCCTAAGGTAACTGTCGATCCGGATAGCGGCAAGGTGCGCGAATACTTGTTCCGGGCAGCGTTTATTGATCCTTTTCAAGGGGCGGTAATGGCCAATTTTGCCAATACGTCTTTACACGCTAAAACAGCGGCATTATATATTGAAAACTCCAGCGATTATGCCAAAGGCCTAGGCCAGTTTTTTAAGGAAACTTTCCTTAAAAACGGCGGTACAATTGTGGCCGAAGAAGCCTATTTGGCCAAGGACACCGATTTTAAAGCAACCCTGACCAAGATTAAGGCCAATCAGCCCGATGTTGTATTTGTTCCCGGCTATTATCAGGAAGTCGGTATGGTGATCAAGCAGGCCCGCGAGATGGGCTTGACTGTGCCTATTTTAGGCGGGGACGGCTGGGATTCAGCCAAATTGCCGGAAATTGCCGGGGCAGCGGCTTTGAACAACACCTTTTTTGCGAACCATTATTCTCCGGACGATAACAGCCCGGCGATTGCAACTTTCGTTGAATCTTATAAAAAGGAATACGGCCAGACTCCGGATGCCTTTGCCGCTTTGGCCTACGATGCCGCAATGATGGTGATGGAGGCAATGAAACGCGCCAATAGTGCCGATCCGGTTAAAATTAAGGACGAGTTGGCTAAGACTAAGAATTATGCGGCAGTCTCAGGGGTAATTACCCTGAATGAAACGCATGATGCTGTGAAGAGCGCCGTAATTATTGAAATGAAAGACGGCAAGCAAACCTTTAAAGAAAAAATTAATCCATAAGAGGTTTACTGGCATTAGGACTATGTGTGCATAGGCCGGACAAAATCCGCTGTTATTGTCAAATTATATTGACAGGCAAGGACAACGCCGTTATAATAACACATAATAGAAAAACTATGAACAGTGAGGTTCAGAGAATAGCTGTAGTTTTGGAGACCTGGCGCCAGTTAACATAGCATTGGCTAAGGGTCTCTATTTATTTACAGCAAATGTTGTTCGGCTATACGGTTGGTTATTGCCTGCGTATAACCTGATTAGCGACACCTATTTGATTGCAGGTAGTGTTAGAGAAACAAACGGAGGGAAGAGGGAGAATGGATTTTTCATCATTTTTGCATCAGTTAATTCAGCAGTTGATTAACGGTCTGTCGCTTGGCAGTATTTACGCATTGATTGCCCTGGGTTATACGATGGTATACGGAATCATTAAATTAATTAACTTTGCCCACGGCGATATTTACATGCTTGGCGCTTATCTTGGCTTTTTTGCCACATCGGTTTTTAAAATGCCATTTATACCTGCGCTGATTACCGCAATGGCCGGCGCTGCAATTGCCGGCATGATTATTGAAAGATTCGCCTACCGGCCGCTGCGTAATGCGCCTAGAATTGCGGTGTTAATTACCGCAATCGGGGTATCGCTGTTTTTGGAGTATGGCGGTATGTGGCTGGTTTCGCCGCAGCCGCGGACTTTTCCGGCGGTATTTGAGGCTCAGACCTATAATATTGGCGGATTTATTGTCAACAATCAACAAATCGTCATCCTGGCGGTTGCCGTTATTTTAATGTTGGTACTAACCTATGTAATCAATCGAACCAAAACCGGCAAAGCAATGCGGGCAGTTTCCTTTGATGCTGATGCGGCCCGGTTGATGGGAATTGACGTTAACCGGGTAATTTCCTTTACCTTTGGCGTTGGCTCGGCTTTAGCCGCTGCCGCGGGCGTACTGGTCGGCATTTACTATAATTCGATTGATCCCCTGATGGGAATTATGCCCGGCCTGAAGGCTTTTGTCGCCGCAGTTCTGGGCGGGATCGGCGTTATCCCCGGGGCGATGGCGGGAGGCGTTATCCTGGGGGTAATTGAAGCTTTGGTGAGTGGATTTATTTCTTCCACGTTCCGGGATGCCGCAGCCTTTGCCATTTTGATTATTATTTTGCTGTTCAAGCCTTCCGGTCTTTTTGGCAAGAACGTGCGCGAGAAAGTGTAGGTGACAGTGATGAGAGCAAAAACCAAGACAGACTTGCTGTCGCTGCTGGTTTGCGTGGCAGTATTTGCAGTGCTTCAGACGCTAATGGAATTCGATGTCATCGGTTCTTTCTGGCAGCTTAATATGGTACTTATTGGGATTAATATAATTCTGGCAACCAGCCTCAACCTGATTAACGGTTTCACCGGCCAGTTTTCCATCGGTCACGCCGGTTTTATGGCGGTCGGGGCCTATTTGAGCGCGGTGATGACCGTTAAGCTGCAACTGCCGTTTGCCGTAGCAATTCTCGGCGGGGCTGCTGGAGCGGGGCTGCTGGGCTTTCTTATTGGTCTGCCAACGCTGCGCCTGAAGGGCGACTATCTGGCAATTGCCACTTTGGGTTTAGGCGAAATTATCCGGATAACCATTCTGAATATTCCTTATGTCGGCGGTGCGTCCGGCTTTATGGGCATTCCCCGCTATACAAATTTTATGTGGGTATTCTTCCTGGCGGTTTTTACTGTCTACTTTATTAAAAACCTGATTAATTCCTCCCATGGCCGGGCCTGTATCTCTGTTCGCGAGAATGAAATTGCGGCTGAGGCTATGGGGATTGATACGACCCGCTATAAGGTTCTGGCGTTTACCATCGGAGCTTCCTTTGCCGGTGTCGCAGGCGCGCTTTTTTCTCATTACTTCTATATCGCGCATCCGGCTTCGTTTACGTTTATGCGGTCTTTTGACATTTTAACCATGGTGGTACTGGGCGGGCTGGGTAGCATTACCGGCTCAATCACGGCGGCTGTTTTACTGACTTTCGTTTCTGCGGCTCTGGCAAGCTATCCGGAATTCCGGATGATTATTTATTCGCTGGTGCTGATTATTTTGATGATCTATCGCCCGCAAGGCTTGTTTGGCAATAAAGAACTTAGCCTGAAAATGTTTAGTCGTTCCAAGGGAGGTGCCAAACATGACGCTGCTTAAAGCTACGCATCTGTCGAAGGTATTTGGCGGTCTTAAAGCGGTATCCAGTTTTGACGTTGAGATCAATAAGGGCGAGCTTGTCGGCCTTATTGGACCTAATGGCGCCGGTAAAACAACAGCGTTTAATTTATTGACCGGCGTATATGAACCGACTACCGGCGATATTATGTTTGACGGTAAAAGCCTGGTCGGGCTGAAGCCTTTTCAAATTACGCAACGCGGCGTTGCCCGGACCTTCCAGAATATTCGGCTATTTTCCGAGCTTAGCGTGCTGGACAATGTTAAAATTGCCTATCATTTGCATGTTAAGTATGGCCTGCTGGAATCTGTCCTGAGAATTGGCCGGTATCATAGCGAGGAAGATGAGATCGAACAAAAGGCAATTAAATTTTTGGATGTTTTCAAATTAACCGATAAGAAGGATGAGATTGCCAAAAACCTGCCGTATGGCGAACAACGCCGGCTGGAAATCGCCAGGGCTTTGGCTGCTCAGCCGAAGCTGCTGCTGCTGGATGAACCGGCTGCCGGCATGAATCCGCAGGAAACCCAGGAACTGATGAATATGATCAGATGGATCCGCCAGGAGTTTGATTTGACAATTCTGCTGATTGAGCATGATATGAGCCTGGTAATGGGCGTCTGTGAACGCATTTATGTGTTGGAGTATGGCAGTATTATTGCCCAGGGTACACCACAGGAGATAAAAAATAATCCACGGGTTATTGAAGCTTACCTTGGGGAAGAGGTGCACTGATGCTGAAGATTGATAAGATTAATGTCTATTATGGAGCCATTCATGCCATTAAGGGAATTAGTCTCGAAGTAAATCAAGGCCAGATCGTGACTTTAATTGGCGCGAACGGCGCCGGCAAAAGTACGATTTTACGAACAATATCCGGACTTTTAAAACCGAAAGACGGCTCAATCCATTTTGAGGGGAAAAGTATTGCCGGAATACCGGCGCAAAATATTGTGAAACTCGGTGTTTCACAGGTTCCGGAAGGGCGCCGCGTTTTTGCCGATATGACTGTTTTGGAAAATCTGGAGCTTGGCGCTTATGTCCGTTCTGATAAAAAAGGAATTCAGGAAGATATGGAAACTGTATTTCAACGGTTTCCCCGCTTGAAAGAGCGGGTTGCCCAGCTGGCCGGCACGTTAAGCGGCGGCGAGCAGCAAATGCTGGCAATGGGCCGGGCGCTGATGAGCCGTCCGCGGCTGCTGCTGCTGGATGAGCCTTCTATGGGACTCGCGCCGCTGCTGGTCAAAGAGATATTTTCAATTATTAAGGATATTAATGCCACCGGCACGACAATTTTACTTGTTGAGCAAAATGCCAATATGGCGCTTTCCATTGCCAACCAGGCTTATGTCCTGGAAACCGGCCGGATAACTCTGGCCGGCAGCGCTAAAGAGCTGGCAGCCAGCGAGGAAGTGCGCAAAGCCTATCTGGGCGGTTGATAATAAAGAAGGTGTGTCGCAAAACGCTGCGACACACCTTCTTGCGCCAATATGATGGAAAAAGACTGCCTGATAAGCCAAAGGTTTAGGTGATGCCCGTACTCGTTATGCGTTGTGAAGCGGTTTTCAATATTGATAATGACAACCGATTTATTGTTGCGGTATAATAAAGTTAAGAAAATTCCTGCAATCGAGAGAGGAGCGATGAACAATGTTTGTAGCTAGCAGAATGACGCCTGACCCGGTTACTATAACTCCGGCTACTACGGTGGCCGATGCGTCCGAATTAATGCGTACTCATAAATTCCGGCGGTTGCCGGTTGTCGCTGACAAAAAAATTGTTGGTATTGTAACAGATCGCGATTTAATGGAAGTATCGCCGTCTCCGGCCACAACGCTGTCTATTTTTGAATTAAACTATCTGCTGGCCAAAATGCAGGTAAAAGATATTATGACCAAAAATGTGGTTACAATTGGCGTGGGGGCCACTGTTGAAGAAGCGGCCCTGGTAATGTATAACAACCGTATTGGCGGGTTGCCGGTGGTGGATGACAGCGGCCAGGTTGCGGGACTGATTACGGAAACCGACATTTTTAAATGTTTTGTTGATATTATGGGCTTGCCAGGCGGTAAAACCAGGCTGACGATTGATGTCACCGACAAAGTGGGTGTTATCAGCGATATTGCCGCCGTGTTTACCGTACTGGATGTCAATATTGGCAGTATGGCAACCTATACGCTGCCGGATGGGCGGTATGAACTGGTAATCAGAACCGATGCCGCTGATTTGGACGAACTGCTTAAGCGTTTAGCGGCTAAAGGCTATCCGGTTAGTCATGTGGTTAAAATCGGATCATAGCTGTTCATCGGCAGCCCATGAGGTGCTGTTGTTTGGTGCGCCTGAAAACTTTATTGTATATTTACACCTTTTAGGAGGTATGTTAATATAATATCATAGGGAACAGGCGGCCGGAATTGCGGCGCAGCCGGGCATGAAGCAGCTGGAGATAACCTGCGGGACCTACTTGGGTTCTGCGGGTTTTTTGCGTTGTTAAACAGGGGTAACTGGGACCAACACAGATCTAATTTTTGGGAGGGATAGTGTTTGGTTGGAGAAAAAACGAAATTAAAACAACAGACGGCCAGGTTGTCAATTATATCCAATAGCTTGCTGGTGCTATTAAAATTAATTGTTGGGTTTTATGCCGGAGCCGTGAGTATTATTTCGGAGGCGGCCCATTCGGCTGTTGATTTAATTGCCTCCGTGGTGGCGTTCTATGCGGTTAAGAAATCCGGTCAGCCGCCCGACGGCAACCATGCTTATGGACACGGGAAATTTGAAAATCTGTCCGGAGCCGCGGAGGCGTTGCTTATTGTCGTTGCCGCTGTCTGGATTATCTATGAAGCCGCTGATAAATTTAATGCAGCACAGGCGCCGGCTTATTTGGAATATGGCATTGTAATAATGCTTGTCTCAATTATTGTGAATTACTGGGTTTCAGGGCGCTTGCTGAAAGTTGCTCACGAGACTGAGTCCCAGGCCTTAGAGGCCGATGCCCTGCATCTGCAGGCTGATATTTGGACATCAGCCGGAGTTTTACTCGGTTTGGTCATCATTAAGGTTACCGGCTGGGCCTGGGTTGATCCGGCAATCGCTGTTATTGTGGCGGTCATCGTTTTTAAAGCAGGCTATGACATGACAATCAAAAGTGTGCGCCAATTGACTGATGTAAGCTTGCCGCCGGAGGAAGAGAAACTGATTATCGATATTCTGACCAGGCACAGTGCCGTTATTGCTTTTCATCGATTGCGGACCCGGCGTTCGGGCAGTTACCGGTTAGTCGATATGCATTTGGTTTTAGATAAAAATATGCATTTGGATATGGCTCACGCAGTCTGTGATCAGCTGGAGGCTGAAATTAAGGCTGAACTGGGCTTGTGCGATGTTATTATTCATATTGAGCCCTGCGACTATCATGAAGGCTTTGGGCATTGTCCGATTCCGGGCAGCCGTAATATCAGACGGCAGTTGTTTTAAGGTCAATTTCAGAGTTTGCCAGATACTAGCGTTGAATAAAAGGAGGCGCCTTAAAATGCAACAGCATTTTAAGGCGCCTCCTTTTATTCTTTCTTCCTGTACCGTAAGAATCGAACCGTCTGCGGTGTTTTGCCGCCCAGGGTCGATTAGACTTCTTCCGTGTCGGAAACCTCCAGGTCTTCCGGATGTTCAGGCGGGCAGGGATAGGCGCAGTTTGGATCAAGCGGCGGCGGCGGGCAGAAGCAGGAAGTTTCCTGAGAACAATTTTTTAAAATACGCCGCAGAACTTCAAGCTCAATGAGCTGCTCGACTGTAAGTTCTTCTATCGGATCCTGAGCCATGCTGAAGATATCGATTGGCGCGCAGGTTACATTAAGGAATTCGGCCAGAAACGTAATTTTGCAGCAGAGGAGTTCCAGCAGAATATCAATGAGGGTCCCGGCCCGGTCAAACCGGATGACAGAGCGCTCGTAAATTTCAAAAGGGATGCCGGGCATCCGGCTGATTTCCTCGGCTGAACCGACCAATAAGCGATAAGAACTAACCAGTGATGTGAGATTGGGAACGATTGCATTTACGTCGGCGATAATTGTATTAAGAATTGGAGTAGCCACTTACAACCACCTCTTTGCCATTTGCTACATCATTGTATGCTGTGCGGCCCTATTTGGTTAATCCAACAGTAAAAATATCATACGGCAATTTGCCGGGCCATGGTATAATAATGAAAAGACAACCCCTGTGATACAGCTGGAAATGGGGACAGCTGCCCGGGACAAAGGAGGTGGCTTTGGTTGGACATACTTTCTTCCGATTTTTTATTGTTTATCGGTAATAAAGCATTGAGAATTTGCCTGATTTTGGCGGCGGCCGCGCTGGTACTGCGGTTTTTGCGGGACGTTGTCAGCCGACTGTTCGTTACCCGGCCGTCGGGCAAAATATTTTATTTTGACGAACGGCGCGCCCGTACGCTGAGTATTCTGCTGCAAAGCATTATGCGGTATGTTATTTATTTTATTGCTATTATTCTGGTCTTGCAGGAGTTTAGCATTGATACGACTTCAATTGTAGCCGGGGCGGGCATTTTAGGACTGGCAATTGGCGTTGGGGCGCAGAGTTTGATTAAGGATTTAATTACCGGATTTTTTGTTATTTTGGAAGATCAGTATGCGGTTGGCGATTATATTGCCAGCGGCGATATGACGGGAACAGTCGAGGAAATAGGTTTTAGAGTGACGAAGCTCCGGGATGCCAATGGCGTATTGCATATTATTCCGCATGGCCTGATTACCAAAATAACCAATTACACCCGCGGACATATGGTAGCGGCCGTTACTGTTCCGGTGGCTTATGAAGCGGATCTTAGCAAAGTTCTGGAATTGTTTGCAGAGGCCTGCCGGCAAGTCGGCTCAGCTATGCCAGAGGTGATTGACGAGCCGAAAGTGGTAGGCGTTGTCGAATTCCAGCCAGGCGGACTGGTAGCAAAAATTGTGGCTAAAACCGTCCCGTTAGAACAGGGAAAGGTGGAAGCGGCGTTAAGATACCGGATAAAAATATTATTTGATGAGAACGGCATACCAATGCCGACAGTCAGGCAAAATAGTTAAGGGGGCTGCAAAAGTGAATATTGTCCGCTATGACATTGGCGACATTGTTAAAATGAAAAAAACTCATCCCTGCGGCTCCGACCGCTGGGAAATTATGCGTACTGGTATTGATTTTGGCCTTAAATGTGTGGGCTGCGGCCGGCGGGTAATGATTCCGCGACCGAAATTTGAAAAAGCAGTGAGAGCGATCGTAGAGAAAAAATTAGCTGACAGCCAATCTTGAGCTTGACGTTTTAGGGGGAGTTCATTTATAATCAGGTTAGAAATTAAAAATTTAGCGATACAGAACTGGCGGATGAGTGGAGCACCACGTGGACTGTATCGTATTCAGCCGACCGCCTGGGCAGTTTTTTTATGCTCAGGCGGTTTTTTGTTGTTCAGGAATTGTCTGGGTTGACAGAAACTGGAACATATGGAGGGGAAAAGATGACGAGCGCATGGCAGGGATTTACCGCGGGAGATTGGCAGAAAGTCATTGATGTGCGTAATTTTATCCAGTTAAACTATCAACCTTATCAGGCGGATGCGGGCTTTTTAGCTCCCCCCACAGTCAGGACACGGCTGGTTTGGGATAAATGCCGCCAACTGCTGCAGGAGGAAACCGTCAAGGGGGTATTGGATATTGACACCGGCAGAGTATGTACAATTACGTCGCATCAGCCGGGCTATATTGACAAAGACAATGAAGTGATTTTTGGTTTGCAGACCGATGCGCCTTTACGGCGGGGGGTCATTATAAGCGGCGGGGTCAGAATGGCGGAACAGGCCTGTGAAGCTTATGGCTATCAGCTTGATCCCCGGATCAGTGATATTTACCGGGAGCATTGTACAACCCATAATGCAGCGGTTTTTCGGGCGTATACCGACGACATGCGTCAGGCCCGGCGTTTGGGCGTCATTACCGGCTTACCCGACGCTTATGGCCGGGGGAGGATCATTGGTGATTATCGGCGGGTAGCCTTGTACGGAATTGACCGGCTGATTGCCGGCAAGCAGGCGGATTTGGCCGGACTGGCCGGACAGCCAATGAGCGAGGCTGTCATTCGCAGCCGTGAGGAAATTAACAAACAAATCAAAGCCTTGCAGGATATGCTGAAAATGGCGTTAAGCTACGGGTATGATATTGCCAGGCCGGCCCAAACGGCTAAGGAAGCAGTGCAATGGGTCTATTTTGGCTATTTGGCCGGCATTAAGGAACAGAATGGAGCCGCCATGTCGCTGGGGCGGGTTTCGAGCTTTCTGGATATTTATCTGGAGCGGGATATAGCGGCCGGCGTACTTGATGAAAGCGGCGCCCAGGAACTGATTGATCAGTTGGTTATCAAGCTGCGGCTGGCCCGGCATTTACGCACACCTGAATATAATGAATTATTTGCCGGCGATCCGTTATGGGTAACGGAAGCCATCGGCGGTATGGGGCAGGATGGCCGGACGCTGGTTACCAGAACCTCCTTTAGAATGCTCCATACGCTGTACAATCTGGGGCCTGCGCCGGAGCCTAACCTGACAATTTTATGGTCGCCGGCGCTGCCTGAGGGGTTTAAACAGTTTTGCGCCCGGCTGTCAATTGATACCAGTGCCGTCCAGTACGAAAATGATGATGTTATGCAGCCGGTTTATGGTGATGATTACGGGATTGCCTGTTGTGTATCGGCAATGAAAATCGGCCGTCAGATGCAGCTTTTTGGGGCCAGGGCTAATCTGGCCAAAGCCCTGCTGATGGCGATTAATGGCGGGCGGGATGAGAATACCGGCGAACAAATTGCACCGGTCTTGACGCTGCCCCAGGGCGAATATCTGGATTATGATCTGGTGCGGGCCAACTATTCCCGGGTCTTGGCCTGGCTGGCCGGATTGTATGTTAATACAATGAATATCATTCATTTCATGCATGATAAATATGCCTATGAGGCGTCCCAAATGGCGCTGCATGACAGCAAGGTCGAGCGGCTGATGGCCTTTGGCATAGCCGGGCTGTCGGTGGCTGTGGATTCATTAAGCGCCATCCGCTATGGCCGGGTGCAAGTGGTACGCAATGCCCAGGGACTTGCTACCGGCTTTATTGCCAACGGCGACTTTCCCTGCTTCGGCAATCATGATGCCCGCGTTGATTGCATGGCCAACGAGCTTACCGGTGAATTTATCGCCGAGCTGCGCAAACATCCTGCTTACCGGGAGTCCTGCCATACCTTGTCGGTGCTTACCATTACCTCAAATGTCATGTATGGAAAAAAGACCGGAGCAACGCCGGATGGCCGGGCAGCAGGCGAAGCCTTTGCACCGGGAGCCAATCCGATGCATGGCCGTGACAGGCGGGGCGCTCTGGCCGCTATCGGCTCAATCACCAGCGTTTGTTACGAGAACTGCCGTGACGGCATCTCCTATACCTTCTCGATCGTACCGGCGGCGCTGGGTAAAACGCAGGCCGACCGGGTGCGCAACCTTACAGCAATTTTAGACGGCTATGCCGAACATAACGGCCATCATATCAATGTTAACGTGTTTGACCGGTCCCTGCTGGAAGCTGCGATGGCCGAACCGGAAAAGTATCCGCAGCTAACGATACGCGTGTCCGGCTATGCCGTCAATTTTGTTAAGCTGAGTCCTGCGCATCAGCGGGAAGTCATCAGCCGTACATTTTATCAGGCAGTATAGCAGTATGAGGGCTTTTTATCATTCAGTCGAGACCTTTGGCACAGTTGACGGCGCGGGGATCCGCTATGTATTATTTTTGGCCGGCTGTACGCTGGGGTGCGCTTTTTGCCATAATCCCGATACCTGGTCCAAGGGAAATAAGCTGATTTCAGTGGATGAGGTGCTGGCGGATTTAAGTCAATATCGCCGTTATTATGATCTTTCCGGCGGCGGTATCACGGTAAGCGGCGGCGAACCGCTGCTTCAGTCCGATTTTGTCGCCGCTTTATTCAAAGCTTGCCGGGAACAGGGTATCCATACCACGCTGGATACCTCCGGGTATTGCCCAGCCGGACATGCGGCTAAGGTTGCGCCCTATACCGATGCGGTATTGTTTGGCGTGAAAATTGCACCGGCGGAGCTTTATCCCAGGTTAACTTTAGGCAATGGGCGGACTGTTCTGGAAAATCTGCGCTACTTAGCCGCGCATACCGTCCTGACTGTACGGTATGCCGTCATTCCGGGAGTCAATAATTCGGCGGCTGATTTTACCCGGCTGGCCGGGCTGGTGCAAAGCCTGCCCCGGCCGGTTCCGGTAGAATTGCTGGCCTATCATACCCTGGGGCGGGGCAAGTGGCTTAAACTAGGTCTGGAATACCGGCTGGAAGGTGTTCCTGACGCCGACGGCAGCCATCTGACTGCGGCCCGGCATATGCTGGCTGCCCATGGGATTACGGTTTTGCATCAGGAGTGCTGAGTAAGAAGGCCCTTGCATTTGACAGCCGAATATTCTACAATAAAGTAAAGACTTGGCATATGCCAGGTCTTTAGCATCGTTTGCTAGGGTGTGTCTTCAAATTGGCAGAATGGTCAATGGCGAGTGATTTTTGCGCCAGACGAGGCAAAACTTTGCAGGAATAATGGTTCTTATTGCAAAAAGTTTTAACGAAGTATGGCGCAAAAAGCGCCGTCAGTGGCCGTTTTGATCGTTTGAAGACACATCCTAAACTGTCAGTTGCGGCAGGCAAGGAATAGGATAGATTAAGATAAGGTGGAGTAGAACGAAATGAGCAATTTAGAAGTTGGTATTGTCGGTCTGCCGAATGTCGGTAAAAGTACGTTATTCAATGCAATTACGAAAGCGGGGGCCGAGGCGGCCAATTATCCTTTTTGTACAATTGAGCCCAATGTGGGTGTAGTCGATGTGCCGGATGAACGGCTGGCAAAACTGCTGGACATGTATCATTCCAAAAGAATTATCCCGGCGTCTATCCGGTTTGTCGATATTGCCGGTTTGGTCAAAGGGGCGGCCCAAGGCGAGGGACTGGGCAATAAGTTTTTGGCGCACATTCGCCAGGTTGATGCAGTGGCGCAGGTGGTGCGCTGCTTTTCCGACGATAATATCACGCATGTTGAAGGGGAACTTGACCCGTTAAGAGATATTGAAATCATTAATACCGAATTGTGCCTGGCTGATCTGGATACTGTGGAAAAGCGGGCTGAGCGGGCCCAAAAGCTGCGCAAAAGCGGTGATAAAAAGGCGCAGGCTGAACTGAACGTTTTGACCAGAATCAGGGAGATGCTGGAACAGGCCCTGCCCGCCCGCCGGGTTGAAATGACTGATGATGAGGCGGCGCTCATCCGTGACCTCCATTTGCTTACCCTGAAACCGTTGTTGTTTGTCGCCAATGTCGGTGAGGACGAAGTGGCGACGCCGGATAAAAATCCTTATGTACAAAAGGTTCAGGAGTATGCCCGGCAGGAAGGCGCGGCGGTGATTGCCGTATCGGCCAAGGTGGAGTCGGAAATTGCCGAGCTGCCTGATGCTGACGCCAGGGAATTTTTGCAGGAGCTTGGTCTCGGTGAATCCGGACTGGATAAGCTGATTAAAGCCTCTTTCCGGCTCTTAGGCTTAATTACCTTTCTTACCGCCGGTGAGCAGGAAGTAAGAGCCTGGACCATTACCAGCGGTACTAAGGCGCCGCAGGCAGGCGGCAAGATTCATAGCGATATTGAGCGGGGCTTCATCCGGGCCGAGATTGTATCGTTTGATGAACTAATGGCGGCAGGCAGTCAGGCCGCCGCCCGGGAAAAAGGCCAGGTCCGTCTGGAAGGCAAAGAATATGTAATGAAAGACGGCGATGTTACCTATTTCCGCTTTAATGTATAATCCTGTAAAAAAACTTTTAGATTTTCTTGCTAATGCTTGGTGGTAATGCTATAATATATTAGTCTAAGACAAGTTAGGTTTCAAATTTATTTTGCAACCTTCCCTGCTCCCTTCAGGGAGCCATAGTCCAGAGGAGGAGGTGATTTCGTGAGAAAATACGAAGTCATATTCATTGTCAAGCCGGTTGATGAGGATACACTCAATGGCGTAATTGCAAAGTTTGAGAATATCGTCACAAATAACGGTGGAAACATTGACAAGATTGATCGTTGGGGCAAGAAACGTCTTGCTTATCCGGTAAAGGACCTTACTGAAGGTTTTTACTGCTTATTCTACATTACCGCCGAGCCCAAGGTTGTTGCTGAGCTTGACCGTGTAATGAAGATTACCGATGAGATCTTGAAACACATGATTGTTAAAGAGGACGAATAAGGGCCAGGGGGAATTGCCATGAACAAGGTTATATTAGTTGGTCGTCTTTCGCAGGATCCCGAAGTGCGTTATACCCAAAACGGCAAAGCTGTCGCTTCTTTTAGCATTGCTGTAAACCGTTTCGCCGGTTCGGGCCAAAAAGAGTCTACTGATTTTATACCCATCGTAGCGTGGGAAAAACTGGCCGAAATTTGTGGAAATAATCTTACCAAGGGACGCCGGGTGCTAGTTGAAGGCCGATTGCAAATACGCTCCTATGAAACTGCGGATGGTCAAAAACGGCGGGTTGCTGAAGTCGTAGCCCAGAATATTGAGTTTCTTGACAGCAAGCAGGCGTCAGGAGGAGCAGGCGGCGGATCCGGAGCTTATGACGCCGGTTCCTTTGGTAGCGAAGTCTTCCCTGAAGAAGAAATACCATTTTAAAGGGAGGTTAGTTTAGTGAGACGTGAAAGAGGAAGAAAACCGAAGAAAAAGGTTTGCAGCTTTTGTGTGGATAAAGTGGAAGCCATTGATTATAAAGACGTTCCGAAACTTCGCCGTTACACTACAGAACGTGGCAAAATTTTGCCTCGCCGGATTTCCGGCAACTGCGCGAAGCATCAACGTCAATTGACACTGTCGATAAAACGCGCTCGTAATATTGCTTTACTGCCGTTTACAGCAGAATAAAATGAAGCGAGAAGAGAGGTAAAGCTGCCTCTCTTTTCTTTTTTACCGGCCCGTGTCCGTGTTCGAATTACTGCAATAATTTATACCAGCCGCCAGCAGGAAGAAGCGTTTTGTTTTGCGAATAATAACTGGGAGGCTAAGGGAGGGATTGACCTTTGTTTTCCCACGAATCGGAAATTCTCCGCAAGATGCGGTTGATAGAATGGCTTAAAGCAGAACTGGTCGCTCAGGTGGGACAGTTGTATCAGGCGATGGCCAGAAACAGTGAGCAGGCGATGAAAGAGGGGCTGGCCAACCTTGTCATTTCATGTTTTGTGCTGGGCCGGAGATTGGGTATTAATTTTGCTGATTTGGATGAGGCTATAACCGTACGCTTAACGCAAAATATAAAAAATGAAAACGATGTGGAGAAGTGGTTTGGTGATTTTTCCGAGTACCAGCGGCATCTCCGCCAAAAGAGGTGATAGTTTTTGCAGCATAATGGTGTACGACCAATGGTGGAGGGCGGAATCCTGGCTTCAATTGCAATTGTTTTCGCCCTGATTAGTGCGTATCTGCCCTTTCTGGGAGTGTTTGTAAACTTAATCTGGCCGGTACCCATCATCCTTTTAGGCGTCCGTCATGGTTATCAATGGAGTATTATGGCGACCTGCGTCGCCGGGCTGCTGATTGCCATGCTGATGCATCCATTGCATGCCATTGGCGTTGTCGTGGGGTTCGGGCTTATCGGTATTGTGCTGGGGCATGCCATCCGGTCGGAATTTCATCCAGTTAAAACACTGCTGTGGGGAGCCGTTGCCTCGTTAATTTCCAAAGTGGCTGTTTTGCTGATCAGCGCGGTCGTCCTGGGCGTAAATCCATTAAATATGCAGACCGAAGCGCTGGGCAAAGCGTTCGAACAATCCGTAGAGCTATACAGAAGCATCGGCATGAACGAAGAGGATTTGGCGGCAGTTTCAACCAATATGCAGACAATGCTGCAGCTGATGAAAATTATTTTGCCGGCCGGCTTTGTTTTGGCAGCCATTGTGGATACTTATTTGAATTTCACCATTGCCAGGCTGGTGCTAAAAAAGCTGGGGCACCGGATACCGTCTTTTCCGGCCTTTAAAAACTGGACAATGCCGGGCTATATTGTTTATATTTATCTGCTGGCCCTGGTCGGCTTATACTGGGGCAGTTCCCGGGAGATAACAGCGCTTTATCATGTCTCGATGAATTTGCAGGTTATTACCAGCGTCCTGTTGTTTATTCAGGGATTGGCGTTATTTTACTTCCTTACCGATAAATACAAATTGTCAAGGCTGGCCAGGGGTATTATACTATTCTTAATATTTACTAATGGTCTGTTCACGCAGATTTTAGTAATCGCAGGCGCTTTTGATATGGCGTTTGACTATCGTCAACTGCGTGGATTGCGCGATTAACCTTTGGCTAGGCTTAATGGGGGTTAGCGTTATGCCTCAAGGTCCTTCGATTTGGTTGGATACCAGAATTTATCTTGCCGTAGCAGCGCTGCTGCTGCTGATCATTATGTTTTACAATAAGTCGGTCGCCGTGCTGGGTTTAATTTTGCTGGCTGCACTCTATTTGTATGGCCGGGAACGGCATATTCAGCAGCAAAAAGAACTGAATGCTTATCTGTCCAGAATGGTGAGCAATGTGGGCGAGCTGGCGGCTTATGCTGTTCATAAGCTGCCGGTAGCCATTGCGTTGCTGGATGCCGACGGGCGCTTATGCTGGGGAAATGAGGTTCTTGACGACTGGACTGACGGCAATTTGAAGTTAGGCGAATCAATTCTAAAGGTATGGCCGGAATTGCCCCTGGAGTCGTTGTGGGAAAAGACGGAAGAGCAAACGTTTCAGGCGGAAGGCCGTCATTATCAGTTAATGCCCAAGGTTCTGAACGAACTGCAGCCGACGGAGCCGTTTCTGGCGGTTTATTTGCTGGATATCACAACAACTGAAATCCTGCGCGGAGAATGCACGGATAATATGCCGGTCGTCGCTTATATCCAGATCGACAATTACGACGACGTGCTGCAGGGCCTGAGCGACAAGCAGCGTTCATCCATTTTGTTTGAGGTGAATAAACTGCTTAATGAATGGGTGGCGGATTTGGAAGGTTTTATTAAAAAGTATGGCGAGGATATGTATGTTAGTCTCTTTACCCGAAAGGCCCTGGACAAAGTATTTCAGGATAAATTTGATATCCTGGATAAGGTCAGAGCCATTCACGGCAGTCATAAGTTTCCGGTGACCCTGAGTATGGGGGTAGTGGCTGACCGGGTTTCTATGGCAGATTTGGCTGACCGGGCTCAGGCCGGGCTGGATTTAGCCCTGGGACGGGGCGGCGATCAGGCGGCCGTTCACGTAGGCGGTAAAGTGCAGTTTTATGGCGGCAAGGCCAAGGCTGTAGAAAAGAACACCCGCGTCAAAGCCCGGACGGTTGCCCATACCATCCGGGAGATTATCGGGGCTGCCGACACTGTGCTGATTATGGGGCACCAAAATGAAGACTTTGACAGTCTTGGCGCAGCCATGGGAGTTGCCAAAATGGCGCGGCATCTGGGTAAAAATGTTTATATAGCAGTAAGTCAGAACAATTCCGCCGTCAGTAAGTTAAGTGAGCTGTTTACCGACTATGAGGAATACCGGGAACTTTTTGTCTCTCCGGCCAGGGTGGAGGAGCTGTCGATGGAAGACCCGGTACTGTTTGTCGTCGATACCCACCGGCCTGAACTGGCTGCCGCACCGGAACTGCTCGGTAGAATTGACAAGGTCATTGTCATTGATCATCACCGCCGGGCGGAGGAGTTTATTGCCAACCCCCTGCTGGTGTATCTTGAGCCTTCGTCTTCCTCGACCAGCGAGCTGGTTACCGAACTCCTGATGTATTTTGATGAAAGTGTTGACCTGACCAGAATTGATGCAACCGCCCTTTATGCCGGCATTGTGGTTGATACTAAAAATTTTTCCGTACAAACCGGAGTCCGGACGTTTGATGCGGCGGCCTATTTGCGGCGGTCGGGCGCTGATCCGGCGCTGATTCGTTTTTTGTTTCAGATGGATTACGCTGCAACGAGGGCTAGGTCTGAAGTCTTGGCCAATGCCGAAATGCAGGCCGGGGGCTTGATTCTGGCGGACTGCCCGGCGAATATTAAGAATGCCCAGGTGATTGCGGCGCAAGCTGCCGACACCATGCTAAGGATAGAAGGCGTCAAACTCAGTATCGTCTTATTTTATTTGGAGGATGACGGTATCGGGGTCAGCGCCCGTTCGAACGGCGAGGTCAATGTTCAATTGCTGATGGAGGAACTGGGCGGCGGCGGACACCAGACAGTGGCCGGAGCACAGGTGAAAAACGCCACATTATCTGAGGTGCGAAGCAGAATTATTGAACTTAGCGCCAAGTATATTGAGGAGAGTGAACCAGAGTGAAAGTGATTATACTGGAAGAAGTTAAGAAGCTTGGTAAAAAGGGCGATGTGATAGAAGTTTCCGAGGGTTATGCCCGAAATTTTTTACTGCCTAGAAAACTGGCTGTGGAAGCTACAGCAGTTAACGTAAATAGTATTAATCAGCAGAAGGCCTCGGAAGCGCGCAAGCGGCAGCAGGCAATTGACGAAGCAAAACTGATGGCGGCGCAGCTGAGTAAATTGACTGTTACAATTTCCGTCAAGACAGGCGAAGGCGGCAAGCTGTTTGGCTCAGTAACCGGAAAAGATATTGCCGATGCTTTGGCTGAGCAACATAATATTGAGCTGGATAAACGCAAGATTGAGATTAAGGATGCCATTAAGGGCCTTGGTACATATCCGGTTATTATTAAAGTTCACCCTGAGATAACTAGCCGGATAGAAGTTCACATTATCGCAGGTTAGAAAGAGGACAATAATTATGAAAGATTTTTTTAACAAATTTCTCCGCAAAGAACCGGCGGCAAGCAAGCTGACCGCTGATGATCAGTTAAAACGTCAGGTAGCCGCTGTTTATGGACTGTTGTCCGGGATATTGGGTTCGGAAAAAGTCGTTCTTAAAGCCGGCAAGCTGGACGCGCTGGAACTGATGCGTTCTGAAAGCGTGCCTGAGCGGGTCTTGGCTTTGCAAAAGCTGGTGTTTGAAGATCCGACCGTCGAGAAGGTGCCGAGCTATGAAGAAATACCGACCATTCTCGAGGAAATTGAGGAAGAAATAGCGGATTTGATGGCGCGACGGGCAGTCGAGGAAAAGATTGAGAAAAAGATTGTCGAAAAGATGGAAGAACGTCATCAGGAATATGTTAGAGAAATCAAAATGCAGGTACTCAAGGAAGAACAAAATGTGGAAAGTCCGCAAACCTTGAAAAAATTTGCCATGTTAGAAAAGCTTGAACAAAAGAAACTGACCAAATCACTGATGGAATTGCTGCGACCGGCCAGTCTGGCCGAAATTGTCGGCCAGGAGCGGGCGGTTGAGTCCCTGCGCGCTAAGCTGGCCTCGCCATACCCCCAGCATTTGATTGTCTATGGGCCGCCGGGGGTAGGTAAAACCACCGCAGCCCGCCTGGTGCTGGAAGAAGCCAAGCGGTTGCAATTTACGCCGTTTGCGGATGATTCTCCTTTTATTGAAGTGGATGGAACCACGTTGCGCTGGGATCCGCGGGATATGACCAATCCGCTGCTGGGGTCGGTTCATGATCCGATTTATCAGGGGGCCCGCAAGGATTTGGCTGAAACGGGCGTGCCCGAGCCCAAACCGGGCCTGGTGACCGATGCTCATGGCGGTATTTTGTTCATTGATGAGATTGGCGAAATGGACCCAATGCTGCAAAATAAGCTGCTTAAGGTTTTAGAAGACAAACGGGTTTCTTTTGATTCAACTTATTACGACTCAACCGACCCTAACGTTCCTAAATATATCAAGAAGTTGTTTGAAGAGGGCGCTCCGGCGGATTTTATTCTGATCGGCGCGACAACCCGCGATGCCGGAGATATTAATCCTGCCGTACGGTCGCGCTGCGCCGAAATATACTTTGAGCCGTTGACGCCAAAGCATATTGAGGAAATTGTCTATAATGCCGCTGTTAAACTCGAGGTTAACATTGATTCGGATATTCCGCAGCTAATCAGTGAGTATACGATTGAAGGGCGTAAAGCCATCAATATTTTGGCCGATGCTTATGGGCTGGCTTTATATCGTGAAAGCGAACAAAGCAATCAGGCCATTACCATAACCAAAGAGGATATTTACGGGGTAGTACGGGTTAGCCGCCTGACGCCGTTTGTCAACCAAAAAGCTTCAACCGCACTGGAAGTCGGCAAGGTTTTCGGTTTGGGCGTTGCCGGCTATTTAGGCTCAGTGCTGGAAATTGAAGCGGTGGCGTTTCCGGCTCCTGAAAAAGGCAAAGGCCGGCTCCGCTTTAATGATACTGCCGGAAGCATGGCGAAGGATTCGGTATTTAACGCTGCTGCCGTTGTGCGGAAAATAACCGGTGAGGATATGAATAATTATGATATTCATATTAATATTATCGGCGGCGGGCGGATTGATGGTCCTTCGGCCGGAACGGCGATACTGGCGGTGGTCATCTCGGCAATTACCGGCCGGGCCATCCGCCAGGATGTAGCCGTAACCGGTGAAATTTCGATTCAAGGTAAAGTCAAAGCTGTAGGCGGCGTGTTTGAGAAAGCGTATGGCGCCAGGCAGGCGGGAATAACTACACTGGTCATTCCCGCCGAGAATGAGCAGGATATTGCTAAAGGGCATTTGGGCCTTGATATCAGACCGGTGAAAACAGCAGAACAGGCTCTGGCAATATTGTTTGCCGGAGCGGAGGAAGCCAGTGCTTAACAGGCAGTTTAGGGGGCGGCGCAAGCCGCCCTGTTTTAAAGTTAAAAGAGCGGCAGCGGTTTTTAAAGTATTTATGCCCATAATTTTTGCGTCCCCTTTGCGTACTTAGAGTACTTTGCGGTTAAACGCGGTTTTTCCGTCGCCGCAGTGTTTGCAATGCAGGAGGTAGTTTTACTTGATTGATAGAATACCACCCCAGAGTCTTGAAGCCGAGCAAGCCGTGCTTGGCGGTATGCTGATAGAACGTGAGGCGATTTCGAAAGTAGCTGAATTTTTACGTCCGGAAGATTTTTACCGGGAAGCGCACCGCCTGATATTTGGTGCAATGCAGGATTTGTTTAACAAAAATGAGCCGGTGGATTTAGTTACGGTTACAGAGTTTTTGCGGAAAGCGGATAAGCTGGAAAATGCCGGCGGTATCGCCTATATAACCTCGCTCGCCAATAGTGTGCCAACAGCGGCAAATATTACCTATCATGGTAAAATTGTTGAAGAAAAATCGCTGCTGCGCCAATTGATCAATTCGGCGACCAACATTGCCGGTATGGGCTATGAGGCTAGTGAAGAAGTGGCCAATATCCTGGACAAGGCTGAGAAAATGATTCTGGAGGTATCGGGGCGAAAAATCAGCGGTGACTTTACACCGATAAAAAGCATTATTTTTGATGCTTTTAGTAAGATTGAGCAGCTTTATGCTTCAAAAGGCGGCATCACCGGACTGGCGTCAGGGTTTAAGGATTTGGACCGTCTGACTTCAGGCTTGCAGGCTTCCGACCTTATCTTAATTGCCGCCCGCCCCAGTATGGGCAAAACGGCCTTTACGCTGAATATTGCCGCCAATATTGCGATTAGAGAGCAGAAGGCAGTGGCTTTCTTTAGCCTTGAAATGTCCAAGGAGCAACTGGTGCAGCGGATGCTGTGCGCCGAGGCTTCGATTGACTCGCAGCGTCTGAGGATTGGCGAACTGGAGGACCGGGATTGGTCAAAACTGATCAGCGCCGCCGACCGGTTGTCCTCAGCGCCCATTTTTATTGACGATACGCCGGGGATTACGGTAATGGAAATGCGTTCTAAAGCCAGACGCTTAAAGATTGAACATGATTTGAAATTAATTATCATTGACTATTTGCAGCTTATGCAGGGCAGTGGCGGCAAAGGCGGAGAAAACCGTCAACAAGAAATTTCCGAAATTTCCCGGTCGCTGAAAGCCTTGGCCAGAGAAGTGAATGTCCCGGTGATTGCATTGTCCCAGCTAAGCCGCAGTGTTGAGTCCCGCCAGGTCAAAAAACCAATGCTAAGCGATCTGCGCGAATCAGGCTCATTAGAACAGGATGCAGATATCGTGGCCTTTTTGTACCGGGAGGATTATTATAATCCTGATACGGAAAATAAAAATATTACTGAAGTAATCATTGCCAAACACCGCAATGGACCGGTGGATACGGTGCAGCTCTTCTTTCACAAACAATTTACCAAGTTTATTGATTTGTCGCACCGGCCGGGCTAGGTACAAATACCGGCACGGGGTATGCCAACTTTTTCTAAGCGGTATCCGCCAACCGGGTACCGCTTAGTTTTATTGACAACAGGGAGTGAAGGGCGATGACCGATAAATTTATTTACCTATTGATGATTTTGGGCGCCATATTTGGTCAGGGGCATTTATTGCCGGGAAATTTGCAGTACAGGAGTTTCCGCCGTTTGCCTTAACTTTTTTGCGCTTTTTGTTTGCCCTGCCGCTGATCTTTGGGCTGCTGTATTGGCGCGAGCCTGGCAATTTGGCGCCGCGGAGCGGGCAATGGCGGCCGCTGGTTGTACTGGGCTTGATTGGTACCTTTGGTTATCACGCACTGTTTTTCATTGCGCTTAACCACACGACAGCCATTAATTCAGCGCTGATTGGAGCAATGAACCCAATGATTACCATGCTGCTGGCCGCGCTGTTCTTTCAGGAAGGGCTGTCGGTGAAACAAGTGTATTGGTGCGTCCCGCACCGCCAGCTTTATCAATTTAGTACCCGCCTTTACCATTGCCCAGTCAGTGGTCTTTTTGGGAGAATCGGTGACGGCGCTTAAACTGGCCGGCGCCGCTACCCATCATGGCGGTGTCTACCTGGCAATTGGGCGGGATAAATAGTTCTATATGTAGGACAATAGAGAATTACCGGCATAATAGTATCAGTCTGGTTGTGTGTAATAACGATGGCCTTTGCTGAAAAACCCGAACATTAAATTGAATCAACAGCAGTAATATTCGAAAAAAGCCATTGACATCAGGCCTGGCTAAATGCTATGATATTCAAGGGAAAAAATGTTATAAACCCTTACAGACTCAAATAGCGGTCAAAGCCGGTTTGAGTTATTTTTGTGACACAGGGTAAACTATTGCGGCAAGGCGGCAATGTTCTTGCAATAGGACTGCGATGCTTTGTAAGGAGGATTATCAATGATTGAACGTTATACCTATCCTGAAATGGGCAAAATATGGACTGATGAAAATGAATTTAAAACTATGCTGGATATTGAAATCTATGCCTGCGAAATTATGGCCGAAATTGGTCAAATTCCGGCGGAAGCAGTTCCAGTGATCAGAGAACGGGCCAAATTCGATGTTGGCCGCATTCGTGAGATTGAAAAAGAAACTCATCACGATATTTTGGCATTTTTGACGGCAGTAGCCGAAAATGTGGGTGATGAATCAAAATATATCCATATGGGTCTGACCTCCAGTGACGTTAAGGATACCGCATTAGGCGCCATGATGAAGCAGGCGGCCGATATTATTTTAGCTGATCTTGAGCAATTCCGGTCGGTTTTGCGCCGCCGGGCCGCCGAGCACAAATATACGGTAATGATTGGCCGTACCCATGGTATTCATGCGGAGCCGCTTACCTTGGGCCTGAAGTTTGCGTTGTGGCTGGATGAGATTGAACGCAATATTGAACGGATGAAAAAGGCCAGGGAGATTGTCGCCATTGGTAAGCTGTCCGGGGCAGTTGGCACATACGCTAATATTGATCCCCGGATTGAAACGTATGTTTGTGAAAAAATGGGGATAGCGGCCGCCAAGCTGGCTACTCAGGTGATCCAGCGGGACCGCCACGCTGAGTTTATGTCAACATTGGCGATTATTGCCAGCTCGCTGGAGAAATTTGCTACCGAAATCCGCAATCTGCAGCGGACTGATATTCGCGAAGTTGAGGAATATTTTCATCCGGGGCAAAAGGGCTCATCAGCTATGCCGCATAAACGAAATCCAATCACCTGCGAGCGGGTCGCCGGTCTGGCGCGGGTAGTGCGGGGCAATGCAATGGCGGCGCTGGAAAATGTTGCTTTATGGCACGAGCGGGATATTACCCATTCCTCAGTTGAACGGGTAATTTTACCGGACAGTACAATCTTAGTCGATTATTGCCTCCGCAAATTTACCGGCATTGTTGATAAACTATTGGTTTATCCGGAGGCGATGAAAGCCAATATTGAAAAAACCGGCGGGCTGATTTTTAGCCAGCGGTTGCTGCTGGCCCTGGTGGACAAAGGGGTTCTGCGTGAAACGGCGTACCGCTGGGTACAACGTAATGCTATGGCCAAATGGATGGATGGCGCTGATTTTAAAACAAATGTCATCAAAGATACCGATATTAAAGAATACTTAACGACAGCAGAGATTGAAGCTTGTTTTGAATACTCCCATTATTTGCGTCATGTGGATACCATCATGGCAAGATTTGGTCTCTAAATAGATATCAAGGCTAGGGCAGCCTGTAAATCCCAGCCAATTAAAAGAGGTGGAAGTTTATGTCGGCAATCGTAGTCATTGGCACCCAATGGGGTGATGAAGGAAAAGGCAAGATTGTGGATTATTTAGCCGAGAAGGCTGATGTGGTAGTCCGCTATCAGGGCGGCAATAATGCCGGCCATACCGTTGTTGTTGATGGAAATGAGTTTAAGTTGCAATTGTTGCCCTCAGGGATTTTGTATCGGAATAAACGCTGCGTCATTGGCAATGGCGTGGTGGTAGATCCGGCTGTTCTCATTACCGAGATTGAGCGCATGGTGGAAAAGGGGATCGACCCGTCCGGACTGCGTATTTCCAACCGGGCGCATGTAATCATGCCTTATCACCGGTTGCTGGATGCGGTAGAAGAAGAATATCGCGGCGATTTCAAAATAGGCACCACCAAGCGGGGCATTGGTCCCTGCTATATGGATAAAAATGCCCGGAGCGGCATTCGAATGGTTGATCTGCTGGACGAAGAAGAATTCAGCGCTAAGCTGGAACGTAATCTGGAAGCCAAAAATCATTTGCTGAGAGCAGTATATAATGAAGCCGGTTTTGATTTTGAGGCAGTTAAGGCGGAGTATCTGGGTTACGCTGAAAAGCTGCGTCCTTATGTTACCGACACTTCGACGGTGCTTAATCAGGCAATTGACGCCGGACAAAAAGTACTGTTCGAAGGCGCTCAGGCTACCTTGCTGGATTTGGATCATGGCACTTATCCGTATGTTACGTCGTCGCATCCCATTGCCGGAGGGGCCTGCATCGGGGCCGGAATCGGGCCAAGCAAGATTAGTAAAGTGATTGGCGTGGTGAAGGCTTATACCACCAGAGTGGGTGAGGGGCCGTTCCCAACGGAGCTGTTGGATGCAACCGGTGACGAAATTAGAACGCAAGGCCGTGAGTTTGGGACTGTTACCGGCAGGCCGCGTCGCTGCGGCTGGCTGGATGCCTGCGTTGTCCGTTATGCCGGCAACCTGAGCAGTATTGACTATATGGCCATTACCCGGCTGGACATTCTGGATAAACTTAAGACATTGAAAATTTGCGTCGGCTATCAATACAAAGGCCGGCAGCTTAACGAATTTCCAGCCAGCCTAAAGGTTTTATCCGAAGTCGAGCCAGTGTATGAAGAGTTTGAAGGCTGGCAGACCGATATCAGCGGGATTCGCAGCTATGCTGATTTACCGGCTAACGCGCGCCGGTATGTGGAACGTTTAAGTGAAGTTACCGGAATTAAAATCGGCATTGTATCGGTTGGTCCGGGTCGGGATCAGACAATGATTTTACACGAAATGTTTCAATAAATTTTAGACAAAGAGCCGTCTGTTTTGGTAACAGGCGGTTACTTTATTGGCTGATACTCTTGCAGGATACAAAGGAAAAGAAGGAATTTTATGGATGAGCATAAAAAAGCAGTATTGTTTTTAGTATTGGCTGCAGTTCTTTGGAGTATGGGGGGAGTGCTAATCAAGCTGATTGACTGGAATCCTATGGCGATTGCAGGATTGCGCGGGGCAATTGCCGCTATCGTTATTGGCGCGGCGTTCAGGCCGCAGCGCCTGGCATTTTCGCGAGTCCAGTGGACCGGGGCGGCGGCGTATTGCAGCACCGTCTGTTGTTTTGTTGTTGCAACCAAATTAACCACAGCGGCAAACGCCATTCTGCTGCAATATACCGCTCCCGTCTTTGTCGCTCTCCTGGGAGGCTGGCTATTGGGCGAGAAAACCACCAGCCGGGACTGGTGTACAATAGGGACAGTGTTGACCGGCATGGTTTTTTTCTTTTTTGACCAAATAGCGGGAGGCGCGATGCTGGGCAATTTGCTGGCCATTGCCGCCGGGATCAGTTTTGCGGTTTTTATTGTCATCATGCGCATGCAAAAAGACGGAGCGCCATACGGCTCGGTTTTACTGGGCAATATCCTGGCTTTTTTGATCAGCCTTCCTTTCTTGGGAGGTTTAGCGGTGACTGCGCAAAATCTAACGGCGATTTTTTTGCTGGGGGTATTTCAGTTAGGGCTGGGATATGTGCTTTATTCCTGGGCTATCCGGCAGGTTAATGCACTCCAGGCTGTTCTTATTACCACCATTGAACCAATACTAAATCCGGTATGGGTTTTTGTGCTGCTGGGAGAGTTGCCGGGGAAGTATGCCCTGCTTGGCGGCCTGATTGTGATTTCGGCCATTATTGTCCGTTATTATCTGGATTCGGTACGCACCCTAAAGCGGGGCGTCAGTGTATAAAACGGTTTTTGTCGAAGTTTGCAACAATACCCGTTGACATATATAGTTTAATAATTTATAATTATATCTTGTGAGCATGATCCACTAGCTCAGTCGGTAGAGCACCTGACTTTTAATCAGGGTGTCCCGCGTTCGAGTCGCGGGTGGATCACCAGAAAATTAAAGCCTCGCCGGACCTAGCTTCCGGGAGGCTTTTTGTTTTTTACAACAACCATACAACAATGCAAGCGGAGAAGGCCCCGGAGCGCGGATTAATGATACTGCGCTCCGGGGCCTTTATTGTTCATCCTGCCGGTTCCCTGTCAGGGCTGCTTGGCTTTATACCAGGCCGCATACATGGTTGGCAGTACCAGGAGCGTCAACACAGTGGCGCCAAACAGTCCGCCGGCAATAGCGATGGCCATCGGTCCCCAAAAGACGCTGGAAACAAGAGGAATCATGCCGAGTATGGCGGCTGCTGCGGTTAAGAGAATGGGACGGAAGCGGGCGACGGTAGCGTTGATAATGGCATCCCATAGGGGTTCTCCGGCTTGGAGCTGCTGTTCAATCTGGTCGATGAGAATGACTGAGTTGCGCATAATAATACCGGCCAGTGCCAGCAGACCAAGCTGCACGACAAAGCCCATAGGGCGCCCGGTCAGCAGTAATCCGAGGCTGACACCAATAATGCCAAGCGGAGCCGTTAAGAGAGTCAGCACCATTTTAGGGATGCTTTGCAGCTGGAACATGAGTAAAGTCATGATGATGAATATCATCACCGGTACTGGCTGCATCAGCCAGTTGGTGGCTTTGATGCTCATTTCCATGGGACCGCCGATTTCGATGCTGTAGCCGGGCGGCAGGGAGGCCCGGAGTTCTTTTAGGTTATCGTAGGCCGCTTTGCTGGCATCGTTCCCCATTACGCCTTCAATTGTATTGGCCTGGACGGTAATTGTGGGTTTCAGGTCCCGGCGCCAGATAAGGCCTTCTTCCGACTCGTAGCTGATTTTGGCGATTTGATCCAGCGGAATGTACTTGCCGTTGCCGATGTGGATATTGAGGTCTTTGATTCGGGAAAGGTCCTCGCGATTGGCCTGATCAACGCGGAAATCAATGCTGACGGTTTTATCTTTTTCCCGGAATTGGGTAATGGTAGTGCCGGACAGCAGGGCCTGGAGGCTTGAGGACAGGGTCTGGCTGTCAAGGCCCAGCATGCGGGCCTTGTCCTGGTCGATGGAAAGATGCATGACTTTGCTTTTCTCATTCCAGTCCAGATTAATGCCGGTCAGCTGGGGATTGGCTGCCATGCTGTCCTGCACCTGGCGGGCAATGGCCCGGACTTTATCATGGTCGGAGCCGCTGACCCGGAGCATGACCGGGTAGGGGTCGGAAGGGCCGGTTTTAATCAGTTTGATGTTGCCGCGCACGTTGGGAAATTCGCTGGCCAATAGGGTGTGGGCTTTTTGCGATAATTCGGTGCGGGCCCGTAAATCTTTGGCCGTGAGAATGAATTGGGCGAAGTTGCTGTTGGGCATGGTAGGTTCGGCGGTTAACACGAACCGTGGTGCTCCCTGGCCTACGTAATAGGTGTAATTGATAACATTGTCGTCAGCGGCGAAGTTCTGGGCGAACCGTTCCGCCTCCTGCTGAGTCGCCTGCAGGGAGGATCCCTCCGGCAGTTGCAGTTCCACAATTAATTCCGGCCGGGTGGAGGCCGGGAAGAATTCCTGTTTGACCAGTCCAAGTAAGAGAATGGAACCTACAAAACAGGCAACAGTAGCTGTCAGGACTTTTTTGCGGTGGGTAAGGCAGCCGGTTAATAGTTTTTTAAACATCCGGTAAAACCGGGTATCGTAAACATCGTGACCGGGTGTATTACCGGCTGGAGGAATTTTTATCAGGTTATAGCCCAGCAGGGGCGTAACCATGCCGGCGACGATCCAGGACAGCAGCAGGGCAATCGTGACGACGAAAAAAATGCTGGCGAGAAACTCGGACGCACTGCCTTTCGAGAATCCTACAGGAATAAAACCGGCGCAAGTGATCAGCGCCCCGGTCAGGCGGGGGAATGCGGTGGAACTGTAGGCATAACAGGCGGCATCCAACCGGCTCCAGCCCTGCTCCAGTTTTACAATCATCATTTCTATGACAATGATGGCATCATCGACAAGTAGGCCTAAGGCAATGATCAGTGCACCTAATGAAATTTTATGCAGGTCAATCTCCAGGGACTGCATCGCTACAAATACGCCGGTAATCACCAGGGGAATGCACAAGGTAACAATGATGCCGGAGCGCATGCCGAGACTGATGAAACTGACGACTAATACGATGATGACGGCTTCAAGCAGGGATTTGACGAATTCGTCAATCGATGATTTTACGACGTTCGGCTGATTGGCCACCGTATTCAATTCCAAACCTGCCGGCAGGTCTTTTGCTATTTGAGACAAGATTTTATCCAGGTTTTGGCCTAAGACCAGAATATTGCCGCCTTTTTCCATAGACAGCGCCAGGCCGACGGCAGGCTGGCCATTGTAATACATTTGGGCGTCCGGCGGTTCAATATAGCTGCGTTCAATTTTGGCGATATCGCCGAGACGGAAGGTATGTCCGCCGGCACGAATGGGAACATTTCTCAGATCATCCAGATTTTCGAACATGCCGGTGATGCGCAGGTAGACATTGTCCGAAACCGTTTCCAGCATGCCGGACGGCGCCATAGCATTTTGCGCCTGCACAGCATTGGTGATGCCCGCTGGGGTGATGCCCAGTTGCGCCAGTTTGGTCGTCTCCATTTCTATATAAATCTTTTCCGTTTGGACCCCGATCAGTTCTATTTTCTTTACGCCTGGCACACCTAGCAGGGTCCGGCGGGTAGTTTCCGCTTTTTCCCGCAGTTCTTCATAGGTATAACCGTCGCCGGTTAAGGCATAGACACAGCCATATACATCATCAAAGCGATCGTTAAAATAAGGACCGTCCACGCCCTGGGGCAGAGTGGCTTTGATATCATTGACCATATTGCGCACTTCCAGCCAGATAGGGCGGATTTGACTTTCGGTGACGGCATCGTCTTTCAGAACTACATAGATGATGGACTGGCCGGGCCGGGAATAGCTTTTTAGATAATCCAGTCCCGGTGTGTCCTGCAGTTTCTTTTCGATTTTATCGGTCACCTGCTCTTCCATCTGACGGGCGGTGGCGCCAGGCCAGTTTACAGTAACGAGCATCTGACGGATGGTGAAGTCGGGGTCTTCCATCCGGCCGAGGTTCTGGTAGGAAAAAACTCCGCCCAGAAAGATGACGACGATAAAATAATAGACTAACTGTTTATGATTTAGGGCCCATTCGGTCAGATTAAACGGTTTCATTGGCGATCACCATCCGCTATCCGCACTTTTTGTCCTTCGCGCAGCTTATGGACACCGGCCGTTACGATGGTGTCGTCCGGATTTAGTCCGGAGAGGATCTGGACCCCGGCATTGCCGAAGCTGCCAATTTGAATGGGACGTAAACGAACAGTCTGGTCTGTTACAATCCATACGTTAGGAGTGTCATTGGTTTGATAGACCGCCGATAGAGGGATAGTGGGAAACCTGCTTGTTTGATCGCCGGCGCTAACGACGTTAACGGCGGCCGTCATGCCGAGTTTGATTTCCGGCGGTGGGTTGAGCAAGCTGATCCGCACTTTGTAGGTGCGGGTTGTTGGGTCGGCCATGGGTGCGATTTCCCGTACGCCGCCCTCTGTATTTATGTTGGGAAGGGCCCAAAAGGATACGGTAAGCTTTGCTGCCTTACGCAGCTCTTCGATGCGGTTTTCCGGGACACTGATCTCGATTTCCCTCTCGCCGTCCTGAACAATGGTCAGTACCGTCTGGCCGGCGCTGACTACCTGTCCGGCTTCGGCGCTGATGCTGGAAATAACGCCGGATTTATCGGCATAGAGCAGGCTGTAATCCAATTGGTTAGAACCTTTAGCATATTGGGCGGACGCTTGCCGCACGGCGGCCTGAGCTACTTCATAGGCATTTTCATACTGGTCCAGCTGGGCGCGGCTGATGGCATTTTGCGCATATAACTGCTGGTAACGGTGTAAGTTGCTTTCTGCCAGTCTCAGTTGCGACTCAGCGGAATAAACCTGGGCTGAAGTACTGTTAACGGTCTGCTGCAGATCCCGGGGATCGATTTGCATGAGCACATCGCCTGCGCTCACCGTGCTGCCGAGGTTTACATTGCGTTTGACTATTTTACCGGTGACCTGAAAAGCCAGCTGGCTTTCATAGCGGCCGCGCACTTCCCCGGAGTAAGTATAGCCTTGGGGTGTATTGGCTGTTCCAATCACAGCAGTACGTACCAAGGGAATATCCTGAGTTACGGGTTGGGACTGGTTGTGTCCTTTCCAGATTATAGTACCGCCAACACAGAAAAGAATGGCTGCTGCGGCTAACGCGTAATACAATTTTTTTCTAGGCAGTTTCGTGAACCGGAGAAACGATTGCATGCTTTCACTCCTTAACTAAATATTTTGCGGGAATAAGTTGGGTAATCGGCTTTTCATAAGAGCAGATATGCACCCATTGTCCATTGCGGATAAGCTCAATTTTCCCCAGGTGTCGTCCTTCCCAGGTCCAGTCTTGCAGGATTTCATAGACGGTTTGCCGGACTTCTTGCGGTGATAAGGAAGGATCAGCTCGAATCGGGATGCCTTCAATGGTTAGTTCTTGCAAATGCGTACACACGGTACTGCTCCTTTCCCATTCGTAAAATGAGTGCGTATCCTCAAAATGACACGCGAAAATTTGACCGGTTCAAATAAAAGGGAAAAAGCTGCTTCAGGCAGAATGATCGGCTGGCAGGTGATGCTTGTAGAAGACCAACCATTCGTTGGTCAATGCAGATAGTATCTGCTATAGTCTATATGTGTCCTGGAAAGTAGTGTCGTTTTAGCAAAATAAAAGGTATTTTTGAATGGGTCAATTAATAATTAAAAAAAACATCCAACGAAAATTCTATTGGAATAATTTTGTTGATTTATTTTATTTAAGCGAGAAATGCAAAGTTTTTTCCGGTAGTGCCAAGATTTTTTCAATAAGAGATTCAGCTATTCTTAAATGGCAGGCCATTGGTTCGTCTGATGTTTTCTCGAATAATGCGTCCGTGATGCATTGCAGGGTCGACATGATAAAATTGATGGCGATATCGGGATTAGCAACATGGAAACAGTCTTTCAGAATTCCTTCTTCAATTATTTTTAGCAGCCATGGTTTAAGCAAGAGAATACCCTGGCGATTGATTTTATTTTTGATATGCAAATGTTTTTCATCAGATAAAACATCCAATAGCAATCCATCTCTATATTGAGCCGTGCGAAAAATGGCATTTATCATGAATTCAATCTTTCGGGACGGGGGAATAAGCTGAGAGGAGGCCATATTTTTCATATCTGTCAGCAGGGTAGAGAGTTGACGGTTAGTGACTGCTTCCAGTATTTCCTCCTTAGATTTAAAGTAATAATAGATCATTCCTTTGGCGACGCCCATTTTGTTAGTGATATCCTGGATGGTTGTTTTGCGGTAGCCGTTTGCTGAAAATAGAAGCTCGGCCGTATCTAAAATTTCATCGATTCGGATTTTGGGGTCTAGGGCAATTCGGGGCATATATTTCACCTCAAAAAAATATAATTTGACCTGGTCAAATTATAAATCTGCGTGGTAATTTTTGTCAAGGGTTAATTTCCTTTTTGCTTCTTAACGTAATGGATTGGTACAGCAGATTTGTCCTCAGTGAGCCAAAGCATGGCGGGATTTGCTCGAAGAAAGTTATATTTGAGAAATAGAAGTCAAAAAAGGAGGATAATGATAATTGGTATCAAACAATAAAGTTAGAGGAAAATGCTGACTGATGTTATATAGAGGAGAGAGGACAGGGAAATGAAAAGAAGCTTGGTGATTTGGGGTCTGATTGTTTTAATTTCAGGGGCTGGCATCGGCGGTATTTATCTGGCCCGCCATGCGGACTCAGGCGCTGCGGGTGCGGTAAAATCCCAGGAACAGCAGCAACGGAGCTTGCAATATAAGGGGATGACCTATCTATTGCCTGAAAGGGCTGAACGGATTGTGGTAACAGGAGCGCTTGAGGCCCTGGAGGATCTGCTGCTGCTCGGCGTTAAGCCTGCCGGCGTGATGACCATCGGCGGGGTTTTTCCGGCCTTATTTGCTGATATTACTGCCGACGCCCAGCCGATAGGCGAAAGAATGCAGCCCAGCCTTGAGGCAATTCTCAAGCTCAGGCCGGATGTTATTGTAAGCAGTGATAAGTTTCCGGCTGCGACTACGGCTCAGTTGCAGAAAATTGCTCCAACCATACCAATTTCTCACTTCCCCAGTGACGGAGAGGCTAATTTGCAATTTCTCGGTGAATTGACCGGCAGGCAGGAGCGGGCGCAAGAAATCTTAGCAAGCTATCGGAAAGACCTTGCGGAAGCAAAAAAACGTTTGCCGGAGGCCGTAAAAAATAAAAAAGTTGTGGCCATACGCATCCGGGTTGGCAATATTTTCGTTTATCCGCCAGATGTTTTTTACAATGATATCCTCTATCAGGAGCTGGGGCTGGCGGTGCCGGTGGAAATAAAGTCGGTCAAAGCGCAGGAAGTTATTTCAATGGAAAAGTTTAGCGAGATCGACCCTGACTATATTTTCCTGCAGTACGAGGTCAGCGAAAGTCCCGCTAACCCCAGGGCCCTGGAGGATTTGCAGCGAAACCCGGTCTGGCAAAGGCTCAAAGCTGTCAAGAACGGCAGGGTATTTATTAATAGTGTCGATCCATTGATTCAAGGAGTGGCGGTAGGGGGTAAAATTCAGTTTTTACATGCTGCTGTGGAAAAATTATCGCAATAAAAAAGGATAAAAGTGAGTGGAACGAATGCAGGTAAAGAACTATTTCCCCGGGATGCTTTGGCTGGCAGGCCTGGCGCTTATTGTACTATTGGCTGTTTTGTCATTGTTTCTGGGCGCTAAGCACATTGACCCGGCGCTCATCCGGTCGGCGCTATTTCAATTTGACCCGGCCAATATAGATCATCAGATTGTCATCAATTCGCGGCTGCCACGGGCTGTTGGCACACTGCTGATTGGCGGCGCGCTGGCCATGGCGGGGGCCCTGATGCAGGGTGTTACCAGAAATTATCTGGCGGAGCCCGGTATTATGGGAGTTAGCGACGGATCGGTGCTGGCAATTACTTTAAGTATGGTTTTTCTGCCTCAGGCTACGGATTTGGAACGGATTGTTTTCTCGTTTGCCGGGTCGGCGCTGGGGGCGGGAATTGTTTTCGGTATTGGCAGCATCCTGCCCAACGGTCTGTCACCGGTCAGACTGGCAATTCTCGGTACGGTTATTGGAGCATTCCTGAGCAGTCTGGCTGCTGCAGTGGCTGTTTATTTTCAAATTCCCCAGGACATCAGTTTCTGGTATCATGCCCGTTTGCACCAGTTGCAGCCAGGGCAGGTGTATCTGGCTGTGGCTTTTATTTTGACCGGCATGCTGATTGCCTGCCGGCTGGGCAGGTCAGTCACCATACTGTCCATGGGTGAGGATATAGCGATAAGCTTAGGGCAGCGAACGCTGGCGGTGAAAATTGCGGCCGGTGCCGCTGTCATGCTGCTGACCGGCAGCGCTGTGGCCTTAGCCGGAAAGATTGCTTTCGTTGGTTTGATTATTCCTCATATTGTCCGGTTTTTTACCGGGGCTGACTACAAGGGGATTATTCCATGCTCGGGTGTAATCGGCGCAATTTTCCTGTCGTTGTCGGATTTGTTAAGCCGTTTTATGAATTATCCTTTTGAAACCCCGGTCGATGTTATTACCTCACTGGTAGGTGTGCCGTTCTTTCTTTATCTGGCCAGGAAAAAGGGAGGCAACCGGTATGCTTAAGCAAGGTGAAGGTCGTTATTGGGCAGTTATGCTGGTCATGGGAGGACTAGTTTCGGCTTTTTGTTATGCCAGCTTAAGTTATGGAATCATTGAACTTAGCTTTGCTGATACAGTACTGACGCTGTTGGGCCTCCATAGCACCGGAGAGCATGATGTGCTGATCCAGCAATTCAGGCTGCCGCGTCTGATCATTGCCGGACTGGCCGGCGCAGGCCTGGGGGTTGCCGGGGCGGTTTTGCAGGGGATTTCCCGCAACGGTCTGGCTGATCCCGGAATATTGGGCATCAATGCCGGCGCAGGGTTGGCAATTGTGCTGTTTATATTTTTTTATCATGGACAAATGTCCGGCAGCGATGGTCTGGCCGTCCTGTTGATGCCTTTTTTTGGCTTGGCCGGCGGCCTTGCGGCAGCTCTGTTTGTGTATTTATTCTCGTGGAACAACGGTAGACTTGATCATCAGCGTTTTTTATTAAACGGTATTGCCCTTGCCTCCGGTCTAAGCGCTCTTACGCTCTATATTATGCTGAAAATGAATCCGGCTGATTTTCTTACGGCTACCGTTTGGAGTATGGGAAGCCTGCTGAATGCAAACTGGCAATACATTATCGTTACATTGCCGTGGTTTCTCCTTTTATTTCCGGTACTTTTACATAAGGCGGATATGCTGGATTTGCTGCAGCTAGAGGAAATCTCTGTGCGCAGTCTGGGAATTTCAGTGGAGAGAGAACAGACATTGTTACTTGTTTGCACTACCGGCCTGGTCAGCGCCTGTGTTTCAGTAGCGGGAAGTATTGCTTTTGTGGGCCTGATTGTCCCTCATTTGGCTAGAAGGCTGGCTGGTATTCATTATTCCCGGATCATTCCATTATGCGCCTTGTTAGGGATGCTCCTGGTGATCATGGCGGATTTTATTGCCAAGAATTTGTTTGCCCCAGCGGAAATTGCGGTGGGAATTATTATTTCATTAGTAGGAGCGCCTTATTTTATATATTTATTATTTACTCAAAAGAATTAATGCCCTGTAATTTAGGCGTTGCAAGGCAGGAAAAGGTGGTTTAATAATGGGAATACTTAAAGCCGACAATTTGGAAATCCGCTATGACCGCCAGGTAATTTTTACAGGGCTTGACTTCCTGGTTCAAACCGGGCGGATAACAACGATTATCGGGCCGAACGGCTGTGGAAAGTCCACCATGTTAAAGGCATTGGGACGGATTCTTAAGCCTCAGTCCGGCGCTGTATATTTGGACGGGCAGGATATGAGGAGTCTGGATACCCGGGATATTGCCAGCCGGCTGGCTTTGCTGCCGCAAAATCCGGTTGCTCCAAATGAATTAAAGGTGGAGGAGTTAATTGGGTACGGCCGGTTTCCCCATCGGGGAAAGGGGCCGAATCAGGCTGCCGCCGACCGGCAGGCCATAGAAAGAGCGATGGAAATGACGAATATCGCCCGGTTTCGAAAAAGAGCGCTGGGCAGTTTGTCCGGCGGTGAGCGGCAGAAAGTCTGGCTGGCCATGGCGTTGGCCCAGGAGACAGAGGTTTTGTTGCTAGACGAGCCGACGACGTATTTGGATATTGTGCATCAACTGGATGTGTTGAAAATTGTCCGGCAGCTAAACCGGGAACGGCAGTGTACGGTAGTTATGGTTTTGCATGACATTAATCAGGCCGCCCGATTTTCTCATGTCATTGCCGCGGTCAAACAGGGAAGGGTGATTGCCTGCGGCAGTCCGCAGCAAATTGTTACGCCGGAAGTATTAAAACAGGTGTTTAGTATTGAAGCGCGGATTATGTTTGATTCCTCTGAGGGGGTTCCGGTGTGCTTCAGCTATGATAACCCTCAGTCCGATGCGGCTGCCTGCCAAGGTGACGAGTGAACGGCTTGCTCAGATACATAACAGTCATGGGACGTGATTTGTCCGTGTACCTGCCGCCGGAATATGCGTACGGCCAGGACCGGTTTCCTGTTGTCTATGTACAGGATGGGGGCGATCTGTTTCTTCATCAGATAAGCAGTTTAGAGGAACTGTTCAGCCGCTGCGTGATACGAAGGCTGATTTTTGTCGGCATCAAACCCGGCCGGCGCAATGACGAATATACGCCCTGGCCGTCTCCGGCCCTTTCGGGACGTTTTGCTCCTTTTGGCGGCCAGGGCCGGGGCTATCTTGACTTTTTAGCCAATCAGTTGAAGCCGTATATTGATGATACCTGCCGGACCCTCGCCAGTCCGGAAAATACAGCAATTATCGGCGCTTCGTTGGGAGGCTTGATTTCAATGTATGCGGCATACTTGTATCCCGATATTTTTGGCGGCATTGGCTCTATTTCAGGCTCTTTCTGGTATGAAGGCTTTATGGACTTCATGAGAACCGCCGCACTTGCCAACGCTCAGCAGAAAATTTATCTGGATGTCGGGACGCTGGAGGGCGCCGGAAAGACAAATCTTCAGGCTGCAATGCTGGAAAAAACCCGGCAAGCCTATGACATCTTATTGCAGAAAGGAGTTTCGCCGGACCATTGCCGGCTGGCGCTGCAAGCGGGAGCTGCGCATGGGCCGGACTTTTTTTTGCAGCCCGGCCGCTTTCAGGCAGCGCTTCAGTGGCTGTTTCCCGGAGCGGCGGTAAACGAATAAAGGAGAGAAACTATGGATTGTAAATATTTGGAGCAGGGGAACGAAGTATTGCGGCTTGAAGCCGGGCAGCCGGTGCAGGCAAATGTGACGGGGGCGGTGGTTAAACGGTATAGTATAGAGTTGAGCTTACAGGAGCTGGCGCTGGTGACGCTAAAGACCAGCGGTTTGAGCGGCAGTTTGGCCATCATTGATTCTGCCGGCAGGCGCGTTAAAGGGTTAATCATTGACCATAACGGGGAGTTCCCCATCGCATTTGTGGCGGAAACTGCGCAAGTGTATGGCATAAAGCTGGATTTTGCCGCCGGGGCGGGCTGTTACATACTGGAATGGAAGCAGCGGCTGACAGTGGCGGAGCAGATCAGGGAGAACAGCAAGCCCCGTCTGGAAGGACAGCGGATTATCCGGCTGAGGCGTGAACTGAATAATGACCCTCGGGCAGTGGAACTGTTCTGGCGGGAGATCAAACGCCTGGGAACACCGCTGCTGGAAGAGAATCCGGACAATCCTGAGCTTGCTCTTTGTACGTTTCTTTGGCGGGGAATGGAACAAAATGTAAGGGTCCACCTGTTATTCAAGACAGTTCTTCCCAATGAGTATGAGATGCTGAGGATTGAGGGAACTGATGTTTGCTATACAACGGTTCAGTTGCCGTCAACCGGCAGGTTTGCGTATCGAATCCTGGTGAATGCCCGCTCCGGGCTACCGCCGGACATGGATAGCACCCTGTACGACAGACTGATCTTTTTTGCTTCCGCCCAGGCTGATCCACTTAATCCCCGGCGCTGTTTTTCCGATTCGGACAGCAGGTATGAAGAAATGTCTTTGCTGGAAATGCCTGCTGCGCCTCAACAGCCATGGACCAGCCTGCGCTCCGGCATAGCCTGCGGCAGTCTTAAACGTTATTCTTTACAAAGCGCAAAGCTGGGTAATAACCGGTTTGTGACGGTTTACACGCCGCCGGGCTATTCCCGGCAGGCCCCTCCATACGGTTTATTGCTGGTATTTGATGAACAGTGGTTTCTGACACGCATTCCAACCGCTACAATACTGGATAACCTGTTGGCCGACGGGAAAATTCCGCCTTTGGTTGCCGTGCTGGTAGGAAACGGCCCCGGCTCCGCCCGCAACCGCGACCTGCCATGTAATCGGCTATGGGCGGCTTTTATTGCTGAAGAGCTGGTCCCCTGGCTGCGCCAAAATTACAATATAACCGGCGAACCGGGCCGGGCTATTGTGACCGGGGCAAGTTACGGCGGTTTGGCCGCGGCTTATGTTGCATTGAATTATCCGGAGATTTTTGGCGGCGTGTTGTCCCAGTCCGGCTCCTTTTGGTGGCAGCCGCCGGCCCTAACCGGCCAGCTTCATAATTTTGATCCAACGCAGCCGAACTATATGGTATCCTTGTTTTTAGAAAAGGAGAAACTGCCTTTGCGCTTCTATCTGGAAGCCGGGTCAGGTGAAATTGATCTGACTGGCAGCGGACGTTCCATTCTTGCCGCCAACCGTCATTTGCGTGATGTTTTGCTGGCCAAAGGATATGAAGTGGTCTACAGGGAGTTTCAGGGCGGACATGATTTTTTAAGCTGGCGCGGTACGCTGGCGGAGGGAATTATGGAACTGACAAAGGGTTGGTAGCAGCTTGCAAGCCTGATGATAACCTTTCCTCCGGTTATGTTACATTATTCCTGAATTTACTTTTCAAATATTATGTAAAAAACTATTGTCAAAAGCCCCAATATACGCTATAATAATCTGCGTGACACTGATAGGCTAAACGAAAGGCTTATCTCATGTGGCCCGTTGGTCAAGCGGTCAAGACACCGCCCTTTCACGGCGGTATCGGGGGTTCGATTCCCCCACGGGTCACCAAATTAGCTGTAGACGTTGGATATTGGCTATTGGATAATTCCATTAGACAGGTCTGACGATAAATTAAGAAGCGATGTTAGATAAAGATCTAAAATCCAAAGTCTAACATCCAATATCCATAAGGGCGATTAGCTCAGCTGGGAGAGCGCCTGCCTTACAAGCAGGATGTCGGCAGTTCGATCCTGTCATCGCCCACCATTTTAGACATTAGATGTTGGATCTTGGCTGTTGGATGATAGAAACAGGCAGGTTTGACAAATCATAGCGGGATATTAGC
>NZ_FNHB01000011.1 GCF_900104455.1 Dendrosporobacter quercicolus
ACCGGCTCCACTGGCGCTCAGGGCGATATTGGGCCTACTGGGCCTCAGGGCGACACCGGCTCCACTGGCGCTCAGGGCGATATTGGGCCTACTGGAGCCAGCGGAATTGCCCCCATTGCAGTATACAATACCAATTTATCTGCATCCGGAAGTTCTTTCGATGTACCTGTCGGAAATATTAGCTATCAACTGCAATATAGTACTTCGTCATCACTAAGTCTGTCGGTAAGCGCTCTTGTCAGCTCAATTACGGTTGATATCAAACGTTCAAGCCAATATGACTCAGCGGTTGAAGGAACCAGCTTGAATGGCGTTACCCTTACGCCAACAAGCGTACAATTAGACAGTCTTATCTATAGCAACTCAAATGAAATGCACCGAACCTGGATTCGCCAGCAGGACCCCGACACCAGTTTATGGTCCCTGTATGAAATAGATCTTTTCGCTTCCGTTGCAGGAGCAAGAACCAGCATCTGGGTTTACCTCATTTACGAAAATGCTGATTTCACCGTGCCAGGAGTCTGATGCTTTTAAGTTCAAACCGAACCGGCAGGACAATTGGGGACGCCAGGCTGTGCGAAAACCCTCATCATTATCCCTAAATTAGATCGAATTGAACAATAAATAAAATAGCGGTACTTCTCGCAACAGGAAGTACTGCTATCCTTTTAATCGCCTCTATTAATTTTTCTGTTCCCAGTAAGTTGAGCACCCGTTTTAGGTTATACATTAAACAATACATACTCGCTCGCCTCGCCTGTTGCTTTTTCAATTCTCCCTCAACCAAAAGTATGTATAGCCAAAAGTACGCTTAATTGTACCAAAGGGGGTGGAATCTAATATGATACTTCCCGGCTTAACAATTGAACAAGCTGCTCCATCAAAAGTACTGGTTTGCCGGTCAAATGAAGCATCTCCAAACAATGTATCGCACCCCAATCAACAGGTCGCGATTACTAGATATTAACTGAATATGTTGAATTATTGGATGAATAATAATATTGTAATCGATTGGAAAGGAAGGAGTACTCTTGACGCAATTAAGTCAAGACTGAGCTTCAGCATTTACAGCACCCTGATTGCGGCTAAGAGAAATGGTCACTAACAGAACATAGTTAGTCATACCGCACATAGGTGTATCCGCCGTCACTAGTTTATCTTGACCTTCCTGGAAAAATTACATGCCCAGGATATCGTTGAAATGTAGAAACGGACTTCAAAATAATGGAGGTATATAAATGTACACACATGATGAATTCGATGTTGCGGTAATCGGGGCAGGCCCCGGCGGTTCTATCGCAGCAGCGTACTTGGCCAAAGCGGGATTACGTACTGTTATTTTTGAAAAGGGAGAAGAAGGCGGCACCAGATACGACGTCCCAATCGTACGGGATGGGTTTAAACTTGATAAGCATCTGCATGTAATTCTTTGGTGCACAACCCTGAATGAGGGTCAGGGCAATTGGGTACAAGCCGCGCGGGAAACCGGAACAAATCTTCGTTGGGAAGTTTTACCTCAAAACGCGATCTACGCCGATAAAGAGGTATTCCTGCCTTTCTGTTCCAATGGCGAAGGGGTCATAGAGTTCCTGCACGATATAGGTATGGATTTGCCGGAACACAGCAAATATGAAATGATCAAGGTCATAGATGCAGGACTCGCCTGTACGCTGGAAGAACTGTGGTCCCAAGAGTTCGACGAAAAACCGGCGTTAGGCTGGCTGAAGCAGATCACCGATGATCCGCATGTCGAGGCAGTGCTTCGAAGTTTCGTAGCGGCAAACAGTGTTTTGGCCGACGCCGTGGCTTTGGAGCAGGGTTCCATAAACACTCTGGTTACCTTGCTCATAAACGGCAACTTTGGCGGCCGTCATGCGATCGTCAAAATGACCGGAGAGCCGGCGCATGCTCTTCCAGTGGCCTTTTTGACTACTGTAAAAAAGAACGGCGGCACGGTTCTTGTTCATCATACGGTTAAGAATGTGATTGTCGAAAACGGCAAGTCAAAAGGAGTCACCGTCATCAACCCGGATGGGGCTGAAGAAATATATAGAACCAAGTATGTTGTCAACACCGCCACCTATCCGGACCTTCGGAAACTACTGGGAACTAACATTCCAAAACACATTGATGAAATCGTCACAGATCTTTATAAATCCAACACTGTGGCGCTTGATGTTCATCTGGCATTAAAAAAGAAAGTGCTGCATCATCTATCAGCTCAGCTGATGCTGCTGACACCGGACGGGAAATACGATGGTGTCATTGCGACATTTTCAAACCTGGATCCTTCGTGGGCGCCGCCCGGCAAGCAGGCCATCAACGTAGAACTGTTTCTCAGTCCCGCAGACTTTCAAAAGAAAACCAAAGAGGAGTGGTTCGCTCACATGGCCGAGGGAGTATACAGCCGCTGGCCTGAAGTAAGAGAAAATGTTGAATGGACGGAGGAATGCATTGTTCTATCCGCACCGGTGCATCACGGCTGCAACGCCGTAAGAAAATTACCTCTCGAATCCGGGATTGAAGGATTATATTTCGCAGGTGACTGCACCGTTGGCGTGGGCTATTTCACGGAGCGGGCCGCCGACTCGGGAACAAAGGCAGCTAAAATAATCATTGACCGACATGCGAAAAACTTATAGGCTGCGGTTTTTTAAATGGTATAAAACAGCCAGGGACATTCCTTATTGTCAGCTTTATGTTAAAAAAGAAACGTCTCCAACTGTCACCACTAGTCAGGTTTGTTGTTAATAACGAGCCTTACCGCTTGCCTAATATCTCCAAGGAATCCCCATAATAATGTGATATGAAATCAAGGTTAAGTTTTATTAGCAGAAAATGAGAAAATCATACAGCGGTTTAGGACATAGGTGACACATTAGGAAACTGCATTTGTATGTAACCGGAAGACACGAAATAGAGGCTGCCCGCAAGTTTGATTAACGCATGGACAACCTCCAACTTCTAGCTTATTACGGTACTAATTTATTGCCTGTCTGTTCGTACTTTTTTATTGGATCTTGCGTTTTCTGTGCCCAGGTAGATCCACCAGATGAGTAAGGCGGGTCTGTTATTACGGCATCGGCAACGTTACTCGGTATTTTGTGTAAGCCCCTTATGACATATTGTGGTATGGTTTTGTAAATAGGAAAATTTCGGCTGACTATGCTGGATTTAGGCAACGAAATTTATTATAATGTAAAAAAACTCCCTACTTCCGTTTTTATTGGCTCTGTTCAGTACGGAAGTAGGAAGTTTTATGCTTAAAGACAGACTACATTGCCAGCCCGTATTCACACCATGCTAAATTCATCTTATTTTTTCTGCTCTGCTATTTTTTCAGCAATACCGGATTCTTTTATTATTTTCGTAAGTATTCTTGTTTCTTTAAGCCACTTTTGAAAAAATTCTTCATGCCCTAAGTAGTTAACTTCCATGCCTAGCTTTCTCATGTTTTCTATGTACTCAGGATCATTCACTGTTTTTTCAAGTCCAGCTAACAGCTTAGCTTTTATTTCCGGCGGCATACCTTTATGAGCGCCAATTCCCCAAAAGATACTTAATACCACATCTACTCCTTGTTCCTGTAAAGTAGGAACATTGCTGAATACCGGATCATTCATCCTTTTCATTGACGTAACTCCAAGTGCCTTAATCGTGCCACTTTTTATGTGTTCCTGTAGCATAGGTGGAGAGGAAAACTGTACCTGAATATGCCCTCCCAATAAAGCTGCTAATGCTTCCGAATCCCCTTTAAATGGCACCTGGCTTAAGTTAACCCCGACTTTTTTAGCTGTCATTTCTCCCACAACATGAGTTACACCACCTAACCCACCATGTCCATATTTTACAGCACCGGGATGCTGCCTGGCGTAATTAATTAAATCATTAATATTGTTCCAGTCTGAATCGGAGCGAACAACTATAACTGATGGTAATTCCATAATCTGCACTAAGGGATCTATCGCAGAAGGATAGTGGTAGCCGGTTGTCCCATACGCCGACTGCAATAATGCACTTGTAGTCACTGTTCCCAATGTATAGCCGTCCTCCCCTGATTCAACCAACTCATTCCAGCCTAAAATCCCGCCCGCGCCAGGCACATTTTTTATGATGATATTCTGTCCCAGATGCTGATATGCAACTTTACCCATCGCTCTCGCCATCATGTCATTGGCGCCACCCGCCGTATAAGGCACAATCAACGTGATCGCCTTATCCGGATACTTTTCGGCAACGGCGGCCGGCGTTTCTTTCGTTCCGCAACCAGCAACCATCCCCATCGAACATAACAGCATTAAGGACAACGCAACCGATTTTCTCATTTTCACAGCATATCTCCCCTTAATTCGTTTTAATTCGATTTTATACCTGATTACATAAAAAACATTGTCATATTTTGTCATGAAAAAAAATAAAACCGGTCAGCAGTGGAGCGGCTTGGCCACAGCGATGATAAAACCACCAAAAAATCTATCTGCACATTACAAAAAGATATGAAAAAAGAGGCTACCCAAAAGTTTAGTAAACTAATGAGTAACCTCTAATTTGAAATTTACGTGGTATGAATGCGGTAAAATAATGTTATGTTAACCAACGCATCAAACCACATAAGGGGCTAGGGGCTCTGATTACATCATGCCGCCCATGCCGCCCATTCCACCCATGCCGCCCATTGCAGCAGCGGCGGCAGCGCCGTTATCTTTTTCCGGTTTATCGGCAACCAGGGTTTCAGTTGTTAATACCATTGCAGCGATGCTTGCTGCATTCTGCAGCGCGGAACGGGTAACCTTGGCAGGATCCACAATACCGGCGGCAATCATGTCGATATATTCTTCTGTAAGTGCATTGAAGCCAATGCCCTTACCGGCTTTTTTCACATTCTCAACAACTACTGATCCTTCCAGACCGGCATTGTCGGCAATTTGACGAACTGGCTCTTCAATTGCACGTTTTACAATTTGAACGCCGGTTTTTTCGTCGCCTGATGCAGATACGGAATCAAGAACAGGCAGAATATCAATGAATGTAGTACCGCCCCCGGCGACAATACCTTCCTCAACAGCAGCGCGGGTAGCATTCAGAGCATCTTCAATGCGCAGTTTCTTTTCTTTCAGTTCAACTTCAGTTGCAGCGCCAACCTGAATAACAGCTACGCCGCCGGATAACTTAGCCAGACGCTCCTGCAGTTTTTCGCGGTCAAAATCCGAAGTTGTTTCTTCGATTTGTGATTTAATTTGAGCAACCCGGCCTTTGATGGCGTCGCCGGCGCCGGCGCCGTCAACAACGGTTGTTTCTTCTTTCGACACCCGGATTTGACGAGCCCGGCCAAGATCGGCCAGTTCCACACTGTCCAGTTTGCGGCCAAGTTCTTCGGTAATTACATTAGCGCCGGTTAAAATTGCAATATCTTCCAGCATGGCCTTGCGGCGATCACCAAATCCAGGAGCTTTAACAGCCACAGCCCGGAAAGTGCCGCGCAGCTTGTTGACAACTAAAGTAGCCAGTGCTTCGCCTTCAACATCTTCAGCAATAATCAGCAGCTCTTTGCCTTGTTGAACCACTTTTTCCAGCACAGGCAGCATATCGGCAATTGCCCCGATTTTACGGTCTGTAATCAGGATATAGGGATCATTTAAGACAGCTTCCATTTTGTCGGTATCGGTTACCATATAAGGGGAAATATAGCCACGGTCAAACTGCATGCCTTCAACGACATCAAGGCTTGTACCCATGCCTTTGGATTCTTCTACAGTGATTACGCCATCTTTACCCACTTTTTCCATTGCTTCAGCAATCAACTGGCCGATTTCATCGTCAGCCGCTGAAATTGAAGCAACCTGGGCAATCGCGTCTTTGGCTTCCACTTTCTTGGAATTTTTCTTAATTTCTTCAACCAGGGCGATGACCGCTTTTTCAATTCCTTTTTTAATGATCATCGGATTAGCGCCGGCGGCTACATTGCGCATACCTTCACGAATCATGGCCTGAGCCAGTAAGGTTGCTGTAGTCGTACCGTCACCGGCTACATCATTCGTTTTGGTCGCTACTTCCTTAACCAGTTGGGCGCCCATGTTTTCAAACGGATCTTCCAGTTCAATATCACGGGCAATGGTTACGCCGTCGTTCGTAATGGTAGGCGCACCGAATTTTTTATCAAGAACGACATTGCGGCCTTTAGGTCCTAAAGTTACTTTAACAGCATTAGCTAAAGCATTTACGCCTTTTTCCAGCGCACGACGTGCTTCTTCATTGAATATCACTTGTTTTGCCATTATATGTATGCCTCCCTAATTAAACTTAACCTTTTTAATTACTGAACAATTGCCAGAATATCTCTTTCACTTACAATCAGATATTCCTGACCATCAACTTTAACCTCTGTTCCGGCGTACTTGGAGAAAATAATTTTGTCGCCTTCCTTAACATCAAGGGCTACGCGTTGACCATTGTCCAGCAGTTTACCGGTACCAACGGCTACGATCTGGCCTTCCTGGGGTTTCTCTTTGGCTGTATCAGGCAATACGATACCACTCTTTGTTTTTAATTCCCCTTCTAACACTTGAATGACTACTCTGTCGCCTAGTGGCTTAATCATTGAAGCAACCTCCTTTTATGATATCTTAATAGAATTAGTGTATTTGTTAGCACTCACTAAAAGCGAGTGCTAATTCCATAAATTATCATATATAATTAATTGCCAAAAAGCAAGAGCTATAAACGAAAATTTAGGCTTATACCAATTTTTTTTTAAAATTTATCCTAAAAAAGCGTTGGTTTTCGCTTGATTTCTTCATTTTACACAATAATGTAATTAAAGCTTGTCAGATAATGTCTGCAACAAAAAAAACAGTTGGCCTGAACTACCGTTTTCTTGCAAAAAAACCCGCAGTTCAGACCAACTTATTTTATTTCCCCTTTTTCTTGGTGATAACGGAATCAACAATGGCCTGAGCAACATCGCGAATCGATTTGCGTTTGCTCATGCTATACTGCTGAATCCTGCGGTAAGCCTCACTTTCATTCAAATTGTAGGCGTCCATAAGAATGCCTTTCGCCCGGTCCAGAACTTTACGGGTTTCCAGTGAATTTTTTACATCTTCCAGTTCTTGTTCCAGCTCGGCGAATTCATGAAAACGCGACAAAGCAATTTCAATCGCCGGGAACAAATTGGTTTCCTTGACCGGTTTGACCAGGTAGGCCAATACGCCTGAGTCTTTCGCCTTATCGACAATCTCTTTCTGGCTGAATGCCGTCAATAAGAGTACCGGAGCAATTTTTTCATGAGAAATTGTCTTAGCGGCAGTAATACCATCCATTTCAGGCATTTTGATGTCCATAATAACCAGATCAGGACGATGCCTGCGCGTAAGTTCAATGGCTTTCAGCCCATCCGTTGCCTCTCCGACAACCGTATGACCAGCTTCTTCCAGTATTTCTTTCAAATCCATTCTGATAATCGATTCATTGTCAGCAATAACTACACGCAATGGTTGCATACTATTTTCCTCCCTCTATGCTCCGGGGAATTGTGATACGGGCATGGGTGCCTTGATCCGCGTATAATTCAAAGGTACCGCCCAGATCGTCTTCAATCAAGGTTCTTACAATCTGCAGTCCCAGGCTTTTTGATACCTGTGAGCTGAAGTTTGCCGGCAAACCAATCCCGTTATCATAAATATCAATCCGGTAAGCTTCGGGATTGGTGGCAATATCCACGCCAATCAGACCTTCCGGCCGGCCGATAAAGCCGTGCTCAATGGAATTCTGAATAAGCTCATTGATGACTAAGGCCAGACTGCTCGCCTGCTCTGACGGCAGGATAACCGTTTCACCGTTAAAAATAGTTTGCAAATTAAAGTCAGGCTCCAGCATATTTTGGATAACCAGATCCAATATATTTTTGGCAACTTCAGCTACGTCAATAAATTCGGCATCCTGCTGCGACAAAAACTCGTGAACAACCGAAATGCTCAATATCCTGTTGACGCTTTCCCGCAACGCTGCTTTTACTTGCAGTGAATCGGTTCGCCGGGACTGCAGCCGGAGCAGGCTGGCGATTGTCTGTAAATTATTTTTTACACGGTGGTGAATTTCCTGAATAACCGCTGACTTAATCAATAACTCTTTTTCTTTTTTCTTTAGTTCGGTAACATCAGCAACGATGATTACCGTCCGGATAACCTGCCCGGCCTGGATAATCGGGATGGTTCGCTGCACCAAAATTAAATTGCCGGCCTCCAGTTCGGTTTCATAGGGCATCTGACTGGTAGTCGTTTTTTTGGTAATCCGCATGTTGATCTGCCGGTCATAAATATGCCGGCCGACAATCCGGCCAATCCCTAAAACTTTATAAATGCTGCCCGCTGCAGCATTAGCAAAAGTTATTTTTCCCCGTTCATCGGTAACAATAATACCATCACTGGCCGATAACGGCCGGTATAGCTTGACATCAAACGGAGACCTGGCGTTAATCAGCAGCATATAGGCAGTTTCCAATAAAATGCTGTACCCTTCCGTCCGTATTTCATCAGGACTTGTTTCAAAGCTGACAACTGCAATAATATTGCCGTCATAATCATGCACCGGATAAGTTTGCATTTCCATCAGCATGCCCAGCGCCCATTCACGCTGACCACAAATAGGCTGGCCCGTCGACATGGTGCGCCATATCAGCGGTTCTTCGGCGGCGTATACTGTCGTTCCCAGCAAATTAGGCTTATATTGGCTGAAACTGGTATTGGGCTTAATCTGTGCGGCAATGACCAGTAAATTTTCATCACTGGCTTTCGTATACACCGTTAACTGCGCATGGGCCAAATCACATACCAATGGGAAAATACCGCTAAGCTTATCCAGCATTTCAATCTGCGCCGGCACCAAGGTTGTTATTTTACGGCACACATCTCCGATGATTCCCATATTATTTTCCCCAACCCTCCAGGCATATTTAAATTAATTTTTATTCAACTCTTTCAATAAAAATTCCTGTTATAAAATGGTTTTTTTTAAAAATTTGTTGAAATACCGGCCAGGAAAAACGTTACCAACAAGTTATCCACAGTTTCCACAACGTTATTAACAATTGATGTGGCTATTTTCAAATGGGTTTCCCCATTTATCCACATTACCCACAAATCAGGTTTGCCACCGCTCAACAACCAATTTTCAACGATGGTACGGCATTTAAATATAAGTCAGAGACTTTACCGCTGCAAAACTGATAATAAGCCCGGCAGGCAATCATGGCGGCATTATCGGTACACAATACCGCTCCCGGATAATACAACCTGATATCTTGTTCAGTACAAGCGCCTGTCAGCTTAGCTTGCAGCATACTGTTGGCGGCAACGCCGCCGGCTAAAACCAGACGGTCGACAGAATAGAACCGGGCAGCCTGCACAGCTTTGGAAACCAATACATCAACCACGGCAGCCTGGAAACTGGCCGCCACATCGGCCTGGCTGACCCGCTGCCCACGCTGTTCGGCCTGGTTTAGATAATTGAGCACAGCCGATTTCAAGCCGCTGAAGCTGAATTCAAAGCTGCTTTTCCCGGTCAAAGCCCGCGGAAAATCGATCGCTGCCGGATTCCCGGCCGCAGCCAGCCGGTCAATCTGCGGTCCGCCCGGATAAGGCAGCCCCATGACCCGCGCTACTTTATCAAAAGCCTCGCCAGCCGCGTCATCACGGGTTTGGCCGATTAATGCAAATTGGTTATAGTCCTGTACGGACACCAGTGAAGTATGTCCGCCGGAAACTACCAGTGCGACAAAAGGCGGCTCAAGTTCAGCGTGGGCCAGAAAGTTGGCGAAAATATGTCCTTCAAGATGATTGACGCCCACCAGGGGAATACCGGTTGCAAAAGCCAGCGCTTTGGCGGCCGCAACGCCAACCAGCAGCGCTCCGACCAAACCAGGTCCGTATGTAACTCCAATGGCCGAAATCTGCGCTAAGGCCACTCCGGCCTGCTGCAGCGCCTCATCTACTACAGGAATGACATTTTCAATATGTTTCCGGGAAGCAATTTCCGGCACTACCCCGCCAAATTTTTGGTGAACCGGCACCTGTGATGATATAATATTTGATAATATCTGCCGGCCGCCGGCGACAACAGCGGCCGAGGTTTCATCACAACTGGTCTCAATTGCTAACGTAAGACAAGCGTTATCTGTTGTTTTTTCCAAGGCAAATGCCTCCATTTTTCTGCTACTAATTGCATGTATGATAAATCTTCGAAAAACGTAAATTAACATTGGGCGAAAACAAGAACGCCCGAAAGGAGGGATATAGATGGCACGCTCGAATAAACCTGTAAATCCTACCAGCGAAAACGCGCTGGACCGTATGAAGTTTGAAGTGGCTTCTGAATTAGGAATTGCTGAGCGCGTTCGTTCCTCAGGTTGGTCTACAATGACTTCGGCCGATTGCGGCCGGGTTGGCGGACAAATGGTTCGCCGGATGATTGAGCAGTATGAATCAACCCTTAAATAGCCTGGAGGGCGGTTTAGCCGCCCTTTTTACTTAACAGGGGCCGGGAGCCTCTCCAAACCGCTTTTATTCACACTGACGCCGCAGGATTTAGTCACTGGTAACACTTTTACATCCGGCTGCATATTGTATAAAACCAATCACCCTTAGCCGCGCAAGCGGCTTTTTTTTATGCAATCAGAAACGCTTACGCCTTTGCCAAAGGATCAGCCCCGTCCGTGTCCAAGCCATCCCGCCACATAATGATGGCGTCTTCCTTGGTGTCACTGTAATATTGACGCCTGATGCCGCGGTTTTCAAACCCCAGTTTGCGATACAGCACTTGTGCAGCCGTGTTGCTGGGCCTGACTTCCAGCGTCATGCTTACCGCTCCCAGCTGTCTGGCCTGCCCGATTAAGGCCAGCAGCAGCCTTTCACCCAGCCCTTGCCGGCGATACCCGGAGATGACGGCAATATTGGTGACATGAGCCTCATCCAGAATCATCCACATGCCCGCATAGCCAATAATCCGGTCACCAGCTTCAAGCACCAGATAGTGCGCCAGATCGTTATCATTGATTTCGTTTTCAAAGGCCACTCTTGACCAGGGAACAGCAAAACAATTTAGTTCAACCTGCAAAACACCATCAATATCGGTTGGCAGCATCGTTCTGATCCGAGCCCCGTTCATCCGCATACTCCGTGGCGGCGGTCCCATAAATCCTCGGCTTCCGACCGCCGGATATAAAGCGGCTCCAGCGTCATCACGTCATGGCTTATACCGTCATTGAGCATTTTACAGCCCAAAAGTCCGACACTGGCTGCACGGGGCATAATCAAATGGGGCGGCGCTAAAATGATATCCGGGCCGGCTTGTTTAAGCTGCTCCTGATGCATAACCGCCGCCTCCCCCATAACCACAGCCGGCGCGCCCAGCGCCCGGAGCTGCCCGAGCAGTTCAGTAAACGGTTTGACGGCAGCCGGCCGGTATTCGCTCATTTTTCCCTGCTGCCAGCAGTACAAAGAAGTATATACATTTCCTTTCTGGGCATCCAATACCGGCGCCAGATACACCTGGGGCAACGGACAGTTATAAGCCAGAGCAGCCAGGGTGGATACCCCGACCAGCGGGATATTAAGCGCATAAGCCAGCGCTTTAGCGCTGGCCAGCCCGATACGCAGGCCGGTAAAAGAACCGGGTCCGATGCTTACCGCCACAGCCCTGAGCTCACTTTTCCGCACTCTGGCCGCAGCCAGTAGCTGTGAAATGTGCGGCATCAGCAATTCGGAATGGGTCAATTTGGTTTGAATGGTCAATTCGGCCACCAACGCGCCTGGTGTAACGATCGCCACACTAGACACAAGGGTAGCCGTATCTAAAGCAAGAACCGGCAATATTTTTCAGCTCCTCACAAACAGATTGATACTTCAAGCCTTCGGCTTTAGCCACGATCAGCCTTTCGGTCGTTGAATCCCCCGGTTTTAATTCCAGCCACAGAAATTCATCAGGCAATTCAGCGGTAAATTTATCCGGCCATTCGATCACTGCAATGCCGCCGGCGTCAATATATTCGTAAAAGCCGATGTCAAATAACTCTTCTGCCTGCTCCAAACGATACAAATCAAAATGATAAACCGGCGGCTCAGCCGGATATACATTTAAAATGGTAAATGTCGGACTTGTCACCGCATCGCCAATGCCGAGACCGGCCGCTATTCCCTGCACCAACAACGTTTTACCGGCGCCGAGATCGCCCTGCAGGCAGACGACAAACCCCGGCTTAAGCCATTGCGCCAGTTGCCGGCCAAAATCAAAGGTTTGTTCCGGTGACGCAGTCTTAAAAATCAACATGAACAGTGCTCCCTTTAACCAAAATGATTATAACCCTTGGGGGCCAGTCCCCTGGCTGCCCCGTCCGCCGCAACAAGCTCCACGCCGGCCGGTCCCCTGACGATTTCACCAATCACCGTCAGCTGCGCCGTTATTTCGTTCGCCGGCAATACCCGGAGCTTTTCCGGTTCAATGGTAAACAACAATTGATAATCCTCACCACCGTACAATGCGTAGTCCAAGGCCGCGTTCCCCAAAACTGCACTTGCTGCCGTAAGCTCGGCTGACAGAGGAATTTGCTGCTCAAACAAGCGGACAGCCACCTGGCTGGCAGCGGCAATTTCATTAGCTTCACTGGCCAGCCCGTCACTGATATCGTTCATGCTGTTGGCAAAAGCGGCAAGCAGCAAACCGGCTTGCACCTGCGGCTGGGGCGTCAGATGACAGGTAACCAATTGCCGGGCAAAAACAAATTCCTGCCAATGCCCCCGGCGGAGCAAATCCAGCCCGGCCGCCGAGTTGCCCAGCTCGCCGGTGACAACCACAAGATCACCGGGTTTGGCTCCCGAGCGGCGCTGCAAACGAGCCGGCTCAACCTCACCGGTCACGGCCACATTGAGCACAAGCCCCTGCGGGCTGGAAACAGTATCGCCGCCAACAATGTTAACGGTAAAACGGCGGCATATTTCCTTCATACCTTGATATAAATCCCGGACGAAGTCTACCTGTACATTGCGGGGCAAAGCCAAAGATACCACGCAATGTTTTGGAACTCCGCCCATAGCGGCTATATCGCTAAGATTGACGGCAATCGCTTTATAGCCAAGCTGCCAGGGCGTCGTCGTTGTCAGGTCAAAATGAACCGATTCAATGAGCATATCTGTTGCCAGCAATTGCAGCTGCCGCGGTGAGGGTAGCAGCGCTGCGGCATCATCGCCAATTCCGACAATTACGCTGGCCGGATCGACGATGGTATTTTCCTTAATAAGATCAATTAAGCCAAACTCACCAAGCTGTTTTAGTTCCATATGACACCACCCCGCTCTTTCAACGTACAGCCAGCCTAGTACCTAATTCAGTGAATACTGACGGTCTATTTTCCGCAATTTATGGCAGTACTATTATCCAGACTGCCATGTTACTATATTTTTCTTGCTTATCCTACTATTTCCTGCCTTGCACCGCGGCGGCAAACCTAAATTTATCAAGTGCGACGCCGATGTACGGATTTAGTATACCACCGAACGGAAAAAATAACAGCAGCCGCCGGCTTATGCGCCAGGGCTGCTTGTCACCTAAATCGGGACAATTATTTTTTAATCAGGTTTTCCGAGCGGCTTAAAGGTTCACTGGTATCAAGATGGCCGGAAATTGTGCTGATTTTTTTCCCTTCAACCAATAACTGCACTTTCTGAACCTCAGGAAACTCGGTAAGCGTATTGACAATTGCGCCCACCAATAATATTTCGCCGGCCGAACCCCCGCTGTTGTTTTTAATCAGTTTATCGTCAAAATCAATATAAGCAATATGATCCTTGATCCAAATGCCGCGTAAATGAGTTCCCGGCGGCATCACAGGCATCAACTCAGGCTTCTTGGTTCCGGCGATCAGCAATTCAGCGGCTACTTTCAGCGGATGAGTGCTGACAGGAACAACATGATCCTCAGGCACCAGGTGCGTTGCCGTTTTATCGGCATGATAGATGACAATTCGCATCGTGCCGGCTTTGGCCGGATCACTGCCCGGCTGTACTGCCGTATTGCCCTGTTGCTCCTGCGCCTGATCTGGCGTAAGCGATTCCGGCGTTTGCTTATTCTGGTCACAACCAGCGATCAACAAAGCCAGCGCAACCAGGATGAGCAATAGGTATTTCCATTTGGCGGTCATTACTGCCCACCTCCTTTTTTCGCTGCCTGGAGAAAGAACTGGTCCAAACCATCGACAATTCCTTGGGCTAATTGTTGCTGAAATTTCGGAGAATTGAGCAGCTTTTCCTCGTCGGGATTGGAAATAAACGCCGTTTCAATCAATGCAGCCGGCATAAGCGTACGCTTGACGACATAGAAATTGGCGGTTTGTGCGCCGCGATCATTCAACCCGACGGCGCTTACCAGGCTGGCTTGTAAGTTTTCGGCCAGCATCCGGTCATAACGGGACTTCAGATAGTAATGCGTAGACGTCCCGCCAACACTCCTGTTGCCAAAGGCATTGGCGTGAATACTTAGGAAAATATCGGCTTTAATGCTATTGGCAACTTTGGTCCGAGCGTCCAGTTCCTCCACTGCGGTAGCTCTCGTACCAAATACATCACGGTCATCCTGCCTGGTCATAATCACCTTAGCGCCGGCTTTTTCCAACGCCGCCTTGACTTTTTGGGAAACAGCCAGCGTTACCGCCTTTTCCTGGGTGCTGCCCGGTCCGATGGCGCCGGGATCGCTGCCGCCGTGGCCGGGATCAATCACAATTACCTTGCCTTTAAGCCCTGGTGTAAAGTTGAACTCTACCGGCGCCAGTTGTTTTGTAATATCAACGACAACCCGGAACGGCCGGTTGGCCTCCCGGTCACTGGGCAGGACAAATACGCGGTAATCACTTTTGTCCAGCATTGCCGGCAAATTGATAAGCATCTGGCTGTTATTGTCGTCAGTTCGCACAAAATTAACTGAATTGGCAATTGTACCATCCAGCTTCATCGCCTGCTGCAAGCGCCCAATCGACGCCCCTTTGACATTGACGATCAGTTGCGGCTCCGGCGATGAAACGAAATTAGCGGCAGTCTCGACTTGCCCGGAAGTCTCAACCACCAGCCTGAGTTTCTGCTCACCGGTGACTGCGTCTGTGTGGACGGCAAAGTTTGCCTGGGTCAGCTCAGCCTTGGCGGCGGACTGCTTGGGCTGTTTCTCCGGCTTCGGGGCGGCCGCTTGGGCTGCCGACGGCTGTTGAATATCAACAACTACCCGGAACGGCCGGTTGGCTTCGGCATCGCTGGGCAGCGTAAACACGCGGTAATTGGAATCCGCCGGCATTACCGGCAATTTAATAGCAATCTGACTGCTGGAAGCGTCAAGCCGTGAAAACTTGGCCACTCGCGCAATTTTACCGTCCAGCGGCAGTGTCCTTAAGCGGCCCGCCGAAGCGCCTTTAACGGTGACAATAAGCTCCGGCCCGGCGGTGCTCACGCTGGCCGAGGTCTGTACTGCTCCGGTAACGTCAATGACCATTCTGAGTTTTTGTTCCCCTGTGTTTTCGTCTTTATGAACAGCAAAATTTGCTTTGGTCATAACCCCGGGCTGAGCAGCCCAAACCAATTGGGGAACAATCATCGCCAACATCAGGAACAGACCAAGGATTTTCTTTCTTATCAAGCTTGCCACCTCCTGCTTGCAGCGTGGAATAGTTATATTACGACTTAATTCTATAAAGTTCGAGTTTAACTAAAAAATTCCTGCAAGCAGACCTGTGAAAAAATTGTCAGTTTTATACCGCTGTACCTTTGCCAATGAAGCTGCCCGTGGCTACCTGTTTTTTTCAGTCAGGCTTTTTAACAATTCCTCGGCTTCGGCTCTGGCCGCTGCGGTAGCCTCGGCGTCAAAGGAGATCGTAAGCTGTAAATAATCGCCTTCTTTGACCTTGGCGGGCAAAAATCCTTTCGGCCAGTTGACAGCCGTCTCCTCCTCACCGACGAGTAAGACCGCCCGGCTCTTTTCAAACCGGTCAATGACTGCCTTAATTTGCATAGCACTATCGCTCCTTTACTATTTGATAACTTTGCCCGTCACTGGTTATCGTTATTGTTCCATCCTGATCGGTCCGGTACACCCGGGCTTTACAATCAGCATATTTTTTTAATGTCGCCTTATGCGGATGTTTATATTCATTGTCGGCGCCAACGGAGATAATCACCGCTTCCGGAGCCACCGCCCGTAGAAATGGCGGAGAGGAAGAGGTTCGGCTGCCATGATGCGGACTTTTCAGCACTGTCGCCGCCAGTTCAGCCGGATAGCTTTGCCGCAACCGCTCTTCCGCCTGTTTTTCGACGTCACCGGTAAATAATAACGAAAAACGTCCATAAACCAGCTTGCCGGCAATACTGTTGTTATTTAAGGCCTCCTCGCTAATAAACGGCTGCCGGGGTCCAAGCACCTTAAATACTGCGCCATTGCCAAAATCCACCTGGTCGCCGGCCGCCAAAATGGTAAAGGGAATATTCTTTTGTTTAATTGTTGCCAGATATCTCCGGTACAAAGCGGTTGTCGTCGGTTGCCCGCTGTCGTAGACCTGCTTTACGGTAAAATTGGCGACAAGCTCGGCCATTCCGCCTAAATGATCCGCATGTGGATGTGATATGATGACTTTATCAATGCTGCCAATCCCCTGCTGTTTTAAAAACCGGATCAGCTTAGCCCTGGCCGCCACATCCCCGGTATCAATCAGGATCACCTGCTCGGCTGTCCTTATCAGGATAGCATCGCCTTGCCCCACATCAATCATCTGAATGGTAATCTGCTTTGGGACCGGGCTGGAAGCTGCCTGAAATTGCTGGTTATTATTGCTGCAACCCGCAAAAAACGCCACTATCAATACAATGAGCAGGCCGAGCCCTATTTTATAATTCTTCATCATTCCTCCTGAATCTTTTCAGCAAACAAAAAGCAGGCAGCTTCCTGCCTACTAAATTCAATCAATTAAATTTGAATCAGGCCCAGACTAATTTTCATCGCATCATCGACTTTGCTCATCACGTCATCATTCAGATGCGTAACTTTTTCTTTAAGTCTGCGCTTATCAATTGTCCGCATCTGTTCCAACAGGATAACCGAATCCTTTTCCAAGTTGCAATCTTTCGCGTTTATTTCTACATGTGTTGGCAGCTTGGCTTTAGAGATTTGCGATGTTATAGCTGCAACAATTACTGTAGGGCTGTATTTATTGCCTACATCATTTTGAACGACCAGCACCGGTCTAAGACCGCCCTGCTCTGATCCAACAACCGGACTTAGGTTGGCATAATAAATGTCCCCGCGTTTTACGACCATCTGCTATTCACGCTCCGCCAGCAAGCTGGGCATTTCAATATAGTCCGCATCGGCATAAAGCCCTTCTTCCGCCAATGCCAGATTGATAATGGCCATCTCCTGATATCCTTTTCTCATGTTATCCCGTATTGCTTTACGTCTGCGATCCTCAATATATAAACGCATCGCATCTCGCACAAATTGGCTGCGGCTAAGTTTTTCCATGGCAATAATACCATCTACTTCCTGCAACAAGCTATTCGGGATACTAATCATGATCCGCTTTAACTCTGCCACGCCTTCACCCCCGCAGTTTGCACACACACACTCTCTCTATTAAAATTATATGTTTTTTATATATTAATGTCAAACTTTTTTGTATATATTCGTATATCACTATAATTTTTGCAAACTCAATAGCGCCGCCGGAACGGAATTCAGCACATCACCGGCGGTCAGCCCGGCTAAACCGGCCTGAGCGGCAATATCGCCGGCCAGGCCGTGAACATAAACCCCGGCAATGGCTGCCGTATGGCTTGATAAGCCTTGGGCAATAAAACTGCCAATCACTCCGGTAAGAACATCCCCCGCTCCCCCGGTTGCCATACCGGCATTGCCGCTGGTATTAATATATACTTCACCATCAGGATAAGCCACTATCGTCCGGGCTCCCTTCAGCACAACCACACTGCCAAACTGTTCCGCAGCCTGACGAGCCACGTAAATCCGGTCCTGATTGACTTCATCCACGGATAACCCAATCAGCCTCGCCATTTCGCCCGGATGAGGCGTCAGAACCGGTAAAGCCAGCGCATTCGCCAATAATTCCCCGGTCTCGGCTACGGCATTCAGCCCGTCTGCATCAATAATCAGCGGTTTATCTACGGCCTGAAGAATTTCCCGGACCAAAAGCCGGGTTTCAGCATGACTGCCCAGGCCAGGCCCGAGAGCAAGAGCATCGCATTTACCGGCCAGCGTCAAAATTGGGCTAAGCGCCGCCTGCCCCAATACCCCCTTGGCAATTTCCGGCAGCGGCGCCGTCATAACCTCAGTCAGTTTGATCTCCATAATATCATGAATTCCCTCAGCCACAGCCAAAGTAACCAATCCGGCGCCCGATTTCAAAGCAGCATTTGACGTCAAAGCGGCAGCGCCCGTCAAGCCCTGAGAACCGGCTACCACCAGCACCTTACCGCACATACCTTTATGCGCATCGCTGCACCGCTTGGGCAAAACATCGCAGATATGACCGGCGGTTAAGACATTTTGCTTTAAATTCTCCCCTGTCAGCAAAGCCTGGGGCAAACCAATATCAGCCACCAGCAATTCACCGGTGAAGGCGGCGCCCGGATATAACAGCACACCAGGTTTGGGCAGTCCTAACGTAACCGTGCGGGTTGCCTGTACGGCAGCAGTAACTACCTGGCCGGTATCTGCGGCGACGCCTGACGGCAGGTCAATGGCAAGCACCGGTTTGTTCGCCCCGTTCATCGCCGCAATCAGTCTTTTCATCTCAAGGCTTAGCTCTCCTTTAAAGCCGGTGCCCACCAGCGCATCTATCAGACAGTCGGTGAAGGCTGTGGCAATATTCACCTTATCCCAGTCGCGCTCACCGCTAATTTCCACAATATCAATTCCCATTTTACCGGCAATATGACAATTGATGGCGGCATCGCCCTGAATCTCAGCCTGATTGCCTAACAAGAAGACTTTAACTTTAGCGCCCTTGTTGCTAAAATGACGGGCAGCCACAAACCCGTCGCCCCCATTATTGCCTTTACCGGCAAAAATTGTTATTTTTTTATTGACAAGTCCTGCCAGCATGCTTTCAGCAGCCTTGACAACTTCAACTCCGGCGTTTTCCATTAAAACAATGCCCGGTATCCCATATTCTTCAATAGCGCAGCGATCAATCGCCCGCATTTCGCTGGCTGTTGCCACTTTCATTTTCGTTCCCCCCATAAAATTGCATTTGCGGCCGAATACTGCCGGGCATGAGTAAGTGAAAGATAAATGCCTGTTACGCCCAGCCGTGCGGCGTAGTCCCGGTAATAACCCTTCAGCACGGCCTCCGGCTTCCCCTGGGCATTGGCAATGATTTCAATATCCAGCAATTCCCCGCCGGATAACCCTGTGCCAAAAGCCTTCAGTATAGCTTCCTTACCGGCAAACCGGGCGGCATAAGAGGCTGCCCGCTGCCGTCCCCTGCTGTTGCAGTAGCTTTGCTCCTTCGCCGTAAAAACCCGTTCGATAAACCGTTCCCGGACAATTGCCCTGGCGATTCGGTCAATTTCAATAATATCAATACCGGTACCGATAATCATGCCGTCATCCCCCTAGGGCCTGTAACCCCTTCACTTGTTATTGAGCGGTCTTTCCGCTCAGCCTCGCCGTCCTCTGTCCTGATGGGCGCAGCCTTGCAGCTGGCAACCCCCTCCGGCCAGGCTAAATGCGGTCAAGGCGCCGGTCTGTGCCCGGGCCCGCCTGACAGCGTTGTTTCCGGATCAGCCTGCTTTTCTTCCGCAGTAAGGCGGAACCGGACAAAAACCGTTGTGCCGGCTGCTGAAGACTCAAATTCGATGGCGGCGTCATGCCGGGTGGCAACACTGTAGCAAACGGCCAGGCCCAAACCGGTTCCCTGTTCCTTGGTGGTAAAAAAAGGTGTGCCGACTTTGTCCAGCAGCTCCGGCCGCATCCCGCAGCCTTGATCGGCCACGGCCAGTACCACCGTATTTTTTTCCCAGTACGTCTTAATTTGCAAGCCGCCGCCCGCCTTCATGGCTTCCAGGCCGTTGAGAGCCAGATTTAAGACCATTTGCCGGATTTCCTTTTCATCCAGGTACAGTTGCGGACAAACGGCGGTTTCAAAAAAGACTGCTTTGTCGGACCGGATGGCTTCCGCCTGAATCAAGGGCAGCAGGTTTTCAATGATCTGATTGAGCGGCTGCAGCCGGCGGTCGGCCGGTTTATCTTTAGCTAAACTCAGATACTCGCTGATAATGGCATTGGCTCTGTCCAGTTCTTCAATCATCAAATCAATATGCTCTGGCGATAAATTGCCGCGCTGTTTCGTCATTTGCAAAAAACCGCGTACTGTGGTCATTGGGTTTCTGATTTCGTGAGCAATGCCGGCAGCCATTTCGCCAATGAGATTCATCCGGTCAAAGCGGGCCATTTTGTTTTCCAGAAAAACCCGTTCCGTAATATCCGTAATCACCTTTAACTGGCAATGCTCTCCGTTGATATCCATACTTTCCAGCGACAATAACGCTTCCCGGACCTGGCCTGTTTTCGTAAAATATCTGATGCGGGCATTACGCAGCGACGCCCCGGCCGCCTGCTCGGCTTCTTCCGTCTGGCCGGACACAAAAGCAATATTGAGCATATCAACGACCTGGTCAATAACTTCCTCCCGGCTGTAACCGGTAAAATTAACCCAGCTTTCATTGACATCAATATACCGCTCATCCCGACAGGAAATAATGGCCATTAAACTGGGACTGGATTCGAATATTTTGCGGAACCGTTCATGGGACAGGCGTAAATTGTCAGCAATAATCTTTCGCTCCTCGATTTCATGCTGCAATTTCGTATTGGCGGATAACAGTTCAAGCGTCCTGGCCTCAACCAGCCTTTCCAGTTGTTCGTAGTGCAAAATACGTCCCATTTCCAATTGCTTGCGTTCACTAACATCGCGAATTGAACACACATAAATGCAATCATTCTCAAAAATAACCTGACGAATTTGAATATCGGCCGGAAAAACCTCGCCAGTTTTGCAGCAGGCGGTAACTTCCGTTATTTTTTCGGTTAATTCCTCCAGCGGATAATTGGCTATGATAATTTCCGGACCACTGGGCGTACGCACTGGTGAAAACAGTTTCTCAATCCGGCAGCCTGACAGTTCCTCGGCCGTATAGCCAAACATTTTGCCGACCGCCGGATTGGCGGTTAAAATATAGCCTTCGGCATTAAACGTTATAATGGTATCAAGGGCCGTGTCGGCGATTACTCTGGCCAAAGCGCGGCTTTTCCTCAAATCCAGCTTAATCCGGTCAAGTCTGGCGCTCGTTTGCTGCAGCTCCATTGCGCAATTGTCGAGCAGCAGGCTGTCCTGACTGACTTCATTGTACTTACGGTAAATTTTAACGAACTGTTCCACTTTGGCCCGCAGGGCATTGGGCTGAAAAGGTTTTACCAGGTAGTCGATAGCCCCGGCCGAATAGCCCTGATTAATGTGGTCTGGCGGCTGCTTAACGGCAGTAATAAAAATAATGGGAATGTGCCGGGACTTCTCCCGGGATTTGATGAGCCTTGCTGTTTCAAAACCATTAAGCCCAGGCATTTGCACATCTAACAAAATGACGGCAAAATCTTCCTGCAATACATATTTTAAGGCCTGTTCCCCGGAATCGGCGCTCATCAGATTGTACTCTTCCGATGCTAAAACAGCTTCTAAAGCCAATATATTCTCTGGGTGGTCATCAACCATTAAAATATTTACCTTTTGCTTAATCACGTACAACATCCCTTTATTATTTATTGCCAGTACTCCCCGTAAAATTACAGGATGAATGGCGCGGGATTTTTCACTCGGCAAGGCGGAGGAGCCGCGCAGATCAGAAATCTGTAAGGCGGCGACAACGCAGCTGAGCAAAAAACTCGCGCAAGCCCTCGGAAAGTTACAAGTTATGAGTACCAGGCCCAGCCAGTTTGACATAGATCTTTTGTTCTTTAGCGACTTCATGATAATAACAGGCAATACCGGAATATTGGAGCCCCTCTTTTTCTCCCAGCCCCAAAAACCCCGGTACGCTCAGGCTATTGTGAAACAAATGGTAAACCCGCTCCTGCAGTACCTTATTAAAATAAATAATAACATTGCGGCAAATGATGATATGAAACTTATTAAACGAATGATCGGTAGCCAAATTATGCTGGGCAAAAATTACGTTATTTTTCAACTCTGAGCTGAAAAACACCGTTTTATTTCTCACCGTATAATACTCGGAAAATGCACAGATTCCTCCAGCCTTATGGTAATTTTTGGTATAAATTTTCATTCGCTCCAGAGGGATAATGCCTTGACGCGCTTTTTGCAAGGCCTGTTCACAGATGTCGGTGGCATAGAGTCTGGTCTTATGGTAGATTCCTGCTTCATACAGCAAAATAGCCATCGAAAATACTTCCTCACCACTGGAACAACCGGCGTGCCAGATCCTGATTTCAGGATAGTCGCGGATTTTAGGAATAATTTTCGTTCTAACAGCCTGAAAAAAATCCGGGTTACGAAACATCTCGGTTACATTAATTGATAAATCCGCTACTAACCTGGCCACAACCCCGGAATCATGAAAGATCTTTTCCTGCAGCCCCGAAATTGTCGACAGCCGTTCTGCACTGATTCGATGCAAAATGCGACGCCGGACAAAGGGATAGGCGTAGTTGCGGAATTCCAATCCATGCACCCGGTAGAGAGCTTCCAGCAGCAACTCGATTTCTATTCTTTCCCCGGGGTTTTCCTCTGTTTCGGGCTCCGGCAGTTTCGAAATTTTCATCTGTCATAAAGCCATACCCGCATGAGCGAGATGAGTTGTTCTAAGTTTACCGGTTTACTGATATAATCGGAGGCGCCGGCCTGCAAACACTGTTCACGGTCTGTTGTCATGGCTTTAGCCGTCAAGGCAATCACCGGCAAATCCTTAAATTCCGGGAACTGCCGTATTTGACGCAGCGCCGTAAAGCCATCCATTTCCGGCATCATAACATCCATTAAAATTAAATCAACATCGGAATGCTGCTGCAAAACGGCAATTCCTTCCTTGCCGTTTTCAGCAATAAGCACTTTCATCTGCTGATTTTCTAGCGCTGAAGTCAGGGCAAATAAATTGCGCATATCATCATCGACAATTAGGATTTTCTTGCCGGCAAGCAGTTCCTGATCACTGTTGCCTTCAACCGTTGCCGGCAGATACCCGGCCGAAAGAGTCGCGGAAGCTTGCTGGACAGCCTCGCCGGCGCTGCTTTTTACATAACTGGGCACATACAGGATGAAGGTACTGCCTTGCCCTAAGACACTGCGAACCTCAATATACCCGCCGAGCAGGTTGGCAATATCCCGGCTGATGGTCAGTCCCAGCCCGGTACCCCCGTATTTCCGGCTGGTTGTGCCGTCAGCCTGGCGAAATGCTTTAAAAATAATATCCTGCTTATCATCGGGAATACCAATACCCGTATCCTGCACTGCAATTGCAACAATATGCTCAACAGCCAAATCATCCCTGGCCGAAACCGTTACACTTGCCGGAGCCTTGCTAAATTCGAGCGTCACGCTGCCTGTTTCGGTAAACTTGAAAGCATTGGACAGTAAATTTTTTAATACCTGACGCAACCGCTGCTCATCAGTATGGATAACTGCCGGCGTATCAGGATTTATTTTCGTAGTAAACTCAATTCCTTTGCGTCCGGCCATTAATTTAAACTGATTGGTAAGATGCAGACATACTTCCTGCGGCTTTACCTCACTTAAATTAACCTCCATCCGGCCTGACTCGATTTTTGATAAATCCAGGATGTCATTAATTAAATTTAACAAATCATGGCCTGAGGAACAGATGGTATTGGCGTATTCCACCTGCCGTTCGGTCAGGTTACCCACTTTATTCTCGGCCAGTATCTGCGCTAAAATAAGCAGGCTGTTAAGCGGCGTACGCAGTTCGTGCGACATATTGGCAAGAAATTCCGATTTATATTTTGAACTTTGCGTCAGCTGCTTGGCATGCTTTTCCAAAGTAGCTTTGGCTTTTTCCAATTCCCGGCTCTTGATTTCCGATTGACTGTATTGCTGTTCCAGCTGTTCATTAATGGCAATCAGTTCTTCCTGCTGCGCGTTTAATTCCTCTTGCTGCGTCTGGAGCTCTTCCGACTGCTCTTGAAGTTCCTGGGCCAAAGCCTGCGATTCTTCCAGCAGATTTTCCACCTGAACCCGGCTGTGGATAATGCTAAGCGTAATACCGACGCTATTGACCGCTTCCAGCAGCAGCTTCTGCTCCAGCCGCCCTAAAGGGCTAAACGAAGCCAGTTCCAATACGCCCCATAACTGATTTTCAAATTCAATAGGCAGCAGAATAATCGAGCGTGGCGGAGCCTGCCCTAAACCGGAGGTTATTTTCATATAATCATCAGGCACTTCGTTTATTACCATTAGTTTACGGCTAACCGCGCACTGTCCTGCCAAACCGTCGCCAAATCTGAAACACCGCTCCCCTGACTCCGCGCCGGCATAAGCACTAAGCTTCAGCAGGTACTGTTCGCCGTTGCGCTGCTGTTTTAAATAAAATATCCCGTAACTTGCGCCTACAATGGTAGCTATTTTAGGCAGAAAAGCCTGCGCCAGGCTTTTAAAATCCACTTTTCCCTGACACATGGTGGCAATGTCGGCAATATTAAGATTAAGCCAGTTCTGTTCCTGCTCCAGCTCGGCATGGGTATCCAGTACGTCAGCCATCTTGTTAAACGCCGCCGCTATTTCTCCCACCTCATCCTTAGTGGAAACGTGCAGACGCGGCAAATAATCCAAATTGCTGTTGACCGCGTTGCTCAGTACAGTGGTCACCTTATTGAGATTGCCGGTAATTCCCTCAATTACCCAGTAGGTGATGCCAACGGCCAGCAAAACGCCGACCACAATATAGCCATAGATGATGTTAACGGCATTGCGGTAAATGGTTTGTAAATGCCCCATCTCCTTTTTGATGGCCGCTTCTTCCTCATTCTGCATATGGTCAAGTTCCCGGATAATATCCGACCTGACCTGGGCGGCTTCAAACAACAGCGGCTGCACCTGCTCCGGACTGCCGCCGGCTGTCGCCGCCCGGACAACAGCTTCACCCAGCTGGTCATAGTTAAATACAATGGATTTGATCTTGACCATCCGCTGCCGGTCTCCTTCATCGGCGGCGCTCTTATCAATGGAGTCAAGCGCCACCAACGCCGTAAGGCGGCTGGCTTCGGCAATATTTAACTGTTCGGTCAGGGCGGCCTGGTCAGCCTGAACCGGCAGGCTGCGCAATTCGCGCGACCAATGGTTTAATTCATAACGAAAGGCGGATATCTGCCGCACCTTTTCGTACCGCTGATTCACCATTTGCATGGTATTTTGGTTCAACCCGTCGAACATCTGCAGCAAAAACAAGGCAACCACTACAATTAACAGGACAATCAGCCCAAATCCACAGTATAACTTAGTCCCGATCCGCAACTTTATTCACATCCCATATTTAGCCAGTTAAATAACCTGAGATAGTTGTTCTACAAAAATCTTCCAATACCCTTTTGTCAAATAAGAAAAGTAAAAAAATCGGCCTGTTCGAATAAACTCGAAAACGGCCGATTTCTCCAATTAATGCCGGTAAGTACGGGAAATAAGAACTTCAACCCGGCGGTTTTTCGCCCGGCCTTCGCCGGTCGCATTACTATCAACAGGGCGGTATTCACCATACCCAATAGCGCTAAAGCGTTCCGGCTGAAGCTTGCTATCCTGGGTCAGTACAAACTTCATAAAATTTAACGAACGCTTAGCGCTCAAATCCCAGTTTGAAGGAAACTCCCGGGTGTTGATAGGCACATTATCGGTATGTCCGGAAATAATGACCTTTTGCTGGAGCGGCAGCAGCATTTGGGCGATAATACCGCCAATCCGCCGTGACTCGGGAAGCAGCTCGGCACTGCCGGAGGTAAACAGCGCCGAATCCTTAATTCTGATCAACAGCCCGTCCTCAGTCAGTGCTGTCTGTAAATCGCCGGTTAAATGATTGCCGGCAATATATTGGTCGATCTGCCGTTTAACTTCCGCTAATTGCGCTGTTTCCTGATTATAGGGATCGGCTTCCAGCGAAGTTGTCGTTGGATTGGTGGTAACACTGGGCCGGCCCATGGCGCTGTCAAAGATGGCCGGACTGCCGGTGGAGAACGCCGCGCCGAAAGCCTCCGCCATTTGTTCGAATTTTTTCTGATCCACCTGCGAGGAGGCAAACAAAACAATGAATAAAGCCAGCAAGAGCGTAAGGATGTCGGCATACGGTATGAGCCAGGATTCATCAATATGTTCTTCATGATGCTGCGCATGATGCTTTTTCCTAGCCATCGATCACGCCTCCGACTTTCCCGGTTTTAACTGCGCCCGCTCATTTTGGGGAATAAACACAATCAGTTTGGCCTCAATTGCCGTGGGCGAATCGCCGGCCTGCAAGGAAAGAATTCCTTCAATCATCATTTTCTTTACTTCAACTTCTTTTTTGGATATCATCTTTAGCTTGGTGGCAAAAGGATGCCATAAAACATAACCGGTAAAAATCCCCAAAAGTGTTGCCACAAATGCCGCCGCGATAGAATGGCCCAATTTCTCAATATCATTCAAATTACCCAGGGCGCCAATCAGACCGACAACTGCGCCCAATACCCCCAGCGTCGGCGCATAGGTGCCGGCCTGTGTAAAGATCAGGGCGCCGTCGCGATGGCGTTCTTCCATTCCCTGAATTTCGGCGTCCAGCACGTCACTGACAAAATCAGGATCAAGGCCGTCAATTACCATACTCAGTCCATTCTTTAAAAAAGGATCGTTAATGTCTCCTACCCGGCTTTCCAATGCCAGTATCCCTTCCCGCCTGGCTGTTTGCGACAATTCAACAAACATTTTCAGCAATTCCGGTTTCGGAAAAAGCTCTGGTTTTTTAAACAAGGTTTTGACAAGCACAGGAAACTTTTTAATGTGCTCTATTGTGAAAGCATTCAGTAAGCAGGCGGCTGTCCCGGCGATAATAATCATAAACGCCGCAGGATTTACCAGCACGGAAAGGCTTGCCCCTTTCAGCACCATTCCCCCTAAAACCGCCACAAATCCTACAATCAGACCAAAAAGTGTAGAGTTCTCCAAATTAATAGCCTCCTATACTCCCATACCATTTGTCGTTCTTTGCCAATTATACACCAAAATTCTACCATTGCCCGTACCGCCTGTCCACAGCAATTGCAGAGGTTTATGTACAGCTAACAAACACTTAACATTTGTAATATAACTGTTTCATTAAATTTACTAAGAGATAATTCGTTTATTTTGCAGAATTCCCCTCTTTTTTTCCAACCTTTCACGACACTTTACGACAAATAATTCACTAGACAAAATAATCAATGGTAGCCCGGGGGAAATATTGCTCAATATTTTGCTGCATAAAATTTTTCAGTTCTGTTACTGCGGCTTTATCATAAATGTATTTACAGTAACCGAACTGGCCAAATTTAATTTTACGGTCACCTTCTTCCAGCGGCAGCAAAGTGTTGGGGAAGACTGAAAGAATATTGGCTTTAGCCCGCTTGGTAAAACGGTGGGTAATCAATTCAAAGGTTAAATCGGTTTGGGCGGCGGCAGGCAGTTTGTCCGCCAGTTCATGAAATAAGCGGCTGTATTCACTCTGCCAATCGGGAAAATAAAAAATTGGCGCAATAATAAAGCCTATCGGATAACCGGCTGAAGCTGCTCTGGCCGCAGCAGCGACCCGCTCGACCATGCCTGGGGTCTGATGCTCATACTTGGCGATTATCCCCGCGGCATTAAGGCTGAACCTGAAGCGGGTATGACCGTTATGCCTGGCGGTCAGCAGGGAGCCAATGTCGGTAAACTTTGTAACAAAACGAAATCTCCCCAGTTTTTGCCGGCCGAAAAATTCAATGGTTGTTTTCAGCAAACCGGTCAAATATTCGGTGGGCACCGGATCAGAAGTTGCAGCCCCTTCAAAGATGGTAACCGCCGGAGCTCGCGCTGCTATGTAATCCTGGGTTTTGGCCAATATCTCATCAATATTTACATAAACCCGCAAATAAGGCTTCTTGCCCAAAGTAGTGGCCAGGTAGCAATACTCGCACATCCCCGGGCAACTGGTATTCAGCGGCAGCTGGTAATGAGCGGACGGCTTGCAGGCAGCAAAATCCAGGCTTTTGCGCACCCCGACCACCAACGTGCTTTTGGCCTCGCGATAGGCTTGCTGTGCAGTCTTGCCCGGTATGCCGGTAATCCGGTTATGCGAAGCAGCGTAAGTCACCGGCACACCCAGTCCTGTTAATTGGTCATATAGCTGACGGCCCAAAGGATAGTCCAGGGCGCTTTGTTCAAATATCGCCCGTTTTGGCATAAATCGCGGCATACAATCACCCTTCTTATATTAAGATGGGTATAGTATGCTTCATGTTCCGACTTATCATTAAACACGTTTAGCCGCCGCTCTTTTCACCCTGAAGCCGAAATCCCCGGCGACAGTGCGGCCAATACTGGTAATCTTGCCGGAAATGCAGCCGCGGCAATGGGCAGGCGTATCATTGATGCATATTTTCCCGGGATATAAGGCATAAAGCTGGCGGTACTCACCCTCAGTAACATTGGGCATGGCCACATTAGCCCCGCTTTGCAGCGCAATGATTCTGCCGTTTTTATTCAGTGTCTCCATCGCCGTTGTCGCCGGAATGTTGGCGTCAGGCAACAACAGCCTGGTGATGGCCATAACCTTCAGACTAGCTGTAAAGCTGCCGCCCTGAGCGGATCTCAACGGGGTATCGGCATTCGGGATAAACGGACCCAGGCCGACCATATCGGCATCAAGCTCCTGAAAAAACAAAATATCATCCGCCAAAGCTTCGAGGGATTGATTAGGCAGACCGACCAAGCAGCCTGTTCCAACCTCATAACCCAGTTCCTTCAAGTCCCAGAGACAGCGCCTGCGGTTTTCCCAGCTCATCCCCGGATGAAGAGCGGCATAAAGCCGCCTGTCGGTAGTCTCAATCCTCAGCAAATACCGGTCGGCGCCGGCTTGCCGGTAAGCTGCATACTCAGCCCGGCTTTTTTCTCCTATACTCAATGTAATGACCAGTCCGAGCGCCTTTATACCGCTGATGATTTGCTGCAGCCTGTCAGTCGTATAAAAATCATCCTCACCGGACTGCAGAACAAGGGTCTTATAACCGTACGCTTTGGCCTTGGCGGCAAATGCAAGAATGGTATCCGGTTCCAGCCGGTAGCGCCTGATCCCGGCATTATCCCGGCGAAGACCGCAATAAAAACAATTTTGCCGGCAAATATTGGAAAATTCAATTAAGCCCCGTAAATGAACGGCTTCACCGACATTCTCAGCCCTCACCTGATCGGCGGCGGCAAATAACCGGTCGTTTATATCATTATCTCCCAGTAAACTGACAATTTCCTGTTTGGTCAAATGTTGTGTCGCCCGGGCCTTGCTTATGATATCCGCTACTTTACAGTTCATATCACTCATCCTCAATCAGCCGTATTTTTCATAAATCTGGTTCCGGCATTACTTCCGGATATGCAACGGGAAGATTACAATTGCCTTTTATTATAACAAAATTCTTGATAATAAAATAGCACATAACCATCCCTGCGAACAGATGAGCGGCAATTGGGAAAGCACCACCTCCGCAGACTAAAACTATCCCTATATTAGTTATAGCATATAGCGGCAGTAAAAAACGATAGGATAAAAGTACCATAATGCTAGGACAATTCAGCCTTTTTTCCCATATTGTCAAAAAAAGACCGTAAAAACGGTCTTTTCATGAACGATCGGTCATTTTAACTTGTTCATAATCATATTGGCGGCTACCGCCACATGGTCGATCGGGCTGCTGTACGGCGGGGCATAAGCCAGATCAATATCAAATAAGTCGTCCACTGTTCCGGCAAAATTCAGAACCGAGGCAATGACATCAATTCTTTTATCCACCTGGCCGTCGCCAAGAATTTGCACGCCAAGCACCTGACGGTTTTGGGCATTTACAACAAGCTTGCTCGTCAGCCGTCCGGGCTGCGGCATATAGTGCGGCTTATCATGCCCCGAAACAGTCGCGGTAACATAGTCGTAACCCAGTTGTTTAGCTTCCCGTTCAGTAAGACCTGTTTTGCCGATATTCAAATCCATCAGCCTCACCACCGCTGTGTTCAGTACGCCCCGGAATTTCACCTTCCGCCCGCAAAGATTGCCGCCAATCACCCGGCCGTGCTTATTAGCGGTTGAGCCCATGGGGGCGAAGACCTTTTGCCCTGATACCAGATTGGTGTTTTCCACACAGTCGCCGCCGGCATAAATCGCCGGATCACTGGTCTGCAGATACTCATTAACGGCAATCGCACCGGTGCCGTCGCCAAGCGCAAGGCCGGCCGCCCGGGCCAGCTCCACATTGGGTCCGGCCCCGACTGCCAGAATGACCAAATCAGCCGGCAGCGTCCGTTGACTGGTCACTACCGCCTGAACTGCGCCGTTGCCGGTGAACCGTTCGACCTTTTCCCCGGTCAGAATGGTTATCCCGTTATAGCTGGCATATTGACTTACGGCGGCAGCGCACTCACTGTCAAGCAAGGCTGGGAAAACCTGTTCTCTCATCTCCACAACAGTGACCTCCAGCTTCTGCCGCTGCAGCGCTTCCGCCATTTCCATGCCAATCAGCCCGGCTCCAATGATCAACGCCCGCTTGAACAGCCCCTGCTCGATTCCCGTCCGTATGGCAACCGCGTCATCCGGATGCCATAACGGATGGATATTGGCAAGTTCTACTCCCGGCCAGGCCGGTTTGAACGGGGTCGCCCCGGTGGCAAGCACCAGCTGATCATAGGGAATCCGGGAATATTCAGCCGTTGCCAGGTTTTTTACCTCCACCGTTTTCTGCACCCGGTCAATGTGGGTAACCATACTTCGGGTCCGCACATCAATATGTTTATCCTGTCTAAAATAAGCCTGGTCCCGCAGCTTGCCCTGGGCAGTCATCATAAGGTTCGTCATCGCCGGAATTTCACCGGCGACATAAAAAGGCATGCCGCAAGCGCCATAAGAAATCAGGCTGCCTTTTTCCAGCACAACCACCTGGGCTGCCGGATTATCTCGTTTAACTTTGGCGGCTGCTGTCAAGCCTGCGGCCACGCCGCCAATTACTACAATTTTCTGCATTCAACCACGCTCCTTAAACTTATAACTTGTCCCGGCGGCACATGAAATACCCGCGATCAGGCAATAGTAGAAAGGTATGTAAATTATCGAGGAGGTCTTATGAGCAGCCAGCACATCTTACTGACAGGCGGATTATTGCTTTTTCTGGGCAGCTTGCTTTATGGCGTAATTTATGACGGTTTTTTCGCCGGCGACAATAGTTAGAATCGCCGCCCTGCCCAACAGTCAAAAATCCTTCCGTCAATACCGGAGCATCTATCGATTTACCACATTTACCGGTCTACCCTCCAGATAGCTTTTCAGATTATTGACTGCGATATCCATTAAGCGTTGTCTGGCTTCTTTTGGAGCCCAGGCAATATGGGGCGTAATCAGGCAATTTTTTGCCGTCAGCAGAGGATTGTCAGCGCCAATAGGCTCGGTCGAAACAACATCCAGCCCAGCCCCGGCCACTCTGCCGCTGTTTAACGCATCAGCCAAATCCTGCTCAACCACCAACGGGCCGCGGGAAGTGTTGACAATCATTACACCGGGCTTCATTTTGGCAATGGTGGAGCTGTTAATAATTCCTTTGGTGCTTTCAAATAACGGGCAGTGCAAACTGATGACATCAGCCTGAGCCAAAAGCTCATCAAGCTCGACGTACTTTAAGGTCTCGCTTTCCAGCTCCTTCACCCGGTAATTGTCAAAAGCCAAAACCTTCATGCCCAAAGCCTGAGCAATGTTGGCAACCGCCTGACCAATCCGGCCAAAACCAATGATACCCATATTTTTTCCCGCCAGCTCAATTAAGGGGTAATTCCAAAAGCACCAGTCGGCGTTTTTGGTCCAGTCTCCATTCTTAACCGCCGCGCTGTGCGCGCCGACATGGTGGCACAGCTCCAGCAGCAGGGCAATTGCCATTTGCGCAACAGCGGCAGTGCCGTAGGTGGGGATATTGGCGACGACAACGCCGCAGGCTTTAGCTGCATCCACATCAACAACATTATAGCCGGTTGCCAGTACACCGATAAATTTCAGCTTAGGCATGGCCTGAATTGCTTCAGCCGGCAGCGGCGTTTTATTGGTAAATACAAATTCGGCATCGCCGACCCGCTCAATGATCAACGCCAGATTGCCGTTGTCATAGGCGGTGCGGTCATAAACCGTAACCTCCGATAATTGTTCCAGAGCAGTCCAGCTTAAATCCCCCGGATTGAGGGTGTAGCCATCCAGTACAACAGTTTTCATTTCATTTCCTCCTTGTACTTGTTATTAGAGCATATCCCAGTCTTTTTGGAGCAATTGCTTAACCTATTCGCAGCGATTGAGCAAACTCCTTCCGTGTGTCGCCCTTTATCCTGCGGCCAGTCCCGTCCCGAAAGCCCGTTATTTTACTGCAAATGTCCTGCCGACAAGGCTGAATCCGGCTCAATCAAACCAGGCCGCTTTTAATAAATGAATCGCTCTCGTAAAGTCGGGAGCGGGTATTTTGGAAAAATACAAAATAAGCTGGGGCAATTTTTCGGGGGATGATTCCAAATAATAATCCCTTACCGGCGCAATGCGGCAGCCTCGGGCCAGCGCCCGGTCAGCCAGCTCCTGCGCCGTCAAATCCGATTTTACCGTCAGCAGGGTGTGCAAACCGGCATCACTTTCATTCACCGCAACCCGGTTCCCTAAAATATTCTTTAATGCTGCAAAAAACAGCTGTTTTTTTTCATGATACAATTTGCGCAGCCGGCGTATTTGCCGTTCCAAATGTCCGTCTTCCATATACCTGGCCAGCGCCAGCTGTTCGACAGTTGACGCCGCCTGATTATAAAAATGGGAATTTTTCCGGTAAACTTCCATTAGCCGTTCAGGCAATACCATATAACTGATCCGGATAGAAGGCGGAATAATTTTCGAGAACGAACCCAGATAAACGACATTGTCCCCGGTGTCCAGGGCTTTTAACGCCGGAATGGGGCGGCCGAAATAGCGAAACTCACTGTCATAGTCATCTTCAATAATCATACCGTTAACCTGCTCTGACCAGGAAAGCAGGCGATTGCGTTTGCCCACCGGCATAATATAGCCGGTGGGAAACTGATGAGACGGGCTTACATATACCAGCCTGGCTCCGCTTTGAGCCAGCTTTTCCATATCAATGCCGTCTTTGTTCATTTTTACCGGCAGGATATGAAAAGAATGGTCGCTAAAGATCTGCCGCCCATGTTTGAAGCCGGGTTCTTCAAACGCAATACTGTGATAATTTAGTTTCAGCAAACTGCATAATGTATGCAGCAGCGTCTGAATACCGGCGCCGACAATAATTTGTCCCTGATCAACATTAACCCCCCGGGAATTGTGGATGTATTTTACAATCTCCTGCCGCAGTTCCGCCTCGCCGCTGCTGCTGCCATAACCGACCAGCCTGCTTTTATTGGCAAAGACTTTGTTGATATAGCGTTTCCACAAAGGAAAATCAAAACCGTCAATATCCATTTCACCACTCGAGAAATCAAATAACACCAGATCGCTCCGCCGTTTGAGGCCGGTCTGCCGGCCGGCCTTATAAACAGGCGCCGCAGGCACAGCTATGCCCTCAAACTTATTGACTATATACCGTGACCGGTTGTTATTTTGGATATACCCTTCACTCATCAATTGCTGATAAGCCTTTTCAACTGTTATTTTACTAACCGATAAGCTGCCTGACAGGCCGCGGATGGAAGGCAGCTTAACGCCTTCCGGCAGCCGGTTCTGTTCGATTTCCTTCCTGAAATGCTGATAAAGCTGCATATATAAAGGATCTTTGCGCTTTGCGTCAAGCATAATTAATTCCATAACAAAAGCCCCTCCCAACTGTACCTATCCATTTTAGTAATTCTGTGTATTTTAAAAGGTTCAAATATATTTTATAATACAAAATATATTTTGCAAGCTTCGGCGGCAATATTTCTTCATCCACCGCTTGAAAGCACTAGATTTTTGTTGGGAGGAAGCATACATGACAATCGTTAAAGCAATTACAGTGGCTGGCTCTGATACCAGCGGCGGCGCCGGACTGCAGGCTGACCTTAAGACTTTTCAGGAATTTGGGATTTACGGCATGACGGCAATTACGGTAATTGTCGCCCAAAACCCTGCCAAGGACTGGGCCCATGATGTATACCCGCTGCCGCTGGCAACAATAGAGGCCCAGTTAGAAACTGTGCTGGCCGGGATTGGCGTTCATGCGCTAAAAACAGGCATGCTGGCCACCAGTGAGGTAATCGCCCTGGTCGCAAAAAAAATTGACCAGTATTCGGTTAAAAATGTAGTCATTGATCCGGTAATGGTCTGCAAAGGGACCGATGAGGTGCTGCATCCGGAAGCCGCCGTCAGCATTCGCCGGGAATTAGCGCCGCGGGCCACGATTATTACACCTAATATTTTTGAGGCCGGCCAGCTCAGCGGCCTTCAGCCGATCCGTTCTGTCGAGGATATGAAAGCGGCGGCAATTGCCATCCATCAATTAGGCCCTAAAAATGTTTTGATCAAGGGCGGCGCCAAATTAGGAACGCCAACCGCAATTGACCTGCTGTTTGACGGTGAGGAATTTGAAATTCTGGAATCGCCTAAAATTGACACCAAATACACGCATGGCGCCGGCTGTACTTATGCTGCCGCCATTACTGCCGGCTTGGCCAAAGGCCTGACCGTACGGGAAGCGGTCAGACAGGCCAAAACCTTTGTTACAACGGCTTTGGCCCATTCTTTTCCGCTAAACAAGCATGTAGGCCCGCTCTGCCATGCGGCCCGCCGTTTAAAATAATACGGGTACAGGTAACACAAAACCATGCACAGACGCTAATACCTGTGCATGGTTTTATTATTCCGCTGTTGTTATTCGCCATGCACCTGGGCATGAATGTCGGCATGTTCCTTGTATTCCCATTGCTTAAGCCCCACAGAGCTCCGGTAATGGTTAATGGCTTTATGTACAGCTTCCTCAGCCAGCACCGAACAATGCATCTTTACCGGAGGCAGGCCGTCCAGCGCTTCTGCGACTGCCTTATTAGAGAGTTCCCAGGCTTCCTCGATCGTCTTTCCCTTAATCATTTCAGTCGCCATGCTGGAAGAAGCAATTGCCGAACCACAGCCAAAGGTATTGAATTTAACATCCTGAATACGGTTATCTTCAACTTTTAAGTAAATTCTCATGATATCGCCGCACACGGCATTTCCCACTTCACCGATTCCATTTGCGTCGGCGATTTCACCAACATTTCTGGGATTCATAAAATGGTCCATTACTTTTTCACTATACTGCATGACTACTCTCCCCCTCTTTTTCCTTTAAGAAATTTTTCCAAAGCGGCGACATATCTCTTAATCGTTGGACAATGCCGGGCAAAACTTCCAAAACATAGTCAACATCCTGCTCCGTCGTAGCGCTGCCCAGCGTAAGCCTGAGAGATCCATGGGCAATTTCGTGAGCCAGCCCAATCGCCAGCAATACATGGGACGGATCAAGCGAGCCCGAGGTGCACGCACTGCCGCTGGAGGCGAAAATCCCTTTGCTGTCCAGCAGTAAAAGCATGGATTCTCCTTCAATAAAAGAAAAGCATACATTTACATTGCCAGGTGTCCGTCGATCTCCAGCCGGACCATTGAGCCTGCTGTAAGGAATACGGCTAAGCCCGGCAATCAGTTTATCCCGCAGGACGGTCAAACGCTCATTTTCAGCCGCTAATTCTTCTGCGGCAAGCGTAAGCGCCTTTCCCAAACCGACAATACCGGCAATATTTTCCGTACCGGCCCGTCGCCCGCTTTCCTGCCCGCCGCCATGAATGAGATTATCAATACGAATTCCCTTGCGGATATAAAGCGCGCCAACCCCCTTGGGACCGTAAAATTTATGGGCAGCCAGAGAAAGCAGATCAATATTCAAATCCTTCACATCAACCGGTATATACCCCACTGCCTGAACAGCGTCGGTATGAAACAATACTTTCCTGGCGCGGCAGATTTTTCCTATTTCTTTTATCGGCTCAATTGTCCCGATTTCATTATTGGCAAACATGACCGAAACCAGAATCGTCTGCTTGGTAATAGCCTGCTCAAGCTCATCAACCTTTACAAAGCCTTCGGAATCAACAGGCAGATACGTTACTTCAAAACCATTTTTCTCCAAAAACCGGCAGGTATGTAAAATTGCGTGATGCTCAATTTGGGTAGTAATGATATGATTGCCCTTATGCCTGTTGGCAAAAGCAACGCCCTTTAGGGCCCAGTTGTCGGCTTCAGAACCGCCGCCGGTAAAAAAAATTTCTTTTTTATCTGCATTGAGCACCTGCGCCACGCTTTCCCGCGCCTGGTCAATTGCCTTTTCCGTCACCCGGGCCATTGCATAAATCGAAGAAGGATTGCCGTAATACAGATTTAGATAAGGAAGCATCTCTTCGAAAACCTGCGGCTTAAGATAAGTTGTCGCCGAATGGTCGAGATAGACTTGTTTGTCAGTCATCATTTACACCGTCCTTCATCCTGTTCATTTTTTGGTAATCATCAACCATGTCCTGGAAGGTGGTTGACTGTAGTACACCATCAATACTGTCCTTAATCCTTACCCATAGCAGCCTTGTCGCACAGCTTTCCACATTTTTGCAGGTAGTATCCACAATGCAGTCGGAAATTTCAATTGAACCTTCGAGAACTTCAATAACGTCATGTACCGTGATCTGACCCGGCGGTCTGGCCAGCGCATATCCCCCGCAAGGACCGCGCAAGCTCTTAATAATGCCGCTTTTCCTGAGTTGGGCAAATAACTGCTCTAAATAATACTCCGATACATTCTGACTTTTAGCAACCGATTTTATCGATACATGCCCGCTTCCATAATGAATGGCCAGCTCCAATACTGCTTTAACGCCATAACGTCCTCTTGTTGATAATTTCATTTTAATCAACACCTAAATCCCAGCGCTCTGTACTCTTCAGCACTAATAATTAACTCTAATTAAATTCTAATAAATCCGATCAGTATTGTCAACATTAAAATAATACGATTTGTTACAAAAAAATGTGAATTACAAAAAGAAATCCCCCGAAGTGCATGATTCGGGGGATTTCCGCCTTAAAAATCATCAGTGAAGCGCCGGTAACGAATCGAATAAACTGTCCTGTTTATAGCGGGGCGCCGGCCGTTGCTTACCTGCATTTTCAACCATAAGCAGCCCGCCAGGCAGCTCGACGATAAAAGGTGACGGGGTACGGGACGTCATTAGGACAAGCTCATCCCTGGCCCTTGTCACTCCCACATAGAAAAGCCGCCTCTCCTCAGCGAAGTCAAAGTTAAGAACGCTGTTCTTTAAAGGCATCAAGCCATCGTTTACACCGCAAATGAATGTTACCGGAAATTCAAGACCTTTGGCCGCATGCACCGTCATTAACGAAACCGCATCGGTCGAATAAACTTTGCCGCTGCTGCGAACAATATCGCTTTCCCGGCCCAGTACAAAGTTCTGGATAAAAGACGACATGTCCTGATGCGTAACCGCTGTATGTAAAAGCAGCTCCATGCTTTTAATACCGGACAGATTGTTGTCGCTGATCCATGAATCGATAATTCCGGCTGGTCTCTCTTTGCGGATAACCGGTTTATACCTGCCCAGCATTTCTATGAAAGCAGGGAAAACGCCGGGCTGATTGATGGGCGATGGCAGCTCGGTCAAAAGCTTTTCCAGCGCCGTGATGCTTTTCCTGCCTGCAGCATAACGCTCAATGATTTTTAGGCTGAGCTCTGCCGCAGCAATACTTTTTGCCTTGAAACATTCCAGCAGGGAAAGAATATCTCCGGGATTAAGCAAAAATTTAAAGAACGCCATCGCCTCCCGAACCGGCTTATCGGAAAGAAAATCATCCCGCCCGGCTACCGAGTACGGAATACCTTCTTTTAACAGGCACTGTTCCAGAACCTCCGCCTGGCGATTGGTGCGATACAATATGGCGATATCGGCAAAGCCTCTGGACTGACCGGCCGGCCTGGCTTTGTGAGCCCGGATTTGCGCATCAAGCATGTCAATACCGCCAACCATACGGTTGATTTCCTTGGCGACAAAGATGGCTTCGGCGAATTCATCATTGCTTGCTATCAAGCGCACTTTAACGCCGCTTTCCCTGGTAGGGTTGAGCAGCCGGGTCTCATCCCCTGCCGCCTTTTTAGCGATCACCGCCTGAGCGGCCGCGATGATCTCAGGCGTAGACCGGTAATTCTGCGTTAGCCGGACCTGCCGGCTGCCGGGAAATTCTTCGGTAAATTTTGCAAAATAACGAAAATCAGAACCCCTGAAACCATAAATTGACTGGTCAGGATCACCGATAATAAAAATACTTTCGCAATTCCTGCCCCATTGCTTGATTAAGCGGTATTGAATCTCATTGATATCCTGAAACTCATCCACCAGGAGATAGGAACAACACTTTTCCCCGCTCCGGTCAGACAAAACCCCGGCGGGACCACCTTCCAGCCGCTGCAGGACTTCCAGCAGAATATCATCATAGTCCATCACGCCGTAGCGCTTAAGCTGCGAGCAGTATGCATCATACAGCAGGGCGGTGGAAACCGCGTTGCTTTCATTTCCCGCAGGCGGTGCGCCATTTTTTAAGAGCGAGATCGCTTTTAGTGCATCGCGAAGCGGAAACTCCAGCTTCATACTCTTTACGATTTCGCCGATCATCGAACGGGCCTGCTGTTCATCAATGATTGTTATTGTTTCCTTGCCTCTCCATTGGGACAGCCTTTGCAGACAGATAGAGTGAAACGTCCCGATGGTCATGGCGCCGGCCGTTCGTTTATTTCCGAAATGCCCTTCCAGCCGGCTGCGCATCTCCTGCGCCGCCTTATTGGTAAACGTAACGGCACTGATTTGCGACGGATGGATGCCGCACTGTTCAATCAGATAGGCAATACGGCAGACCAGTGTCTTTGTTTTTCCTGTTCCCGGTCCGGCGACTACCGCAATTGCCGGAGCACTGGCTGACACGGCTTCCCACTGTTCCTTATTCAAACCGTAAGGCAAGCTTGCCGGGACAGCCTGCGGGGCCTTCTCAGCTCCTTCCGCCAGACCGGCATCGCCGTCCGTCTCCCGCACCTGTTTTGCGGCCTGAACCGCCGCCCCTGTAACAGCGGCAGGTCCTGACGGCTCCTTACCGGCAGTGCCGGAATCAGAAACAAGTTCATCCCTCAAAAAACATAATTGACCTGAAAACAGTTCTATCTCACTTTTGTCCAGTACTTTAACTTTACCATATTCACCGTCAAACCCGGGTTGTATCGCCACTTTACCGCAGCGCAGGCGGCGGATGCCTTCCGTAATACAGGAACCTGCGGCCAGTTCAATATCCGCCAGCTGCGCCTCACGGAGAATAAACAGCTCGGGGCCAAGAATCTGCAGCAACTGCTCATATTTCTGTCTCACTCTCCTGCTGGCGGCAGTCGCACCGATGGAGGAAGCAATGATCTCCACAAGCGGAACTATCCGCTCAAAGGGCTTGGCCGCCGGCGGTATAAAGCCTTCTTCCCTGTCGGCAAGAGCTTCCACCCGGTGCAGCACGCCGACGGTCAGTTTGCCGCCGCACACCGGACACAGACCGCCCGCCGCTCTTGTCATCTCAGGCTTCCAACACACCTTGCAGACCCGGTGGCCGTCATAATGGTATTTGCCTTCCTCAGGAAAAAACTCCAATGTACCGTAAAATTCGGTTGTACTGCGGTTCTTCAACGCCTGCAGCATACCAAAATACGAAAGGCCGGTATTGAAAATATTGGCTTCTCTGGCCAGATTGGCCGGAGAGTGGGCATCAGAGTTGGAAACCAGGGTAAACTTATCCAGCGCCGAAATGCGCCAATTCATGGCCGGATCGGAGGACAGGCCTGTTTCAAGGGCATAAATGTATCCGGTGAGGTCTTCAAAACACTCCTCAATCGCGTCAAATCCGGAATAAGCGCCATACAGGGAGAAATGCGGGGTCCAGATGTGCGCAGGAATAAACATCGCCTCAGGGCAGCTTTCCAGTACGATCTCCAGCAAATCCCTGCTGTCCAGACCCAGTATCGGCCTGCCGTCCGACCGCAGATTACCGACCGCTTCCAGCTTACGTGATATGAATTCGGCCTGCTCCAGGCCGGGCAGGAGAATCAGGTTATGCACCTTGCGCACTCTGCCGTTCTTTTTATAGATGGAACTGATTTCACCGGAAACAATAAATTGGGGAGTAAACGCCGTTCCCGCCACTTTACCCTCCCGACGAAACTCAGCTTTAAGTGCATAAAGTCCTTCCCCCGCCGGAATTAGCTTCTCTTTCAATTCCTCGCGCCAGGCCGGATGCGTAAAATCACCCGTTCCAAGCACCTGAATTCCTTTACGCCGCGCCCAAAAGTCAAGCACCTCCGCAACGCACTCCTTACTGGTAGCTCTAGAATACTTTGAATGTATATGAAAATCTGCGATAAACATGAAGCATTCACCTGTTTTTCTGTTGATTTTGGCAGTTGCTCAACGCGTGAGGCTCGCTCTGTCAGTATTGTCCTTGTTGAAGCAAATTAAAATTACTTTCTGACCCTAAATACAAAATTCCTGCCAAATCAATACAATTTGACAGGAATTTTCCACTCTACCTAAATTTTTCAAAACCCAATTCTAATTAACGAACGCTGTTTGCCGGCATCTTTACAGACGGAATTAGGCCGCAGTTAGAAGTTCATGGTGGCCGAAAGTTTCACGGTGCGTGGCCCGCCCAGGGTAACCAGATTATCGCCAAAGGCGCCTGACCAGTACTGCTTATTGAAGAGATTGTCCACACTGGCCCGGAAGGTGACCGGAACGCTGTTGACCGTAGTTTTGTACCGCGCGCCGAAGTCATAGCGAACCCAGCCTGGCAGCTTTTCACTATTGGAATCGTTGAGATACTGCGTCCCGGAGTATACGGCCCGCAGGGAAAGCGTCAAATCGGGATTCCAGGGAGTATCCCATTCCACGCCGGCGTTCATCTGCCATTTGGGAATCCCGTAAGGCGTGTTGCCTTCGTTGGCGGCAGAGGCGGTTGCAAGGCGAACCAGTTCTCCTCTCAAATAGGTGACCCCGCCCAGCAGACGCAGATTTTTGGCCACCTGCCCGAAAGCACTCCATTCAATGCCGCGGTTTTTCTGTTTACCGTCATAGCCCTGCACATTATTGAACACGGTCAAGCTTGGCTTTGTGATCTGGAAAAAGGCGAGGGTATTGGCAAAGCGGCCTTTGTCCCATTTGACGCCGAACTCGTGTTGTTTGCTTTTATATGGCGCCAGCGTTTGACCATAATTGCTATACGTCAGATCATTAACTGTCCGGCCGGGCGAAAGCATCTCAATGTAGTTGGCGTAAAGCGCCACCGATTCGCCCCACGGTTTGACGACGAGACCGGCTACGGGAGTATTGGCGTGGGCATCATAGGAAGATGTCTGGACGCCGGTGTTGGCGTTAAAATTTTTCGTTTCCACATTTTGCCGCCGTATGCCCAGCGTTAACTGCACTTTTTCCTCGTCAAAAGAAAGGGTATCGGCCAAAAGATAACTGGATAGCTCGGTAGTGGCCGTTTTTGAGCCTTTGCCTTTCCAAGCCAGCTTGTTGAATTCTTCAGCCAGCGAAGGAGGATTGTAAATATTTGTAGGATAGTTTCCGGTTCCCTGATTAAAAACGCTGGAAGAATCGCTGTTCACAAAGTTAGCGCCTAAAACCAGCTGATGTTTTACCGAGCCGGTCTGATAAGCACCGCGCATTCCCACTTCCGAAGAGGTGGTGTCGGTCCAGAAGTATTGCTTATAAACATTCCGGATAAGCGCCGTTCCATCCGATTGAAGACTAAAGATGTGGTTGCCGTTGATCAGGCCGGTTGCGTTAATGGACACTTTGCCAATGCCGGCATAGGCGGTTAAATTGTCATTCAGGTCATATTCGCTCTTAAACAGCAGCCCGTTATTCCGGGCTGCGCCCCATGTGCCTTTATACGCATTGGTCGAGCCGTCAGGCGCCTTCACATAGCCTTTGTCTAAACGATACATGGAGACAAGCCCGTTTTCAAAGTTTTCCTGTGAGCCAAAAGCATCCAGAGACAGGCGTAAGCGCTCCTGGCGATAATCCAGTCCCAGAGAGCCCAGCAGCCGTTCTCGGGACTGGCCGTCGGTTTCGGTATCGCCGTCCGCATACAGTCCGTTGAAGCGAACGCCCCATTCTTTATTCCGGCCGAAGCGGCGTCCGATGTCGATATGGCCGCCGAAATGGGCTTCGGCGGCGTAGCTGGCGGTAAAGTTGGTGATGTCTTCCTCACCGGCCCGCTTAGGCACCAGGTTGACAGCGCCGCCCACCGAGGTGTTCACGCCGCCATAGAGAAAAGAGCTGGGTCCTTTGAGCACTTCCACCCGTTCGAGAAATTCGACCGGCACGCGATACTGCGGCGCCAGGCCCTGCATCCCATGAAAATAAAGACTGCTGTTATTGACTTCCAGGCCGCGGATGATGAAATTTTCATTCACATGTCCGGCAGAGGTGCCGAAACGGATGGAAGAATCGTTGACAAGCACATCATGCAATGTATCGGCCTGCCAGTCTTCGATGGACTGGGCGGTATAACTGGTGATGCTGAAAGGCGTGTCCATAAAGTCCTTGTTGCCCAGTACGCCGATGTTGCCGCCGCGGGCCACCTGGCCGCCGGCATAAACGGGCGGCAGTGCTTCACGGCTGGCGGTAACGTCTATTTTTTCAAGCGTAAACTCAGCCGGCTTTTCTTGCTGCGCGGCTTGCCGGGGTGAAGCCGCCGTTTCCTCCGGAACCGCGGCATAGGCGGTGAACGGCGTGTACCAGACCAGGCTGCCGCCAATTAAGGCGTAAAGCAAACGTTTTCTGGCGGGAGAAAGGTTTTTCTTCATGTTTTGTCGACTCCTTCACTTTTTAAGAAAATGAGTATCAATATCATTTAAAAATATTTATAATAAGAATAGCAAGGAGAACGTACGCCGTAAATAGAGAGACTTCCGGAGGCGCTTGGATTTTTCCCGCAGCGCTAAGAATAGGCGGCTCCCGCGGAATGTACGAATGTCCGATAGAGGAAATTGGCCTTTACCGGCGGAATCATTGTCCAAAAGCCGTGCAGCACACCAAGGAGGTTTCACTGTAAAAATGAACGTCAATCAACTAGTCGATTACTATGCCCAAACGCCGCTGTTTTTTCAGGATATTTTTATGGACGGGGCTTTACCGGGCAATCAAGCCACCGGGGGCAGGACCGGCGAGGGCTGCTGCGGTCTGATTATTCCTTTGGCCGGCAGCGCCTGCTTTGCCTTAAATGGAACAGCCTATGTCCTGGAGCCTGGCATGATTGTTCATGCCGGCTCGGATATGCAGCTGGACAAAGCGGTCCTTGGCAGCAAAACATGGCGCTATGCCGTGATCCATTACCAAATTTTCGAGCAGCACTCAACCGGATCTTCCTGTTACGACCGGCATTTCAACATTCCCACCGGACCCAGTCCCCGCATAACCACCATGGTGCAGCAGCTTCTGGCCTGCAGCGCCAGGCCTGACAGCCTGGCGCTGCTGCGCTCTAAAACGCTATTCACAAATCTGATTGAGGAAACTGTCCTTGCGGCCAAACGTCAGCACAAGGACAATCATGGCGAACTGATTGCCGACGCTGTAGCGTTTATGCATGAAAATTATGCAGAACAAATTTCAATTGCGCAGCTAGCCGCACAATACGGGTTCAACGGCAAACGCTTCGCCGAGATTTTTCAAAAGCATATCGCTATGGCGCCGGTCGTGTATCTAAGTAAATTCCGCATTGACCGGGCGAAGGATTTGTTAAAAAGCTGCGGCTGCACAGTGGCGGAAATTGCAGAATGCGTGGGCTATAAGGACGCTGCTTATTTCAGCAGATTGTTTAAAAAACAGGTTGGTATTTCCCCTACCGCCTTCCGGGAGCAAAGCGGGAAAAGTCTATGCTAGTTTAGAAAAACGTTCATTCACAGCTACTGCCGGCTTTGCTATACTAAAAGCAGGTGCAAAAAAATGAACAGGAGCTTTCCTGTGTCAAGCTGGAGTTTGAGATCATTGTCAATTCTGCTGCCAACAACAAGAATCACTTCGTTCAGTATCAGGCGCAGCCTTAGCTGGGCCTGGCTTTATACTGCCCGAAATGTGAATAAAGCTGTTAAAAGGAGGCTTAATCGGTTTGATCAGACGCTTTATCCAATATTATCGTCCCTATCGGGAGCTGTTCTGCCTGGACTTTTCCTGTGCTGTGGCTGCCGCCATTCTGGAGCTGTGCTTTCCGCTGACCGTCAGTTATATCGTAGACAAGCTCGTGCCTACCGAAAACTGGGTCCTAATTTTGATTGCCTGCACAGCCCTGGTTGGCGTGTATATTGTCAATACGGGGTTGAAGGCTGTAGTAAATTTTTGGGGCGAAAAGCTGGGCATGTACATTGAAACAGATCTGCGCATTGAACTGTATGATCATCTGCAAAAGCTGTCTTTCCGCTTCTTCGACAACCGGAAGACCGGTCATCTGGTGTCCAGAATTTCGAACGATTTGCTGGATGTGGGCAATATGGCGCATTACGGACCGGAGCATTTCTTTATTGCCGTCGCTACATTGCTTGGCGCAATGGTCCTCATGTTCCAGGCCAACTGGGGCCTGGCGCTTGTTATGAGCCTGCTGGTGGCTGTGCTGCTGGGGCTGAACATCTATTTCACGCGCGCCATGACCGCTTCCAGGGGCCGTCTGTTTAAGACAATCGGCGGGTTTGTATCCCGTTTGGAGGACGGAATAGGCGGTATCAGGGTGGTTCAGTCCTTCGCCAACGAGGAGCATCAAAAAAAGTTGTTTATTGCCGACAATCACCGCTTTTGTACCGCAAAGGTGGAGGGCTTTAAACATATCGCCAAAAATGAAGCGGCAACGTATCTGCTGATGAGTCTGCTGCCGGTCGTGGCCCTGCTCGGAGGCAGCTGGTTTTCTATCCAGGGAGAAATGACCAACGGAGATTTGTTTAGTTTCATTCTATTGTCCAATGTTATGCTTGCTCCCATCCGGATGCTGGCCGCTTTTTCGGTGCGTTTTCCCAACGGCCTGGCCGGGTTTAAGAGATTTGTGGAATTAATGGACATTGAGCCTGAAATTAAGGATGCGCCGGATGCGACGGCGGTAACGGTGGTCCGGGGAGATATCTGCTACGAAGATGTGACCTTTGGCTACGACCGAAACCAGCGGGTGCTGAAGCAGATCAATCTTTGTATCCGGGCCGGTGAGACAGTGGCGTTTGTCGGCCCCTCCGGGGCGGGAAAAACCACACTGTGCAGCCTGCTCCCCCGCTTTTACGAGCCGGACGCCGGTCGTATTACCATTGATGGGACGGATATCCGCAGTATGACGCTGCACTCCCTGCGCCGGCAGATCGGTGTGGTGCAGCAGGAAGTGTTCCTGTTTGGCGGCACCATCCGGGAGAACATCCAGTTCGGCAAGCTGGGCGCCACTGAATCGGAAGTCTGGGAAGCAGCTAAACGGGCACAGTTGGATACCTTCATCTGTGCCCAGCCGGACGGGCTGGACACGCTGATCGGTGAACGAGGCGTAAAGCTGTCCGGCGGACAAAAACAGCGGCTGTCTATTGCGCGGATGTTTTTAAAAAATCCGCCTATCCTTATTCTGGACGAGGCCACTTCTTCGCTGGATACCCTGACGGAAGCCGCTATCCAGCAGTCGCTGGCAGAGCTTTCCAAAGACCGCACCACGCTGATTATCGCCCACCGTCTGGCAACGGTCAGAACTGCCGACCGCATCGTAGTGCTGACCGAGCAGGGCATTAGCGAACAGGGCAGCCACGAGGAATTGCTGCTGCGGGATGGGGATTACAGACGTCTGCACCAGGCGCAGGCTGTGTGATGCAAAAGGTGCCTGGCGGAAGCTGGCAAAAGCATTTCAGCAAAAAAATTCCTGGAGCTTGTATTAGCTCCAGGAATTTTTCATTTATTCACATTTTGTAAGCAGCGCCATTGGCTTGCGCTGCTTCCGCCAGCGCTTGTTCTCCCCGTCTTATTGCTTTTCTAACCATTGGGCTAAGTTCATCCAACGAACCGTCATTCCAATCATGGTTTTCAGGCTCCTCACCAAAACCATACTCATCTATTGAGTTATATTTCGTTTCTTCCGGCATATCTTTTTCCATATACAGCCACCTCCAAAGAGACTTATTTAGAAGCTATATAGCTATTATTTGTCGCTATGCCAAAAGCAATTCTGTCAAAAAAAGTTATTCAGAGGTAGCACCATACAAAAAAGGCCTCCAATGAGGCCTTTTTCTTAAACGCGTTTGCCCAGTTCTTTGTCGATGTATAATATACTGCCGGGACTCTTGTCACCAATAATTCTCAGTCTCTCCACCACAGCAGTGGCGCTGGCTTCTTCCTCAACCTGCTCGGTAATGAACCATTGCAGGAAGATTTGCGCCGCATAATCCTTTTCCGCCGCCGCAGTTTCATACAATTGATGAATCAGGCTGGTCACATGCTGTTCATGGGCCAGCGTTTGTTCAAATACTTGCAGCGGGGAGCCGAATTCGGCCGGCGGCGCGTCAATTTTCTTTAATTCCACCGTTCCGCCCCGCTCCTGCAGGTAGCCAATCAGTTTCAGGGCATGCTCTGTTTCCTCCTGGTATTGCAGCTTGAGCCAATGGGCAAAACCAGTGAAATTCTGACTTTCACAGTAAGCGGACATGGAAAGATAAAGATAGGCTGAATAAAATTCCGCCTGAATTTGACTGTTGATTGCATCTTGCAGTTTTGGATTAACCATTGGATTATCCTCCTTCATATTAGATAAGTGTGATCTTAAATTAAGCTTATTTTAGCATACCACAAAAGCATATGCAATATAATTTATTAATTAATAATAATTATCATTTACGTTTTACTAGATTAAACGATGAATCAATAAAAAAGCATAGTCTCCCTGGCCGCCGGTCAAAGGCCAAGCTGATAAATCCTGTTGGCGTTGTCAAAAAACACTTTGTCGTGATGCTTTTCCGGAATAATATGCGCGACAAATTCAATATAGTTGGAGATATTAGCCAGCGGCCAGTCGGTTCCATACAGCAGCCGGTCATACTTGTCCAGATACTCCAGCCAAACTTTTAAGAAGTTGATATAGCCGTGCTTTTCGGCAAAAAAATCCGTCATTCGATCGATCCGGCCTTCCAGAATTCCCGAAAGGTCGGCAGCTACATTTTCATTCTTCTCGATCACCGCAATGGCGTCTACCAGCCAGGGATTGCCTATATGGCACATGACAAACTGAACCTGAGGATAGCGTACCGCGACCTCATCCAAAATCAAAGGATGACTGTATTTCAGCAGCGCATTGCTGGTGGCTGTTAAACCGGTATGAACAGCCACGGGTTTTTTATATTGCATTGCCAGTTGATAAAATGGGTCTACCACCGGATCGTAAAGATAAAAGTGATTGTAACCCGGATAGAGCTTAATGCCCACACAATTCTTTCTTAGTAAATGCTTTTCTACCAAATCAGCCTGCCGCACCGCCTCTTCCACCTTAAAACAGGTGCTGTCCAGCCCAATGCAATAGCTAAGATCGTCAGGATAATGGTGGTCACTCAGCTCCAGGCTCCGGTTGCCCATGACCACGCCATGAACAATGTTATGGGCGGCATATTGTTCTTTCAGATGGGCGCTGGTGTTTTCATGGCCCGCCAGTTCTGCAATCTGATCAAAGTAAAGCTCCTGACAAAAGTGAATGTGAGCATCAATAATTTTCATGAGTAGTTCCTTCCTTACCTGTTTTTAACCGTTGCTTGCTATCTACGGCAGCCTGCTTCAATAGACTGAATGCATATCTTATATCATACCACCGTACTCCACTAACGAGAAGTAGTATCAAATTGTAAAGTAGCCATAACTCACTCAAAAAGTAAGTTATGGCTACTTTCTCCTTTTAATTCAGCAATCCCTCTATTTGTCTTCCAAGCCTGGATAGTTACCCAATATCCTCCTTTTGTATAGCTTCCGGGCCCTCATGATGATGCATTCAGTACTTGCCACTTGGGAAAAATTTATTGGTCATACGCCATAAATTGCGTCATAGTTCACCGCGCCGCTCGGCCTTGCTCCTTTTAACGCGCTGATCAGCTGCCTGGCGGTTGAAACCGACAACCGGTCCCGCGCCTCTACCGTTCCCGTACCCAGATGCGGCGTAAAAACGGTTCTGTCGCTGCACCGCAGCAGCTTGTCATTGATATACGCAGGCCGCACGCCGATTGACTGGTCCTCGAACGCAAACACATCAGCCGCATAGCCCCGTAAACGGTTTGTTAAAAGGGCTTCCGCCACCGCCGCTTCGTCGACGGTGGAGCCTCTTCCAATATTAATCAGATAGCTGCCTTTTTTCAGCAGCGCGATTTCCTTGGCCCCAAGCAGATGGCGGCTGCCGGGATTAAGGCTTACCGCAATCACCACATAGTCGCTTTCAGCTAATAAATCCGGCAGTTCGGCAAACTGCGCGTCAGGGCATTGCGCCCCGGCCTCCTGATTGCTGTCATAATAGCGGATATTGACCTCAAACCCTTTCGCCCGCCGGGCTATGGCTTGACCAATGGCGCCAAAGCCCACCAGCCCGAGCGTTTTGCCATGAACATCCGATCCCAGATAATGCAAGGGATGCCAACCCTGAAAGTGACCGGCCCGGATATGGGTATCAGCGGGCAATACATTGCGGCTGAGCGCCAGCAGGAGCGTCATGGCCAATTCGGCAGTCGACGCGGTCAGGTCGTCCGGATTAACCGTAACCAAAATACCCTGGCGGGTACAGGCCTGCACATCAATATTATCAAACCCCTTCCCAAAGCTGGCGATTACTTTCAGTCCCGGGCAGTTTGCCAGAATGTCCCGGTCAATGTAATCGGTCATAAAAGCCACCAGCGCGTCCACTTCCCTGGCGCGAACCATAAACTCCTCTTTCGACAGCGACGCACCGTCGCAATAGCTGACGTCAAAATACTGCCGAAGCATCGCCAGTCCCCTGTCAGGCATGAACTGGCCTACAAACACCTTTTTACGAGACATCATCCTTCTTCCTTTCCCAGCATCTTTTCGCGGATCAGGTTGCCAAAGCTGTCCACCAGCTGCACAAGCCCAAACACCACGATCAATATGGCCAAAACTTCCTGATACTGCATCAAGCGGAGAGAAGATACCAGTTCAAAGCCAATGCCGCCCGCCCCGACCATCCCCACCACCGTCGACGCCCGAAAGTTGTATTCCCAGCGGTAAAGGGTGAAATCCACAACCTGGGTGATGATTTGGGGAATGACGCCGAAGAGGATGACATGAAACCGCGATCCGCCTACCGCCTCAACCGCTTCGATGGCGCCCAGGTCAACCCGCTCGATCGCTTCGGCATAGAACTTGCCCAGCATCCCTACGGAATGCAGGCCCAAGGCCAAAATCCCGGGCAGAATGCCAAAGCCTACCGCTGCCACAAAGATAATGGCCATAATCAGTTCCGGAATGGTCCGGAGTGCGTTTATTACCGCTTTTACCGCCCAGCGTACCGCCGTACTGCGGCAGGTGGTCTTCGCCCCCAGAAAAGCCAGTGGCAGCGACAGCAGGACCGCCAGTAAGGTTGCCATAACACTCATCGCCAGGGTTTCGCCGATTGGTTTGGGCAGTTTTCCAACAATTGCGGGGTCCGGCGGGAACATTTCACCGACAATGGAAAATAGGTTGGTTAAAATTTTGCCGGAAGTCAGCGCCTCCCAGCTGACGGCCGCGGTAAAAATCGTCGAACCGCCAATGAGCGCGGCCAGCACAGCCATGATCAAACCCCACTGACCCTCACGCCTTCTTTTAGCTTCCTTCATGGTTATTGGGCCTTTTCCAAATCGATTCCCAGGATTTTGACCATGTTCCGGATGACATCGTAGTCTTTATCCTGAATAGATGCAAAGCCATCCGCCTTGAGCGCTTTCAGTATATCCTTGTCTTTTAACCCGTAGAAAGCCTGTCTGATGTTTTCCTGAAGGTTTTTATCCAGGCTGGTTCTCATCACCCAGGGGTAATTGGGGTATTGCGGCGACAACTTAATCACTTTTACCTTATCGGTATCCACAACTTTCTTTTCCACAAGCTGGTCATAGATCGGCTTGCTCAAGCCCCCCGCCTGGGCGTTGCCGTTCTGGACGGCTTTAAGGACGGCATCATGCGCTCCCACAAAAACCTCTTTATAGTCCTGGCCTGCCTTTAGCTTGTTTTCCAGCAGAATTTGCTTCGGAATAAGATGGCTTGATGTCGACGCCTGGTCCCCGTAGGCCATTGTCTTGCCTTTAATGTCGCTCAACTCGCTGATGCCGCTGGCGGCGCTGGCGATAATCACGCCCTGGTACGTAGGCGACCCTTTTTCAAGCTTGGCCGCAAATGGTTCCACATCGGCCATTTTCTGCTTGAGCAGGATGTAAGATAAAGGGCCGAAATAGGCAATATCAATTTGCCCTTTCCGCATTGCTTCAATCATTGAAGAATAGTCGGTCGTTACAATCAGCTCAACATCCTTTTTGAGTACGGAAGCCAGGTATTCTTTAAGTTTTTCGTTGTTTTTAATGACGGTCGAAGGAGACTCGTCAGGCAATAGCGCGATTTTCAGCTTTGCCGGGTTAGTGGCCGAGTCGGTTTTTGCCGGACCGCCGCAGCCCACAGCCAGCATGGTGATTGCTAACAGTGAAACAAGCCAAAACTTCATTGTATTTTTCATATTCTCCACTCCTAATACTAAAATAGGTTAACCATTTGCAGCTGTATTGCTTGATCCCTCAGCCTCACCGCAGGGCTTAGGCGCGGCGTAAATGGCGGCAAGCTGCTTTTCATCCAATTCAGCCGGCTTTCCGTCAAATACTGTCCTGCCGCCGCTGATACCGATGATTCTATGGCCAAATCTGCGGGCATATTCGACATGATGCAGGTTGCAAATAATCGTGGTACCCATGGTTTCATTAATGGTTTGTAAAAGAGACAATATCTCTAAGCCGATAACCGGGTCCAGATTGGATACAGGTTCGTCCGCCAAAATCACTTTGGGCTCCTGAACAAGCGCCCGGGCAATTCCAACCCGCTGTTTTTGCCCCCCGCTCAATTTATCGGCCCGCACAAAGGCTTTATCCGCCAGCCCCACCTGCGCAATCGCTTGCTCGGCGGCCTGCCGGTCCTCCCGGCGGAAGCTAAAATTCCAATAGGATTTGCGGCCCAGTGTCCCAATCAGCACATTATTCATGACATTCAGGTTGCCGACGATGTTATAGTGCTGAAAAATGAAGCCGATATCTTTCCGCAACGTGTGAAGATTGTGCCTTGTCACTTGCATTCCGTTTACATAAACAGTTCCATCAGACGGAGGAACCAAGCCGTTGGCGCATCTGAGGAGCGTCGACTTCCCAGCGCCGCTTGGCCCCAGGATCACCAGGAACTCCCCGGCTTTCACCGCAAAGGTTACACCTTGCAGAACCTTGGCCCGGCCAAATTGTTTTTGGACATTTTCAAAGCGAATCATGCATCTCCCCTCCCAATAATGCTGTTATTGATCTGGTCTGGCTCTACCTAGAGGATAGCAATTGCTTCGTTTATTTACAACAATACAATCTTGATAGTGCTATTCATTTATTCAATAGTTAACAGGCATTGGCTTGACCTGATCGCCCAATTCCTTATTCCCGCCAGCCCCATCCTTTGTCGCGCCCAGTTTTGTTAACATAATTTTAACATAATTTTAAAGAACCGCCGCTAACCTTAACGGTTAATTCATTGAAACAACACCGGCAATTCACTATAATTATAGCCAGGCAGCTTTTTATTGATCTTTTTGATAGTTGGTGATAGAGATGGATTTACTGTACTATTTGAAAACCTTTGTTTGTTTGGCCGAAAGTAAGACAATGAAGGAAGCCATGAACCGCCTCCTTTACTCTCAGCCCACCATTTCCACCCATTTGGCGCATTTGGATAAGTACTATGGCTGCCCCTTGTTGACCTACAGAAACAAACAGTACTTTCTGACTGAGGAAGGCGCCTGCCTGTACCATCATGCGCTGAAGCTGCTCGGACTGGAGGCGGAAACGGCGGAAGCGATGGCCGGATACAACAACCTGAAGCACGGTTCTTTCGCCGTCGGCGCAAGCAGCAATATCGGGGTTTATACGCTGCCCAGGGTGCTGGGCGTCTTTAATCAAAACCATCCCGGCATTAAAGTTGAGGTCACGATCGACAAAAATTATACGATCGAAAAAAAAGTCGCTGAATATCAGCTGGGGATCGGCATTGTTGAAACAGATGTCTCTGATGTTACCTTAAAAACAGAATTATTGAAACGCGAACCCCTGCTGTTGATCGTATCGCCTTCCCACCCCTGGGCCGGTTTGAAGCACATTCAGGTGCAGGAGCTCCTGCAGCAGCCATTTGTCGTTGGCGAACCCGGCTCGGGAACCAACCGGGCCCTGGAACGGCAAATCGGCGCCTTGGCCAGCCAGCTAAAAGTGTCCTTCCGGCTCGGCAGCACTGAAGCCGTGAAAAAAGCCGTTGAAAACTCTCTCGGCATATCCATTGTCGTCGGTTCGTCCGTCACCCGCGAAATCGCGATGAAAACACTGGCCGCAGTACCGATTAAAGGAGTTAACCTGTATAAAGACTATAGAATCATATCCCGTAAAGAGGGCCGTTTAAATGAAAGCATCAAGCGGTTTATTGCTTTATTGCGATCAATTGAAAACATGACGAATGAGCGTGAATATCGTGCATCAAGTTAAGGCGGGCACGCCCAAACCCATGATTTATTACACCCATCAGGTTCCCGCGGAAGGACCGCGCTTATTGCGGCCTTATTTCAAGGTCATCGTCAATTCGTCGCCGCAGCCGCCGGACCTGGCCCAAATACTGGCGGCGGCCCGGGATGCGTATGGACTCTGCATTTCAGTCCGTGATTACATTGATGAATGGCTGCTGGCGCAAATGCCTAAGCTGCGAATCATTGCCAGCTTTGGACGGGGCAGCGATAATGTCGATAGCGAGGCCGCCGCCCGGAAGGGCATTGTTGTCGCTCAAAATGACGGAGCCATCATGAGTGAGCCTGTGGCTGATTTAGCCTGGAGTCTCCTGTTAGGCTTAGCCCGGAAAATCGTCTCCGGCGATCAGGCGGTGCGTTCCGGCCTCTTTTCCGGCTGGAGTCCTTCCCCGCACTACGGCTTGGGAGTATCGGGAAAGAGCTTGGGCATTATTGGCATGGGACAGCTTGGCAAGGCGGTGGCCAGCCGGGCGGCGGGATTTAAGCTGCGTCTTTATTACGCTCAGCCGGACCGGCTGCCCTCCGGCCAAGAGTCGCTCCTTGGTCTGACCCATCTTTCACTGCAAGCCCTGCTGAGAGAAGCGGATTTTATTTGTGTATGCTGTCCCCTGACCAAGGGTACAGTTCATCTCATCGGTTCAAAAGAACTCCGTATGATGAAACCTGCCGCCATCCTCGTAAATCCCAGCCGGGGCTCGGTTGTCGACGAAGAAGCCGTGGTTGCGGCGCTGGCAAACAATCGTATCGGCGGCTATGGCGCGGATGTTTTTGAAATGGAAGATTACTGCCCCGGGAAGCACAGCGCCGCCATATCGCCGCAGTTGTTGAAAATGCAGGACCGGACCCTTTTCGCGCCCCACGCCGGGACGGCAATTGCTGAAACCAGAGTCCTGATGGCCCAAAAGCAGGCGGAGGCTGTTCTAAACGGATACTGCCGGCTAAACCCAGGCTCAAATTAACATTGAATATCCTTTCATCCCGCAGGCAACGCCTTGCTTGCCTTCCCCCTGCCGCCACGGCAAAAAACCATCCCCTAAAGGGGATGGCCAGGATGGGTCCATGTATAGCGCATTGCCTGCTTTCTTTCACATCATTTTTCCTTCTCACTAATAAGCAGTCCAGCCTGCATCTGCTATCACAACTGTACCGTTCACAAAACTGGAATCATCTGAAGCCAGGAATAAAGCAACTTTAGCAATTTCTTCCGGCTCACCCACGCCAGGGCTTTGCCTCTGCCAAATTCATGCGGCTTGCTTATTGTGCTATGAATATTGGTATTTACAGCGCCAGGCGCAATTGCATTACACCGAACGCCCAACGTGGCATATACATTATCAACTGAATAATAAAAAAATCTAAAATCCATGAAAGACGGGCCGGTCAACTGATGGAAACAATGAGCGCGCCAATGGCAATCAGCCCGATGCCTACAGCATTTAGTAAATTTATTTTTTCACCAAGAAAAATAACAGCCAAAACAGCCGCAATCACAACACTGAGCTTATCAATCGGAGCGACCTGGCTTACTTTGCCAAACTTCAGGGCCCAGAAATAAAACAGCCAGGACAGGGCGCCGGCAAGTCCGCTCAAGCCAATGTACAGCAGTACTTTCTTATCGGCAATAATTGCGGGAATTTCTTGTAGATTGCCCTGGACAATGACAACGCCAAACAAAAAGACAGCCATAATAATTGCCCGTACCGCAGTGGCCGCATTGGGATCGGCTGACGTTAAGCCAAGCTTGCCAAAGATCCCGACCAAGGAAGCGCTAAATGCCGATAACAGGCTAAAGATCAACCATAAATGCTCCATAAGTTCCTCCTCACACTGAAATGATAATATCTCCCGGGCAGATTTAGATACAGATCGCGCCTACTGCCAAATAAAGGCAGTAGGCGCGAATAAGTCCATTTCTATTTTGCGTGTCGCCGCCTCAATATCTGCATCTGCTCACATGTTCCTCACAGCTGTTTTACATACCCAGTACCGCAGCAACTTCCTCGATCATCCTTGATGCAGATTCCAATCCATTACCTGTCAAATACCAGGTACCGGGATCAAGAAAAATAATCTTGCCGTTCTTGGCCGCATTTGTTGACCGGACCATTGCATTATCCAGGGTGGCTGCAGCCTTGTTCGAGCCGCCGACAACAACCGTCCTGTCGACAACAAAGATCATGTCCGGATTCTTGGCTTCAAAATACTCGAAGCCGATCTTCGCTCCGTGCATACCGACATTAATGGTGGGATCAACAGGCTTGATGCCCAGCACATTATGGATTAAACCGAAGCGGGAGCCGGGACCGAATGCGCTGAGGTTGCCGTCATTGGTGAGAACAATCAGAGCCTTGCCGTCGTTCTTCTCGGCCACAGCCCTGACCTCATTAATCCTAGCGCTGATTTTATCCAAGGCCGCCTGAGCTTCCGCTTTTTTGCCGAAAATTTCACCGATCATCAAATTATAGCGGGAGAGATCCTCCATATATTTGGTGCTGTCAATGCCGCCCATAACAATAGTGGGCGCAATTTTGCTCATCTCTTCGTAAACCTTCCCCTGGCGGCCGCCAAGAATAATCAGATCAGGCTTGAAATTGTTGACCGTTTCCAGATCCTTGGCGAAAAAATCACCCGCGTCAGCATAGGCGTCGCCTTTGTATTTGGCAAGGTAAGGCGGCACATTGTTTTTCGGCAAAGCAAGAGTAGGGGCCACGCCTAACGCGTCCAGCGTATCCAGCATCCCAAAGTCGTACACAACTACCCGTTGCGGGTTGAGGGGCACTTCCGTCTCGCCAAGATTATGGGTTACTTTAATCGTAGCCGCAGCCTGCGTCTGCGTAGAACCCGTAGTGGCTGTTGAACTTGAACATCCGGTCAGGGTAATTGCCAGCATAGCGGCAGCCAGTAAAGAAGCCAATCGTTTTTTCATAGAAACCTCCTAAGATTGTTTTATATTTTTTCATCCTTGGGATGAGAAAAACATCAGGTATAATAGACACAGATATTGTTGCCCCGGATCTGACAGATGTCGATATGCATATCATAAATTTCAGCAAGCACTTCGGGCTTGATAATCTCGGCGGTTGGCCCACTTTTCAGCAAGCGGCCGGCCTTGAGGGCAACAATATGATCGGCGTAGCATGAAACAAAGTTAATATCGTGAATGACGATGAGAATGGTCTTGCCTTTTTCGTCGACCAGATTGCGTAATATTTTCATAATTTGGACCGAGTGCTTCATATCCAGATTATTGAGCGGTTCATCCAAAAAGATGTATTTGGTGTCCTGGGCAATCACCATGGCGATGTAAGCCATTTGCCGCTGCCCGCCGCTGAGTTCATCCAGAAAGCTGTCCTGAATAGCCGCAATTCCCATATAGTCAATGGCCTGGTCGATTTGGGCCAAGTCCTCAGCGGTAAGCTTTCCCCGGGAATAAGGATAACGGCCGAAGCTTACGAGCTCCCGTATGGTCAGCCGCAAATTTGTGTGATTGGCCTGGCGCAGGATAGAGATTTTCCTGGCAAGCTGCTCGTGATTCCAGCGCTGCAGCTCAGTGCCGTCAATATAGATCTCCCCCCCGTTCATTTTCAGTAAACGGCTTGCCATGGAAATCAAGGTGCTTTTTCCCGCACCGTTACTGCCGATAAAGGCAGTCAGTTTTCCCTCTTCCAGCGTGACCGAAACCCGATCGACCACCGTTTTGCCGCCATACTTTTTAAAAGCGTTTTTAATCTCAATCATCGCTTGCTCTCCCTCAATAACAGAACAATAAAGCATGTCCCTCCGACAAAATTCAAAATGACACCAACGGTAGTTGTGGTCTGCAATATCCGCTCCACCATAAACTGTCCCAGCACCAGTGCAATCACGCCAATCAACACGGCGCCTAAAATCATGTCCCGGTGCCGGAACGTATTCAGAATCTCTCTGGCTAAACTGACTAACAGAATCCCCAGAAAAGTGATGGGGCCGACTAGAGCCGTGGCGACCGATACCAGTACGGCTACCATCAGCAGAGTACGCCGAACCAGGCCGTTATAGCCGACGCCCAGGCTGATCGCCGTGTCCCGGCCAAGCCCCAATACATCAAACCGTGACAGGTCTCGCCAGGAAAACAGCAAGACAAAAATAGTGATGGCAGCTGAAATAAACAGCAAATCCTCATTGATGATTTTAAAGCTCGCAAACATCGCATCCTGTAAAACCAAAAACTCATTGGGATCGATCAGCATTTGCATAAAAGAAGCGATGCCGCTGAAAAAAATCCCCATGACGATGCCAATCAAAACCAGAACATACACATTGCGGTTCTCGCCATCAAAAATAAATTGATAAAGGATGCCGGAAGCCAGCATCATCCCGCCGGCGGACAGCAGAAAATGCAGTGTAGCGTCCATCATCGTAAGCTGCTGCGCGCCAAACAGAAACACCACCAGCGACTGAATGAACAAATATAACGCATCAAGCCCCATCACACTGGGCGTTAAAATCCGGTTCTCGGTAATGGTTTGGAATACCACGGCAGAATAGCCGGTGCATATCGCCACCAATACCATGGCGGTTATTTTCATGGCGCGCCGGGGCAGATTGAAAGCCGCGTTCTCCGGGCTGATCCCCTGAAAAAGGAACAGGCACACCGCCCCAACAGCAAGAAAGGCAAGAAACAGCAGGATTGTCCGGGCGCGTTTGTCCGCTGGCAACCGGAATTTTCCGGGCGCAATACAAAGCACTTTAAACCGCATGCTGACTCCTCCTGAAAATCATCCACAGGAAAATGGCGCTGCCGCTGACGCTCACAATCATACCAATGGGGATCTCATAGGGAAACAGCAACACTCTTCCCAGGATATCGCAGGCCAATACAAAATTTGTACCGATCAGCGCGGTATCCAGCAGGCTGTTTTTTAGATTATCCCCTTTCGCCATGCTGACGATATTCGGTACAATCAGATCAAGAAACGGCAAGGCGCCGACCGTCACCGTTACAACGGCGGTAATCATCGAAACGATCACCAGACCGACGGCAACGACCTGTTCGTACTTAAGGCCGAGATTGCGGGCAAAATCCCCGCCCATGCCGGCAATGGTGAACTTATCGGCAAAGAGATAGCCGATGATCAAAAAAGGAATTCCCAGGTACAACAGCTCGTACCGGCCCTTTGTGATTAAAGAGAAATCACCCTGCAGCCAGGAGGACATATTTTGAACCAGGTCGTAGTGATAGGCAAAATAGGTGGTTATCGCCGAAACCACGCTGCCCAGCATCAGCCCGATCAGCGGGATGAGCACCGCATTTTTCACTTTAATCCGGGACAACAGACCGATAAACAGGAATGAGCCGAACAAAGAGAAGGCAAAAGCGACCGACATCTTGGTAAAGTGGCTTTCACCACCGAAAAACAAAATCGCAACCAGGATTCCCAGGCGGGTCCACTGAACGGTTCCCGCTGTTGTCGGGGAAACGAATTTGTTTTTGGTAATTGTCTGCATAATCAATCCGGTAATGCCGATGCTGCTCCCCGCCACAATGATACTGATCAGCCTTGGCAGCCGGCTGATCAGTATGATATACACATCGCGGCTACCAAGCTGCAGGAAATCAATATCCTTAACCCCGATCAGTACGGACAAGGCGGATAATAGGAGCAACATCAAAATCATCAATGGTCTTGCCATGAAAAATTGCTTATTCATAGGTTTCCAATATCCTGTCCCTTCTCATCTCCAAATGCCTCGGCGAAATACCAATGCAAACTCGGATTCCGCATCGGCATGGCCTTGGCGCTCCATTATTATGATAATCATTATCATCATTAAATTATAAATTAAAAGTTTGATAAATAATAATACATATTTTATAATGATATTATATTAGTTTTACTATTAATCGTAAAAAGCAGTATCCAGGTTCAATCAATTGCCTAAACCCGTCGCCAATATCATAATGGCAAATAGCCAGTGGTTTAGGGTGTAAGTAGCTGCACCGGTGTGCTTTCAATCAGTGTTTTCTGCTGCCTTGCTCAACAACGGGCGTGCCGCTTGGCGTTTTAAAAAACGTTTTGCGACACGCCCCTTGTATTTGCTTCCCAAGCGGCCGTATACGGAAAACGCCGGAGTGTGGTTTATTCCGGAAGATTAGCGGCGCAGCCAGTAATATACCGTCAGGATGAGCGGTGTGGCCAAAGCAAGCGTCGCCGGCGTATTATATTGTCCGCCGGCCAGCGGCGCCAAAATGCCGACCACAGACAGGACGATTATGATAACCGGCTGCAGCCAGATTTGCCGGTTTGACTGCCGTACCGGACGCACTGCCTGGGTCTGCTTTTGTGCCGCCGGTCTGACCGGCCGGAATTTTACGAACCAGGCGTAAATACCGGTAATAATCATAAAGCAAGTCAGCGCATCGGTGACAAACCACAGAATTTTTAACGCTAAGGTGTCATGGTTGCTGAAATGAGCCGGCCTGGCCAGCGAAATTGCCTGCAGATACCAGGGCTGGGCAATTGTGGCTGTAACAGTGCCGGTCGACGCATCAACCCAGACAAACTCCTGAAAATGCGCGGCAAAGCCTTCGCCCTGAGTGCGAACAACATAATGCCAGGGCATTTTTCCGCCTTCCTGCGGCAGCTCAATTGACGTTATCTTCCGCTCAGGCAAGGCTCTTTGGGCGGTTTCCAGCACATCATCAAGAGAAATGCGCGATGTCGAAACAGGCGTTCCCTGATATTGGGCCAACAACGCCTGACGGACATTTTCATTCCAGGCATTGCTCACCGGACCGCCAAAGACCAGAATGAATCCGCTCAAACACAACAATACCGCCCAGACCAGCGTGACAATGCCCGACAGCTTATGCCAGTCCATCCACCAGTTCCGGCGGGGTGCAGTACGGATGGCGCCAAAGGGCATGGTTCTCATAAACGGCGCATACAAATACAAGCCGGTCAGCAGGGAAACAATGCTTAACCCGCACATCCAGCCCAGCAGGCTCCGTCCGAAGGCCCCCAGATACAGGTTCACATGCATGATGTGCATAAAATTAAGAAACTCAGGGATAACCGCGTACTTGATTTGGTTATCGGACTGTCCGCCCCGGCCACCATGGCCGGCACTCCGTTCAGACTGTTCAATCACCCGGCCAGTCTGAAGGTCCGTACTGATCTGCAGCCTTTTTCCTTCCACTTGCAGGGAAAACCGCGCGCTTTGCTGTTCATAATCCAGCGAAACCGTGCGCAGGCTGTAGCCGGGATGACGGTCAAGAAGATTTGTTGCCTGCCTGGCCAAAGAAACGGGTGGTGTCTCCGTCGGTGCAGGTGCTGCCTGCGACGGTGCAGGCCTTGAAACCGCCGGTCTCTGCACCCGGTTAAAGTCGTTAATTTCCTGTTTGAAGATCAGCGGTAAGGCGCTGGCGCACATAATCAGCAGAAAAACAGCACAAACCAAACTGGTCCATTTATGTATTTTATACCAGTATTGCATCATTGCCGCCGGTTACTCCCGTCGGTGACGTCCGGCCTATGGCTCGTATCCGCGTACTGCACTGATAAATTTCGCTCCGGCATTACGTCGCCTCCTTTTCGTTGCATTAATTAAATTGTAGTTATTGTGAATAAGTGCACTCTGACAGCTGAATTTGGATAACCCTATAAAACAGATTCTACGGAGTATTGGGAGAGCAATGCAAGAAAACAACGAAATTTGAGGAAGCCAGAAACTTCGGGAAGCAGTCGGGCAGCCAATATTCCTGTGTTGCATAGCCGCCAACCGTATTGAGTAGAGACCGCGGGCGGCCGAATAAAAGCCATGCAGACGCGGATGTGTCCAGGTCTGCATGGCTCCCAAAATACATTTTAGAAATTGTAATTCACGGATACCCAATAATTCCGTCCCGCCAGATAAGTGCCACTAGGACTTTGTCCGGAGCCGCCGATATATTTATAGTAAGTCGTGCCATTTACTATGGCGGTTTTGCCGAAATCTTTATCAAGCAGATTATTGACAGAGAAATTTAATGTAACATTCTGGGTTAGCTTACGGGATACCCCCAGATCAAGCACTGTATAGGAGCCAATGTCCTTGCCAAGCGCATCAACCACTGCCTGCTCCGTAGCGGTATAATTTTCCGCTTTTTTGTTATACCGGGTCATTTTGCCGCGGTATTCCGCTCTTAGCCAGGCGTTGGTCTTTTCGTCCGCCTGCCAGTTCAGCCGCGCATTTACCGCATGTTTAGGCGTATTGTTGAGCCTAGTACCGTCATTTGCGCCGCCAATCTGTTCGCTTTCAAGGTAGGTGTAATTCAGATTCAACGCCAAGTCCTGGGCCAGCGGAATTTTGGTGCCCAATTCAAGACCGTCGATCTTGGCTTTGTCTACGTTTTCGTAAGATTGCCACAGCTGACCGCTTTCATCCGCCCAGGTAGCGGTGCTACTGATTCGATTTTTAAAATCCGTGTGGAACAGGGTGGCATTGGCGCTGAAACCGGTAGGATGCTGGTAGTAAAAGCCCAGTTCCCTGTTTACGCTTTCCTCGGGCTTGAGGTTGGGGTTGCCTCTAACCAGTATATCACTGCTCGTACCGCCGGTACCGCCGGTATGACCGTCCGTCGTCTGCGTCAGGGTAGGGGCTTTGAAACCGGTGCTGACACCGCCTTTCAGCGTCCACTTGTCACTCGCCTTCCAGACCAGGTAACCTCGCGGGCTGGTATTTCCGCCAAAAAAATTGTGATGGTCATAACGGGCGCCATAAGTAAAGGCCAGATCCTCCCGCAGCCGCCATTCGTCTTCCACAAACAGCGAAGTGGTTTTCGCCTCGGGGTTAGGCAGGCCGTCAGCGGTTATCACACTGCTCTCCAATTTTGCATCCCAGTACCGTCCGCCCGCGGTCAGCGTATGAGCGTCGCCAACCGGCGCAACCAATTTGGTCTCAAAAATCAGGTTTTCGTTCTTCAGCTTGCGGGGCGCGCCGCTAGCTGCGCCATAGCCTTTCAGTTCGGTGGTGTTATAGGTCAGGGTAGTGCTCCAGTCGCCATAGGACACCTTATTATCGCTGCCCAGCGTCACCTTGTCGCGGTCAAAGCGCAGCGGATTGTTCTGTGTAGCCGAACCCGGTGCTTTGGAAAAATCGCTAGTGGCCGTCTCAGCGTCCAACCAGAGGCTGTTGCTGTCATCCAGTTTCCAGGTTACTTTGCCGCCTAGGCTGTAGTTTCTTAAGGCAATGGGATTTGCCCCTCTGGTGGTAACTAGATCACCCTGATCATTGGTAACAGAGGATCCGGCCCGCCGAAGAAAGTTACCGCGCAAGGCCAGTCCCACTTTATCCTCGACAAGTGGGCCGCTCGAAAATAAAGAATAACGGGTTACACTGCCCCATTCCGAATTCTCGTGAAGGGTGTAGTCCAACGTCAGGTTATGATTCCACTCGTCAGTTACCTTTTTGGTAATGATATTCACCACGCCGCCCATAGCCTCGGTTCCGTACAGGGTGGACATCGGACCACGAATGATTTCAACGCGTTCAATTGTCGCCAGCGGCGGCACGAAAGTACCGAGCCCAACACTATAGCCGTTCGGTCCGACACCCCGGTCCCCATTCTGGGGAATGCCGTCCACCAGAACCAGCGTATAGTCGCTACCCATACCGCGGATGCTGACATTCGCCCCACCCAGTCTGCTGGCGGAGCTGCGCACGTCAACGCCTTCCACATCGGACAGGATACCCGCAAGATCCGTATAGCCACGCCGGTTGATATCCTCTTTTGTAATTACCGTAATACTAGCCGGTGCGTCGACAATATCCTGTTCAAAGCCGGAGGCCGTTACCACCACTTCGTCGAACTGGAAAATAGGATCGTTCTCGGCAGCGTAAGCAGGCAAACTCAAGGCAACACTTAGACCGATAGCCAACAGCCCGATCTTTTTCTTATTTTGTTTTATACCAACATTCACTAAATTTCCCCCCACAATAAGTTTAGGCCTTAATCGCCGATAAAGCTCTCCCCCTGGCCTATCGTATATAACAATTCCTGAATATCCTATTCTGTACAGCGCTCCCGCTACCACATTCCGGCCAGCCTTGATGGCGTTCTGCCCTGTGCCGAGGTTTCCATGTTTCCCCCGGTTTAAGGTTTCGGGGCCGGTGCTTAGGCCATATGGGAGCAGCCATATTCAAACGGCTATTTTGTTATGCGCTTTACTCCCCCCCTTCTGACTATAGTAATGTATACCAACGTCCCCCCCCTTTTCTCTAGCAAAACATAAGAACACTCAGATAACGATTATCATTATCGATAATTAATTATAAATTAAACATTTGATAAATAATAGTACATATTTTATAATGGTACCATAATAAATTGTATATTAATTAAGGGGAGCACGTTATGGATTTATTGCAGTTGAAATATTTTCAGACGGTGGCCAAGCTTGAACACATGACAAAGGCGGCTCACGCATTACAAATTGCGCAGCCTGCTCTAAGCGTGACAATTGCCCGGCTGGAAGAAGATGTAGGTGTTCCTTTGTTTAACCGGACCGGCCGGAATATTGTGCTGAATGAATACGGAAAAGCTTTTTTAGAGAGGGTAACCCGCGCCCTGAATGAGCTTGAGGCCGGGCGCCAGGAAGTTTCCGATTTGTCAGGCAGCGAATTCGGCTATGTGTCTATTGCGTCTACCTTTATGAGCAAACGATTTTGCAACCGTTTAGCTTCCTTTGCGCAGCTTTATCCAAAAGTAAATTTCCAGCTTACGCAGACAACGAATGAAAATGCCAAATTGCGGTTACTGGAAAGCGGGGAAGTTGACTTTATTTTTACTATTAAGAAAATTGAACGGCCGGATATCGTGTGCGTTCCCTTGGTGGAAAAAGATATTTTTCTGGCTGTGTCACCCGTTCATCGCCTGGCTAACCGTGGTACTGTTGCTCTGGAAGAATTGGCCGGGGAACCTTTTATCAACCTGAAAGCCGATGAAAGCATTCAGGAATTTTGTCATGCCATGTGCCTAAAAAGAGGATTTGCGCCGAAGGTTGTATGTACATGTGACAGCTCTCAGGGACTGGTTAACTTAGTCTCCGCCGGGTTTGGCGTAACCTTTTTTCCATCGCCGGGCAGGCAAAAACCCAATTCCCCGTTTGTTTTACTGAAAGTCGAGGATTTTGATTATAAAAGCTTTCTCTACCTTGCCTGGAAGGAAAAACGATACTTTTCAAAAGCGGCGCTTTATTTTCGTGAATATGTCATTCACCAAAGCAAGGTCAAAAAGAAGCGGAACCGGTTTTCAACCGTTCGATAGCTATGCTATAATAACTATTAACATTTATTACCGTTATTTGACGCACCTGTGGAGCTTTCGCAAAGTCGAACACATCTGCGCCATTTATTTTTATTTAGCTAAAATAAGGAGGTAAAAATGCGAAAATGGTATCTAAAGAGTATTGAAGAGGTTAAGGAACAATTAGACACGAGTGAAAACGGGCTCGCCTTGGACCAGGCGCAGGAAAGATTGGACAAGTATGGAGAAAATGTATTGCCCAGTGAACCGCCGCCGTCTGTCATAAAGATTTTTATTCAACAGTTTAAAAGCCCTTTAATGTATATTCTGTTGATTGCCGCTGTCGTTTCTTTCTTTCTGAAAGAATACATGGATGCTGCCTTCATTTTCATCGCCTTGCTGCTCAATTCGGTTATTGGTACTTACCAGGAATGGAATGCCGCCAAAAGCGCCGCCTCTTTACAAAAAATCGTGCCGCAAAAAGCACTGGTCATTCGCGATAGCCATAAAAAGGAAATTGATGTGAAAGATGTGGTTCCCGGCGATGTCATTGTTCTGGAGGCGGGGTTAAGAGTGCCTGCCGATTTGCGGTTGATCAGGGCCAATGGACTGGAAATTGACGAATCGCTGCTAACAGGCGAATCTTTACCTGTAACAAAAAACATTCAGATTTTAAATGATGAGCCGATTCCTTTAGGCGATCGTACCAATATTGCTTTTGCCAGCACCGTAGTAACCAGGGGTTCAGGTCTGGGCATTGTGACTGATACGGGCTGGAGCACCGAAATAGGCAAAATTGCAAAAGTTCTTTCCGCCGAGGATACGAAAACACCTTTGGTTCATCGCATGGAGTCGTTTACCAAAAACATTACTGTCGTCATATTACTGGTTGCAGCGATGTTGGGATTTTTCGCTTTTAATAAAGGGTTTGAAATAGATACGGTCTTTTTCATGGCAATAGCTTTAGCGGTGTCCGCTATTCCGGAAGGCCTGCCGATTGGAATAACCGTTGCGTTATCGATCGGCATGCGCAGGATGGCCCAGCGGCATGTTATTGTCCGGAAACTATTGGCTTTAGAGGGTTTGGGAAGTTGTACGGTAATCGCCAGTGATAAGACCGGAACCTTAACGCATAATCAGCTTACCTTAAAAATTATATCTTTCCCGGGCGAAAAACAGTTTGAAGTTACAGGAGAGGGTTATAACCCCCAAGGCGGGCTGAAGGGCGTAAATAATCAGGCCGGGCCGGAGTTTTCCCGGCTCAAGCGTCTGGCGGAAATCGGGGTATTGTGTAATGAAGCAACGTTCTATCAAAAAGATCAGCAATGGCATTATTATGGGGATTCAGTCGATATTGCCTTTTTGGTTCTTGGTGAAAAATTAGGCCTACGGCACAACGAGCTGCTTGAGCAACAGCCAAGCACCGGCATTATTCCCTTTGATGCCCAGCTTCGCTATGCTGCAGCGTTTAATCAACAAGGGGACAAAGTCAGAGTTGCGGTAAAAGGAGCGTATGAAACAATTCTTTCCCGCTGCGACAGTATGCTGGGAACAAACGGCCTAGCGCCTTTGGATAAAGAAATGATAGAGCAGGATGCTTCGCAACTGGCTGAACAGGGCTACCGCGTGTTGGCACTGGCCGATGGCCTTATTGAAAATCAGGACAATTATGATGACAACGACATTGCCGGCTTAACCTTTCTCGGTTTAGTCGGGATGATAGATCCGTTAAGGCAGGAAGCCAAGGCGGCGGTCCGGGAATGCAGGCAAGCCGGCGTTAAGGTTTGTATGGTTACAGGAGATCATCCCCTGACGGCACTTTCCATAGCCCGGGAGCTGGGCATTGCCCACAGCAAAGCGGATGTCATAACAGGTGTAGAGCTGAAAGGCTGCTGCGATAAGGAAAACCGGCAGGAATTTCTTAATATAGTCAATTCAAAAACCGTTTTTTCCCGGGTAGAGCCGTTTCAAAAACAGTTGATTGTCAAAGCCATGATGGATAACGGTCATTTTGTGGCAGTCACCGGCGACGGCGTGAACGATGCTCCGGCGCTAAAAGAGGCCAATATCGGAGTCGCTATGGGGACTGGGACTGATGTTGCCAAGGAAACGGCGGATATTGTTCTGACAGATGACAACTTCGCTTCTCTGGTTGCCGGTATTGAGCAAGGACGGGGCGCTTACAACAATATCAGAAAGATCGTCTATTTATTGATCTCTATGTCGGTGGCGGAAATATTGTTGTTTACATTGTCAATTATTGGGGGTTATCCGCTTCCCCTGCTGGCTGTGCAAATTCTTTGGCTTAATTTAGTCACCAATGGTATTCAGGACATAGCTTTGGCTTTTGAACCTCTGGAAGGGGATGAAATGAAGCGAAAACCCCGGCCGCCGCAAGAAGGAATATTTGAGCGCTTAATGATCGAACAAACGCTTGTTTCAGGAGTTTTCGTAGGAATCATAGGGTTTATCGCCTGGATATTCTTTTTGGATTATCTGAAAATGAGTGAGTTTACCGCCCGGAATAGCCTGTTGCTTCTTTTGGTTTTCTTTGAAAATTATCACGTATTGAATTGCCGGTCAGAACGAAAATCTGTTTTCCGGATACCCTTTTTCAGCAACAAAATATTGATTGGAGCTGTGCTGCTGGCGCAGGGACTACATGTTTTAAGCATGAATCTGCCAATCATGCAGACTGTGCTGAGCGTAGAGCCCGTAAGCTTTAGCCAATGGCTGTATACCTTGGTTCTCAGTGTGGCTATTCTTCTAGTCATGGAGGTATACAAGTTCATAAAGCAAAAGAAGGATTCCAACCGTACAGCGGAGCTGGATCAAATATAAGGCAGGTAAAAAAGAAAAGCAGAGCTACTCTGCTTTTCTTTTTTACCCGTCCCAACCAGCCGGCATCCACGCCGGTTAGGGTTAAGGCTTGGGTCAGGTACCGCAAAAGGTCCGGTAAGGGCGGTCTGTTGGCGCAGGCAGTGCGGCGTAATCCGCTTGCTCGGGAGAATGCTCGTAGGGGTTTGAAAGAACGTCCAGCAGGCGCTCCATCACGCTGAAGTCCTGTTGTTCCGCACTTTCCAGCGCGGCTTCCACCCGGTGGTTGCGGGGAATGATTGCAGGATTGCTGTTTTGCATCAATTGGCGTGAAGAGGCTTTCGCTTCCTGCTGGCGCTCTAATCTCGCCTGCCACATTTCATGCCACTGCTCAAATTCCGGCCGCTCAAACAGTACCGTATCGGCCTCCCTTGCAAAAGTTAATGCCCGGAAGGTATTGGTATAGTCTGCCCGATACTCTTTCATCATATTGAGCAATCCTTCAATTAAGGCTTCATCCTGTGGTTCTGCGTTAAATAGTCCCAGCTTGGCTCTCATTCCCGCAAGCCAGTACCAATGAAACAAATCATCAAAAGAGAAAATAGCATCCTGGGCCAGTTGAACAGCCTGCTCCTGATTTACATGCAGCAGCGGCAAGAGAGTTTCAGCAAACCGGGCGAGATTCCAGCCGGCAAAATACGGCTGATTCCCATAAGCATAGCGGCCCTGAGCATCAATGGAGCTGAATACCGTTGCCGGATCATAGGCATCCATAAAAGCGCAAGGCCCATAATCAATCGTTTCTCCGCTAATCGCCATGTTGTCGGTGTTCATCACTCCGTGGATAAAGCCAACCAGCTGCCATTTGGCGATCAGTGCGGCCTGACGCTTGATGACATCCTTAAGCAGCAGGAGATAGCGGTCCGGCTCGGCCTGAACATCCGGAAAATGCCGTTGTATTGCATAATCCGCCAGTGTCCGCAGTTCGTCAGCTGTACCCCAATTTGCAACGTATTGAAAGGTGCCGACGCGCAGATGACTGGCAGCCACACGGGCCAGGATTGCACCAGGCTGCTCAGTTTGACGGATGATCGTCTCACCGGTTGTCACCACCGCCAGACTGCGGGTCGTAGCAATACCAAGCGCATGCATAGCTTCGCTTATCATGTACTCGCGCAGCATCGGACCAAGCGCCGCCCGTCCATCGCCCTGGCGGGAGTATGGCGTTTTACCTGAACCTTTGAGTTGAATATCAAACCGTTCTCCCCGGGGAGTGATCTGTTCACCAAGCAGCAGCGCCCGTCCATCGCCCAGCAAGGCAAAATGGCCGAATTGATGTCCCGCATAAGCCTGCGCCAGCGGTAACGCCCCTTCGGGAATCCGGTTGCCGGCCAGTACCGCTACCCCTTCACTTTGCAGCGCCTGGGCGTTCAACCCCAGGGACGCCGCCAACGGAAAATTGAGAATAATCAGCTTCGGCGTCCGTACGGGAGTTGGGTTAAGTCTGGTGAAAAATGATTCCGGCAGGCGGGCGTAACTGTTGTCTAAATTCCAGCCTGTTTCCAGTACTGCTTTTTCCTTTGTTACCATATCGCTTTTCTCCTTTCCTGGCTTTTTTTATCCCCTGTGCTTTTACATCAACATTGCAGCACCGCTTTCTCGATATTTTATACTCTATCTTATCTCAATACTTTTGCAGACTTTTCATATTTCCTGCTCCGCTGCGTCTAATAACTCCGCACCGTAGGAATTATCAATTATACAACGCCAGCGGTTATCAGAATCTCTTTTAAATACATACGTTGCTTTTCGCTCGATAGAATGATGGTCCGCATCGGTCTTTTGGCCGACGTCTAATAGCGTTCTGGATAAAACCATAGCCGTATCACCAGCCTCCAGTATACACATATTGCCTTGCTTGACTGTAAGATTATGATTAACAAATTCGGCAATAGCTGCAAATGCCGTCCGGATTTGCGCTTTGCCTTTTGCGATTACGCCCGGCCTAACTACCAGTACCGCATCTGCTGAATAGAACTCCATCAACCCTTCAAAGTCCTCTTTGTTTATCGCATCGTCCGCAGCTTCTATCAATTGCTTGATTTCCTGATTGTGCATACATCTTCTCCTTAAAATTATAGATCAGGCCGTTGGCTGGCTTCGCTTCATCTACCGACACCGCGAGTCGGAACTATATGATATTATAGCCCAAAACAGGCCTCCTCATGAACACAAAAATGGGCGTTTCTAAATATTAAAAATTCAGAAACGCCCATTTTGCCGTTTCAACGCTTTACGATGATTTCTCTAAGCATTCAAGGCAGAACATTTTGTTCTTAATTCAAAAAAACGACAGCGCATTTACTGAGAAAATGACTTGATTGATTGGCTGCAAGAATCTTTTCAGCATCGTCTGTACTTATCATGATATTGTGGTTGTTGTCTCTCAGACCGCTAGCCTTTACCATTATGGGGTGTGTTCCGGCGCGGGATTTACCGTTTTGAGCGTCTTGCACTAAATCCGGAGTTGGGGCATAGTCGACCATGCCTTGTGTTACCGCCAGGCTGGTATCAATTTCTGTAATACCATACACCGGGTTACCGGTTTCGTCATAAATTACGGGGGCGAAAGTAGTTTCCAGGCCTAAGCCTCTGGCATCAACAATCAGGCCTGTAAAGGAATTAGTTTCCGGCTCAGGGGTAACAATTGTACTCGCAGCAATTCCTTCTGCTTTTGGTAGGCCTGGGTCTGGTACAATGGCTGCAGCTTGAACCGCAATGGCCGAAAAAACGAGGAACGCAGCAATGCATGACGTTCTTTTCAGGTACTTCATAGAATCATATCCTCCTTATTCCCCGGCAGCTTGCCCTGCCTGCGGTTAAATCCCGACTCCATCACGCTTAAAGTCAAGGTTACTCCAACAGCAGTGCTGATACGAAATACATTGCAATGTCTCATCTGCCTCAAAATTCAATTTTCATTTCCGCAGTCCTGTTCGCCTTTCCTCATTGCATTTCTTACAAACTGCATTTACCTTAATCTTCTAAACCACTTGCCGCTTACCCAGGCTAATTGTTTTCAGTCTCCCTGGCTACCATTCCATAATAAAGAATATCCATCGCTTTTCCTATAGTATCAAGAAGAGTTAAATTGTTCCTGATTAAAAAGTTCTCATGGAGCAGCTCATTTATTGTGGCGTTATAAATCACTTTTGCAATAGCCAGATCAATAGGGCGGAAGTATCCGGCTGTAATGCCCTGGTCTAAAAGAGCTTCGACCCGCTGCCATGAGTATTCGCGATACGCATCGCATCTTTTCCATACATCCGGCAGATACCGTTTTAGATCAAAAATAAACCGGTTGCTGATCAATCCGCCTAAATTCGGTTCAGTTAACAGTACTGCTTTAAGTTTTTCCTTAATATCCAGATTGCTGTCAATTATTTTTTCCGTCTGTTGGCGCACATTTTCCAGAAGTGAATCGACTACTGTCCCAATCAACTCTTCTTTGGAAGTAAAATGTTCATATAATGTACTTTTGCTCACTGCCAGGCGCTTGGCCAGCTCAGCCATCGTAAATTTGATGCCATTCTCATTGATTTCTTCAATTGTGGCCATCATGATCCGATTACGCAAAAAATCACTCCTTATTCATACTTATAGTACCCGGAAAGTTCATATAGTACTAATAATAGTTGCATTTTCTTTCCATGTCAATATCATGTCAATATATTGTAATTGATTTTTCCGGCGCTTAGTTTACCCGCTGCAATCAATATTCCTATTTTTACCAGGTCTGTTACAGTTGTTCTATTACCAGCTTCGCTGCCAGTGGCGATGAATAAGGAGCATTCAAACTGAACAGACTCTCTCCGGTAATTCCCTGCCCTGCTGCCATTAAAAGTATGACCTTTGTGTTATAGTCAGACAGATGGCATTATCCAATTTTTCTTTCCAAGTATTCAGCAGTAAATTTCACAGCCCGATTGGTCAGTCCTTCACATAAATGCGGCGGATTATCCGGCTTAAAACCCTGGGGACGCAATTGCTTGCATAACAAGCTCCCGAATTCTTCTTCAAATTCCTGCGCAAAACAATAACATAAAGCAATGATTATCTCTGTCGACAGCTTGTTTTCTTTCCCAAAAATACCAAGCAGCATCAAAGAACCTTCAACCAGGCCGCATTGCGCGCCAAAGCCGCCGGCGCCATGCAGGCCTATTGCCGAGTCAATTACCTGCCTGTCCAATTCTATTTCATACAATTCCGCCAACGTTTTTAGCATAGTTGTCGCGCAATTGACATCATCATTCCAATAATACCCGGATACTTTGCTTTTTATATATTCCTCTAGTTCCATGTTATACATCCCCCATTAAAAGAATATGTCCATAGCTTAAGCTATAATTTATTACCTGGCGTTGCCAAAAGTCTCTTGCCGTTAACTTCAATATTCATATTCTATATTATACTCTCTTCACGGCTTCGTACAGACCCAAATTGACATAGCCAAAATCAGTCTGTTCTTACTTTTCCCTCATGAATTCCATGCAAAACTTCTTGCTGAAAGTCCGTTATACCAACACGCTTTACCAGGCTGCCAATCCGCTCGCCGGTTATCCCCTGCCTTTTCGGCACGCACTTCCATAGCTCCGGCATTGCAGCCCCGCATGCAGCATTTACAGCCGGTACAGGGCGGGTTCCGGAATGATAAGCAGTCCAACATCATTGATTTGCGGCTTGGCGCAGGAATCCGGACAGCCACTAACGGCAATTTTAGTTTTACCCCGAAAGCAAGCCAAAATTATGGATCTCTGCCAAAATTGACGCTAACTGGTTCTACCAAGTGCAGTTCTACCGATTGCCTGGTGGCAATATGCACCTGCCCCCGGCCATATTGGTCGGCCAAATCAGCTACCTTACGCAACTGACAACTCGTCATATTGCCTGCAATCGTTCGAATGCGCACCGCAAACAACCCTTGCTGGCGACGCCGGTACCACCTCCGGAGGCTTAGACGCCTCACTTGCCAAGCGGCTGTTTGAGCTTAAATGGCTGGAAAGCTTACCCGACGGCCGGGCAGTACGTGTCACCGCTGCCGGGCATAAAGGCTTATTGGACGAGTTTGGCTTGCGTTTAACGGAGTGAATTGAATAATTTAACAATATCATATTTCTTGATAGCTTGTTGAACTTCAAACAGACATTGACTCTTTATTCAATGTCTGTTTGAATTCGGTCTCCAATATAGATTTCAGCCGTTTGTCAGGTAAGAGATTTATTCATTGCAAAGGAAATAACCACCTTTTGTGGAATAATTCAAATGTAAATAATTGTATTAGTAGGAGAATCTATGGATTATTTTCATATAACAATTATCGGTGCAATATCTGGAACACTCTCAATGATTCTTGTTTATATTTATTTATATTTCTTGTACCGTGAACGCTTTATTGCAATTTGGACAATTGCCTGGTTTATGCTTTTACTTCGTAATATCTGTTTTGATTCTGGAATGCTCAATTGGAAACAAACATTGTTTCCCTTTATTATCTATCAGCTATTATTTATTGGCTGCAGCTTGACCTTTGTATGGGGCACCTATATTTTCATTGAACGCAGCTTCAAAAAGGCCTGGATCTATGGAGCTGTCTTTAGTTCACTCATCAGTATTATGTTTTTTCTATTGCAGTTTCCTCTTGTTTATAAGCTGCTGCCTCCCACCTGGTTTGCAGGCGTAGTATTGGGATGGATCGCTGTAGTCTTTATCCGCTATGTGGACTTAACCGGAATGGGTAGAATAATCACCGGTACCGCCTTCGCCTTATGGAGTATACTTACTATGATTATGCCTTTATTCATTGAAACTTCCCCCCGCTTGATCGCAGTAACCGGCGGTATTTTAAGGCTAATAATTACAATTAGTACGGTAATGGTCTTTTTGGAAAGAAGCAGAGTAAATTTAATTAACAAAGAAACCCAATACCGCTTTATTATGGAAAACGCCATTGATATCATTTATTATTACCGACTGCTGCCTGTTGCTAGAATTGATTACATTAGCCCTGCTGTTTTTTCCATTACAGGTTATAAGCCTGAGGAATATTATGCAGATGATCAATTAGTTTATAAATTAATTTTTCCTGATGACCGTCAAATGTTCGACAATTTTATTAAAAATCTCGCTCAAGGAATTGCGCTGCCTATAACGTTGCGTTTAATTCGAAAAGATAATACTATACTATGGATAGAGCAAAAATGCGTCACAATTCTAGATAAAAACGGAAAATCAGTAGCACTGGAAGGCATTGTTCGCGATATTACCGCAAGAAAAACGTTAGAACAGGTTGCCGCCTCCCTTGATCGTATGAATATGGTTGGAAATATGGCAGTTACGGTGGCTCATGAAATTAGAAATCCGCTGACGACCATTCGCGGTTATCTGCAACTTCTTGAAAAAAAGAAAGACTATCAAGCCGACAAGGGTAAATTTAAGTTAATGATAGAAGAAATTGACAGAGCTAATACTATTATCCGGGAATATCTTGCCCTATCGCGAAATAAAATGGCTCACTTGGAACTGTGCTCCTTAAATCAAATAATTGAGTCATTATTTCCTCTAATAGAAGCAGATGCGGTCGCTTCAAAAGTATATATAGATCTTGATCTTATTACTATCCTGCCAAATTTACTGTTAGATAAAAACGAAATACGTCAAATGTTGCTGAATATGGTACGAAATAGTATTGAAGCAATGCCATCCGGAGGTAATTTAATAATAAAAACATTCCATGAAAACAATTCGGTTATCCTTTCTATCAGTGACCAAGGCTCCGGAATACCCGCACATGTGCTAAGCAAATTGGGAACACCGTTTATCACCAGTAAAGACACTGGCACTGGTTTGGGTATCCCGATATGCTACCAGATCGCCAATAGGCATAATGCTTCAATAAATATTAAAACCAGCGGCCAAGGAACTACTATTTCTGTTTATTTTAAAATTCCCAATAAATAGTTAATAACTAAAAACCTCTTCACCGTGAGTGGATACTCCGACGAAGAGGTTTTTGATATTATTTTTAAAAAATCTCGTTTTCCAACAAATAAATACATTTTTCGCAAGGTTTAATTTCTTGTCTCTCCGTATCCCCCTAAGTTAAGGGGGTGATGGTTATGAATGCGTAATGCCATTTAATAAGCTTACGACAATAACTATTATGGAGGAGAGACAAATTATGACACCCAAACATTTAAACACAGTATCCTATACTGAAAAAGCAACAGCAATAGAAATTGCCGTTGCCACAACTCGGGAAGAAAAACTGAAAATCTATCATCTGCGTTACCGAATCTATGCCGAAGAAATGCGCAAGCGCTTTCCCAACATGGATCACCTGAATAGATTATTATATGATGAACTTGATGAATGGGGTATACTTTTATATGCTAAATCCGGCTCAGACATTATTGGAACATTAAGAATCAATATAGGAGAAGTTAGCGATTTCTCCCCTTTTTGGGTGCAGGCTCTTTCTTTAAGAAGATTCGCACAGTTCAATAATAATCAAAAGTTTGCTTACACTTCAAAATTTATGGTTTTACCAGCTTACCGGAACTCCACAGTACCATATTTGCTTTCTTCAAAAAGTTACGAAATATATTGCAAACAACAAATACTCTTTAGTTTTGGCGTTTGCAATTTTCATTTAATAAGACTTTACGAACAATTTGGCTTTCAGCGGTTTGGAAGGAACTTCGTAGATGAAGGATATGGCTTGCTGACTCCCTATGTACTGTTGGTAGATGATATAGAACATTTACAGACAGTACGCTCACCGTTTTTCCGTCAAGCCCGTAAACGAACACACTTGAATAATCAGGCGAAAAAATGGTTTTACGCTGAATTTGCCGAAACCTCTAGTATTATAAACAGCCAACTAGTCTGCCCGGAATATCTATGGAAGGTTTTATCCTTTCGGCTAAAAGCCTCACCGACCCAAGTAATTGCAATATTGCAAGGATTGTCTGATACGGATGCGATGAAATTCATACACCGCTGCGGTGTAATCGTACAATGCCACTCGGAAGATCGTATTACCTTTCAAGGAGATACAAGCTATGCATTCAATATTTTGATCTCAGGTATACTGGAATCAAAAAAACGATCAATACCAGATTCGCGTACCATCTTACCTGGACAGCCGATTGGGATTAACGGATTGATTGATCATCCCCCACACCAGGATGGTACTATTGCCGTTACAAATGCAGAAGTCCTGGTACTTTCCAGCCTTGCCTTCCCCAAGTTCTGCAACTCATATCCGAATATTGCCGGCCAAATAATGCAAAACAGTATGATCTACCCAACCTAATCCAGAACAAGATGCCGCTATAGCTTGCAAAAGTTGTAGCGGCATTTCTTAGCATTAGCCAGACTTGGGGTCATGATCTGGATTTCTCAGTGTGATCCCTAATTAAAATAGTAGATCTTCACCGCTAAAAAAGTACAGCAACAGATAATTTTACAAATTTATACATTATTTACGCTTCAAGTTACCTTCATAGAAGGATCTCAGTATTTTCCAGAGAATTAATATTTATAAGGCAGGAGACTTATTGGATTTACAGGAGTTATTAGTAATTATGGATTATATCTATTTATCTGTAATGGGTTCACTGGTTGGGACAATTGCTATCGTCCTTGTTTCTCTATACTTGTATATTATGTACCGAAAGCGATATATGGGCTTCTGGGTCTTAGGCTGGCTTGTCTTTATCTTAAGGTATGCTGCTTTGGATTCAGGCGTATTTGTCTGGAAAAGCTCTGCTTTAGGCTTGACAATCTACCAGCTACTTACATATATTTCCGTTTTGACGATTGTTTATAGCACTTACGGCTTTATAAGTAAACCATTTAATAGACATTGGCTGTATGGCGCTGCTATTACTTTACTTGCAAGTACCGTTTTAAACTTTCAGGCAATACCATTCATTTATAAAATTCTACTCCCTATTTATACCTGCTGTTTCGCCGGGATTTGGGTTGGATTAACCTTTATACGCCACCGTAAACTACAGAATTCAGGCCGATTAATTACCGGTTACGCTTACCTCTTTTTGAGCCTTATCAACTTTTCCACGCCTTTTATTATGCATGGCTCATGGCTACTTCCTTGGGGTTACGCCCTGGGAGGAATACTTCGTCTCATTATTGCTATTGGCACTTTAATGCTATATTTTGAAAAAACCCGCACAGAGTTAATGAAAAAGGAAGCTCAATACCGCCAATTACTGGAAAACGCAATTGATATAATTTATTGTTACCAATTATTCCCTGAGAAAAAACTTGATTATGTAAGTCCCTCTGTTTTAACTGTCACAGGCTACGCCCCTGCCGAATTTTACGCCGATAGTTCATTAAGCTGTAAATTAGTACATCCGGACGACTATTCTGTATTTAGAAATTTTATCAATCAAATACCGACTTCCATAGAGCTGCCATTGACAATACGATTAATAAAAAAAGATAAAACCACTCTATGGATTGAGCAAAAATGTGCACCTATTTACGCTGAGAATGGACAGCTTCTCGCACTAGAAGGGGTAATCCGGGATGTCACTTACAGGAAAAAGTTAGAGCAAATGACATTTGACCGGATGAATATGGTAGGAAGTATGGCAGCAGTTGTAGCACATGAAATTAGAAACCCTATGACAACCGTACGCGGTTATTTACAGTTACTTGGCGGCAAAAAAACTTACCAAACCGACAGAGAAAAAATTATATTAATGATTGAAGAACTGGATAGAGCCAATAACATTATCCATGAATACCTTTCTCTATCCCATCAGAAAAGAGTTTCTCTAAAAAAGTGTTCTTTAAATCATATCATTGACGCATTATCGCCCTTAGTTCGAGCAGATGGCAATTCTTCAAAAGTACAAGTCACGCTTGAACTGAATAAAATCCCCGAATTGTTACTGGACGAAAATGAAATTCGTCAATTATTGCTAAATTTAGTACGAAACGGAATTGAAGCTATGCCGTCTGGAGGAAATTTAATTATTCGCACCACATCAGTAGAAAATAAAATCATTCTGGCCATTAGTGATCAAGGCTCTGGAATCCCCTCGCATATCCTTGACCATCTGGGTACACCCTTTTGTACTACTAAAGATACAGGGACAGGATTAGGTTTGCCGATTTGCTATCAAATAGCCCAACGTCATAATGCAGCAATTAAAATTGATACCAGTAAGCAAGGCACAACATTTTTCGTTTATTTTACGCAGCCAGGCCCGCAGTCCGCTTAATCAACTGCGGGTTTCTGAAGGATTAAGCCATTTTGCTTTCCCACTGACTACCATATGCGGCTATCTGCAGTTTTTTGAAAAAAAGCCGGAATATCAAGCCGATAATGACAAATTTAATTTGCTGATAGAAGAAGTTGACAAAACAATACGATTATACGAAGATATCTAATTTGTCCCGGGAAAAGCTGGCTCACTTGGAATTGTGTTCCTTAAACCAGATAATTGAATCAGTATTTCCTTTAATAAACGCGGAGGCGATGGCGGCAAAAGTATGGATAAAGCTTAATCTTAGGCCCCTGCCGAACTTACGATTAGATAAAAACGAGATACGTCAAATGCTGCTTCATATGGTACGTAATAGCATTGAGGCGATGGTATCCGGAGGTAATCTGGAGATACAAACATTGCGGGGAAATGATACTGTCATTTTGTCTATAAGTGATCAGGGTTCCGGTATTGATGATCACATCCTTAATAAGCTCGGAACGCCGTTTATTACGACTAAAGATACCGGCGCAGGGCTTGGAATTCCCATATGCTAAGATTGCATACGAAGAGGCCTTGCGGATGTTAGAATATCAAAACGAAAGATTATGAAATGGAATATACAAGAGGGCTGGAAGCTATCATGGCGCCCCACTGAGCAGCCTTTGTCGAAATACTCATTTGGCGACTTATCCTTTATTTAAGTTGGCTAAGCTTTGCTGGACCTCCATTAACTGACTTGCCGGAACTCCGCCATCTAAGGCTGAGAGCAGGCTTAAATAAAAGTCATTCGTTTGTTCCGCCATTTGCAGGATTAACTGCTCAAACTCAGCCTCCATAACCTGTCCATACAGAGCCTCTATTCGTTTTTGCTCATTCTGTAAATACGTATCTGCTGCGGTGTTAAGCACACGATAAAGCTCATCACTCATTAATTTACTGTCATTTTTTTCAAAAAATGATTTGGGATTCTTAAAATAAGCCATTGCTTTCGAAAACAGCTCGTACTGCATATCTTTAAAAGCTGCATCAAAATCAATTTGCGCTTTCTCCTTACCTTCGAACAGGGAAAAAGATAAATCCTGATTAAACCCATGAAGGGTTTCGACAAGTCCAAGCTGATACTCCGCTGTTATTTTTTCCGCAAAACGATCCAGCCTCACCGTCGTTGCCCTCATTTCCTGGGCAAAGTCAAAGCCAATGTGTTCGATTAATTCGTTAAGGGCATCCTGCAAAGCTTTTTTCAGGTTGCGGCCATCATTGCGCAATACGCTGGGATTGAATGCTTCTTTAAAAAAATCATTAAAACGCAAAAACACCCGCTGTTTTACATAATAAATTAATACTTCTGTTTGCTGATTCAGGCGTTTTTTTAAATCCTGTGCTGTCTGCTGTGTCAGAATTGCGTTTATCCCAGCCTTTTCCGCTTCAATATTTGTCCGTTTTCGCTCCTTAACCGCAGCATCTTCCCTGGTACTGTCAATGAGCTTTGCCACCAAACGGGAAACACGGCTCAGTTCATTTTCGGATGCCGCCACCGCCAGATTCGCCAAGTCATTTGTAATAAAATGATAAAAAGCCTCCTCAAAAGCCGGCATTCCCGAACCTGACACTCCGGTCTGTTCTTGCTTTTCTTTCAGGGCCTGTAAACTTGACAATGGATATAAATGCGGATTTCCGACTCCGTATTTAATCAGCTGGTCATGAACATATTCAATAACGGTTTCCTTTTCTTCCTCGTTATCGGCCAAATCAATGGCATTGATCATAAAAAACATTTTATCTAACTGAAACGAATCCTTTACGCGCCCCAGTTGAATTAAAAACTCCCGATCCGCTTTTGAAAACGCATGATTATAGTAGGTTACAAACAGAATAGCATCCGAGTTTTTGATATAGTCAAACGCGACTCCGGTGTGACGGGCATTAATTGAATCCGCCCCCGGGGTATCGACGAGAGTAACTCCTTTGCGGGTTAACGGACTATCATAATAAAGATCAAGCCCTTCGACAAAGCAGGACTTTTCTTCTGTTGCAACATAATCACTGAATTCAGTGATCGTTTTTTTCAATACTGTACCTAGCTGTCCGCTGAAAGCAGCATACCCGCGGCTGAACGCCTGCAAAAAAGCATAATTTGTCTTCTCAGCTGCCCCCAGGTAACCCAAATGCCCCTTGAGCTTTTCTACCTTTGCCCTTGCACCGGCTAAACTCTCGGCCTGAAAATCAAATAGCTTCAAGGCCTGATTTACATCTTCCAGCATCCCGCGTTCCTCTTTAAGCTTAATGAGAACAGTCCCATGCGGAAAAGCCCTATCGACCGGCTTGATTCTGCATATTGCCGCAGTCATTGGATTTGGTGAAACAGGTAAAACCCGCTCTCCGATCAGCGCATTGGCAAAAGAAGATTTGCCGGCGCTAAATGCTCCGAATAACGCAACCGTAAAGCCTTTATGCTCCAATCTTGCCGCTTTTCCCTCCATTTCCCCGGCAAGCTTCGTAAAGCCCGGCAAACCCTTGACAAGCCGCGCCGTCTTCTTCAGCTTTTCAGCTGTCTGTTTTATCCGGTCTGATGGTGCGGCGGGTACTGGAGCGTTTTCTTTAAGGGGTGGCTTGTTCATCGGGAGACTCGATTTTTTCTGCACCTGCTCAACCTGTCCCGCTTTCCCGTAAACGACCTCAAAATCCTCTTCCTGCAAAGCAAACAACTGCAAGCGGTCCTCCCGCATCACATTGGTCTCGCTAAGCAACGTTTCGAGCTTGGTTTTTCCAAGGCTCCTGACCGCTTCAGATTGTTGCACCTGCGCCAGAGCGGTAATGTACCGTTCCAGGCTTGCCGATTGCTGGCTGAACCTCGCTTGGCCGGCTGCCTGTTTATCAGCTAAAGCATTGAGTATTTCGATCTTAAGCTCAGCCAGACCGCTTTGCGCAATGCGCTTGATTTGATTTGCCACATCATCGGTATAATTTAAAACAGTGTCGCCTGATAAACGCGCGCCCGTTTTTACTGCGGCGGCTAATAATTCGCTTGAGAAATGAACACGAAAGCCCTGGATTTTGGCAAGCAGTTCTTTGTTTTCAAGTCGCTTTGCTTTTAAAAATCTTAACAGAAAATCACGCAGATGCCATTCCACCAGGGATTTTGTTTTTTCAAGTATATCCTGGTAAAAGAGATTTAATCTGTCCTGTCTCTCAGCCAAGGTTTTTTGTCTGGTAAACAGCCATCCAACCTTAAAACCGGGCTGACAAGCTTCAAGATAGACTTCCGCCAGCGCCCTGGTTTGAAAGGGCATTAGATAGGCATTTGTCATGATTTTATTGACCCCGGAATCAAAGTCGCTTTCCGCCTGTTCGCTCCCGGCGCTTAGAGCGTTTTTCTCTTCACTCAGTCTGTTGTAGTTATCCGCTAAAGCTGCCTGCTCCTTAGCGGATAATTCATTTAAGATCGCCTTGCAGGGCTGAAGCTCCAGTTCATTCTTCTTTTCAGTTACAGCCAAATGGTCTTTGATGATTTTTTGCAGGGAATGAAAAATGGATTGAAGGAGTAAGCTGTCTTTCTTCTTCAACCGCTCCGCCAAAAAAGCCTGCAATGCAGGAAATTGATTATATTCATGGTCATCTTTCTTTAAAGAAGTGTAAAAAATATCAGCCGGTTGTACACCCCATGAAGAGAATGCTTCAAGCACACTTGCTTGAAATTCCGAAAAAGCGAGTTCCTGACTGGAATGCTTGTCAATCTGGTTAATCACAAGATAAACCTCTTTGCCGGCCTCGGTTAGCTCTTTGGTAAACATAAAATTCAATTCTGACTGAACATGATTATAATCCATGACATAAAAAATCAAATCAGCAAGGTGAATGGCCGATTCCGTAGCAATGCGATGCGCGTCATCTGCAGAATCAATACCGGGGGTATCCATAATTACGGTTTGAGTTGGCAGCCGGGAATCTGAATGGCTAATTTCAATTGACTGTATTTGATCTCCATCCTTGCAATAGTTCTTTACCATTTGATAATCATACGGAGCGAGATATAAACGAGGTTTTTCATTTTTAAAAAATACCTTTGCATAGGCTTCGCCCGCTTTGACTTTAACAAGATTGGCACTGGTTGGGATCGGGCTTGACGGCAGCAGATTTTCTCCCGCCAAGCGATTAATTATCGTTGATTTTCCTGCAGAAAAATGTCCGCAAAATGCAATGGCAAATTCCTTATTGACTAATTTACCCGCTAATTGCTTGACTTTGCCGGCATTTTCCTGATCATTGTGTTCTATTAAGTATTCATAAGCAGCTAAAAGCTTTGCTTTTAATGCTTGTATGGTCACTGGACGATTCGCAGTTTGGTTCATAAACAAAATCCCCTTATAACAGTAATACGTTTTATTGTATACGATACAACGATTATGGGCAACGTTATGTTTCTGTATCTTACGCAGTATCCTATAGTTAATGAAAAAAGAAAAACCAGGAACCCCGCGAAATCCGCAGGGTTCCTGGTTGTAATTGTCCCGCTTGCTGCACCTTTAGGACTGTCCATCAAACGGGGGGACGGGGCAATCATTGTTGCTCATTGAGCCTGTATACGAGGAACTCTTTCCGCCGCCCCTGTATACTCTTGACGAAACAGATTCGCCGCCGGTAGAGGGCCGAAAAGTATCCAGGCCCCATTTGTCAATTGAAACGCCAGTCCAACGATAATCCACGAGCTAAAAAGTGTCCACAAAAACCCTCCCGTTACAAATAAATGGTAAACAAACGGTGAATCTCCCATCGGGATGCTAAAATAAAAAGCCAACAACCCGGCATGCAGAAGATATACGCCGAAAGAAACTGTACCAAGATGCAAGAGAGTATTAACCCACACGCGGCTTAGCCGGTCAAGCAAAAAGCAGGAGACCTGAAATAGAATCAGAGCGGTTATATAGGCATGGAGATGCCACAGCGCCTCATACACCAGCGCATGCAGGATAATGCCATCGGCCCTTAACTGATACCAGATATAGACATTGGCGATTGCCGCTGAGCCCCAACCCAAATACAAAATCAGCCAAACCCAGATTTGATATGATCGAATGCGTTCCCGGGTAAATAAAATCCACTTTTTAACAGATTCATAATGAATTCCCAAGAAAGCGCCAAGGAAATAATAAGAGATGTATGAAAAACAAAGAGATCCTTTGTCAGCATATTGCCATTCCCAATGATTAACCAGCACAAACGCCCATTGCAGGACAATGCCTGTCCAAATCAAATGTCTGGTAAGATAACGATATCGCTGTAACAACCATAGCAGGGCAGGAAACAGTAAATAAAATTGAATGCTAATAAAAACAAAATAGAGATGGTAAAATGCTTTACCTATAAGCAACATGTAAAAAAACTCCGTAAACGAAGCGTGACTAACAAATCCTTCCCAGCTTTTCCCATACAAGTAGCATTGCACACCATAATAGCCCAGCGAAAAAATCAGGTAAGGAAGCAAAATATACCGAAAACGTCGTTTATAAAATTCCAAAATCAATTTTCCGGTAAAAGGACGATTAAAGTAGCTGTAAAACAATACAAAGGCGCTAAGAAAAATAAACGTAGGCGTTCCGAATTTGTTAAAAATATTAATAAAATTGTAAATGGCAAATGTTTTTGATTCTGGAGTTACCATCCCAACAGGTACTGACGAGACATGAACCAGTATGACTCCAATAATGGTTAAGGCCCTGACGATATAGATCGCATCGATTTTTTCTCTGTGCGGCGTTTGAATTGACTTCATCCTATCCCTCTCAAACTGGTGAATTCATCTTTTCTAAGACACCCGCTTCTCTGGCATATCAGAGCAAAGTCTATTGAGAAAGGTAATTAGCGGGTAATGAATAGATGACTTCATTGTAAACAAACTAGTTTACAACTCTGTGACAAATTTGTTACAATTTTGTCACAATTTAAGAGTAAAATACTAAAAGGGATATTGTATCCGTTTCATTACAATTAATCTGAGAGGTGTGCTATGGTTAAAGAAACCATCTTGATCGTAGATGATGAATTCCGCCTGCGCAAGTTAGTGGGAGACTTTTTACGCAAAGCCGGTTATGATGTACTAGAGGCCGAAAACGGACAAAAAGCGTTAACGTTACTCTCCGATAATATCGCGCTGGTGATATTAGACATCATGATGCCGGGAAGAGACGGTTGGAGCGTATGCCGGGAAATCCGCGCAAAATACAACATACCGGTCATCATTCTGACCGCCCGCAGCCAAGAGGCGGATGAATTGTTTGGGTTTGAAATCGGCGCCGACGAATATATTACCAAACCATTCAGTCCGCAAATTTTAGTGGCCAGAGTAAAAGCGCTGCTGCGCCGGACCGAAATCATAGCGGATATGCCGTTTCAATTTGGCGGCCTGACAATTAATACCGCCGCTCACGAAGTCTATTTGGACGAGCAGCCTTTGAATCTGACCCCGAAAGAATATGACTTGCTGCTGTTTTTAGCGATGAATCGCGGTAAGGCCTTAAGCCGCGAACAGATCCTCGAACGGGTTTGGGACTATAACTATTTCGGCGATTTGCGGACCGTAGACACGCATGTCAACAGACTAAGAATAAAACTCGGGACCCTGAGCAAATGGATTCAAACCGTCAGGGGACTGGGCTACATATTCGAGGAAATAAAATGAGGGTTCCGATTAAAACCAAACTGTATCTTGGTATGATTGGCCTGGTCCTGTTGTATGTCGGCCTGGTATGGCTGTTAAATACGCAATATCTTGAAAAATACTATATGAGCAAAAAACAGGACCTGTTAATCCACAGCAGTCAGATTATTGATGACCTGTATAAGGATGACCTGGGTAAAATCGCGTCCACCCTGGCACAGTTGGAAAGCGACATGAGTGTTTCTATCCGGATTACCGGTGCAGACGGTATAACCAAATACAGTTCCATTTACCGCCTTATCAATGGGAAGCCCTTTTTCCCGGAAGCCACTGCATCGCCGGATCAAGCTTCTAGAGCAAATGTATCCTCCAATTATCTAAAAGTAGACCAATCCATCAATGACCAATTCATTCTGGAAATTCAGAAAGACCCTATTTTAAATAGAGACTACCTCGTTTTGGAGCGCAAGCTGCAAAATGACGATGTTCTGATGCTGCGGATTCGTTTATCGAGCATAACGGAAAGCGTTGCTATCGCCAATCAGTTTATGGGATTTACCGCCATACCAGTCATTTTATTGGGCTGCATCTGGACGGTGATCTTTGCCAGGCGGTTCACCCACCCGATCATTCAGTTGAAAGAGATTGCCCACAGTATGGCCAATCTCGACTTCAGAAAAAAGTGCCAGCCCCAAAGCAATGATGAAATAGCCGATCTTGCTGACAGCATTAATTATCTTTCCGATCAACTGGACTTAGCCATCAAGGAGCTTCATTTGCAAAATCAGCGCCTTACGGAAGACATTCAAAAAAAGCGGCAGATGGAGCACCTGCGCAAAGAGTTTGTCTCCAATGTTTCCCATGAGCTTAAAACCCCCATTTCCTTGATTTCAGGCTATGCCGAAGGGCTCAAGGCCAATGTGATGGAAGATGAGACCAACAAAAATTTCTACTGTGAAGTCATTATGGATGAAGCCCGGAAAATGGATCAAACGGTCAAAGATCTTTTGAATCTGGCGCAGCTCGACTCAGAGTATTTCCGGCTGAATAAAACAGTATTTGACATCGCTGCTTTATTGCAACAAGTACTCTATAAATACACCGCCATATTTGCCGAAAAAAGCATACAATTATCAGTTGCCGCCAGCAATGGACTCCTGGTATATGCAGACCGGGGTAAAATTGAACAGGTCATCGTAAACTTTATTAACAATGCGCTTTCCCATGTCAATCAGGATAAGATTATTTCCCTCGATTTAACGCCCTGCGGGGATAAAATCCGCCTGTCAGTAATGAATTCAGGCAGCCATATCGCCGATGATAGTCTGGATAAAATATGGATCAGTTTTTACCGCGCAGACCAGGCCCGGCCGCGGGAAGACGGCAGAGTAGGTTTAGGCCTGGCCATTGTAAAGGCAATCCAGGAACGTCATCATAACAGCTTTGGTGCAGAGAATCTGGAGCAAGGCGTAAGATTTTGGATTGAGCTTGATCGGGCAAAATTTCATACGCCCTAAGTACAATCTTCTTTATCTAGAATGACTAAGCGCAAAACTATTTACATTACAGACCCCAATTCGGCAATGATCTTGCGGTACAAATTCCAAATCCCCTGCTAAATAAATAAATTTTAGCAGGGGATTTGGAATTATAACGGAAAGCTGATTTTTTAGATAAATTCGTTCCGCCCCGCATAGCGGGTGGTTTATTGTGGAGCGCAAAACTCACGCGCTCCACTGGCTAAAGCCATAAATAAAAATAGATAGGAGTTAACCTACCTATTTTCGCACCATCCCTATAGCATTCGATACACGACAATCTCAAACAACCTATTCCAAACTCAATGAAATTCGATTCACCCGAACAGACTCCAAATGGATCACTACTAGCTGAAAAAACTTGTTTCAAACAGTCCTTACCAATACTTTTGGTGAGAGGATAAATTAATGGTAAACAAAAAACACTATCCTAAAATCCAGAATTTTAAACCACTTGACCACTTCAGAAAACTTTAACTCTGAAATACTTGGATTAATCTCTAGCTCACTATAGGGATGGTGCTTAATAAGATAATAACATAGGCCGAGTGAAATTGCAAGTTCACTCGGCTAAATTTATCATTTTCTTTGTAAATTCATCACGCGCCATGATCCATAGTAATGAACATTGGCATCACTCATTTAAAAACTTTTGCAAGTTCAAAAAAGAGCCTAGAAAAACCTAGCATTTCAAGCCTTTATCAGCTGTTCCATTTGATTTTTTTGTCGTTTCCAAGGTTTTAGTACAGAGATGATTACTAAAAAAATATTTACACCAAATTGAAGACTTCCCCAAATCATATTCATTTTTTCATCATATAAATATTGTCGGTTCATCAATGCCAACGCATACTCGTTAGCGGAAATCTGCGTCATTTCGTTAAGCCATGGCCCTAGAAAAAAAGTTCCAAACAAGATTAGCAATATAGTAGAAATCCATTTTACACCAACCCACCGGAACTTAAAAAATCCCCATGGGGTCACCAGCGAGTAAACTAGCCCTGTTAACAAACAACCAACAGCTCCACCTACTACGACAATATCGTCGATTGCTTTGACAGATGCTAATATTCCGTATTGATGTTCAGGTAAAGCCAAATTATATTTTATATGTTGAATTAGAATAAGTGACATTTGTCCACCAAGCCAGGCACCCACAAATAATAGATGAAATATTTTTAACCAGGCTGTTTCCTTGACAGTTAGCTTTCTCATTGTTTTATATCCCCCTTGTCTCCGTTGTTATGATAGTCATTTAGCAAAAAAAAACGACCAACCTCCTGGCCGCATAAAAACATTTTCTCACAGTTTGCAAATCTAATGTATTTAATATTACTTTAAAGAATATGGCGCCGCTACCACTGCACTCTCATTTCAGTGAAAAAAGGTTGCATCTGAAAGATTTGGACGGCGGAATCGGGCGGGTTTATCTTAATATAGCCTCCCAGTTCCACAGTTTATTTCTTTACACCAATTCCAATTGCTAAATGTCTTTCGAATACATCCTCAACTACTTTTACTTCATCAGGCTTACAATCAACGACAACAAACACCTCGGTAACTTTTCCTTTGATTATATTTCTGCTGTTGCGTATATAGAGAAAATACTTAAATAACAATCCAACTGCCATTCCAAGGAACAGTCCAATTAATCCCCCAATAATAGGCCCCCACTTCCACATGAAGCCCCAAAGCACGCCGAACACCATCAAAATTGTTCCCAGGATAGTAGGAATATCAAACATGCTTTCACCATCAGACCGATGAATATTATCTAATAGTTGCCGTTCTTTTTTCATTGTACTTAGCGGTATCGCACATATCCTATTCTGGGCAATACCTTTTTGCTCCAAATCTGTTACCGCTAATTCTAAATGCAATGAATGTTCAAATGACGCGACCACATGCATCTTATTACCTCCGCGCAATGGCATTTGAAAGGCTGGATCTTGGTATTCTTTCTCCAGCATTTTCGCTTGTTCCTGCTCAAATAAGCGATTATACTCTACCGTGTTTACGTACACGTCATACAAAGCAAAGCCAAATATAGAAGGCAGGTATATCAGCCATTGGGGATCTAAGACTGCCTTCGCCTCGTCAAACAACCCCAGCGCTGTAAACTGAATGGATTGCAATATATTGGAAAAATAACAGCCGGCGATCCACCAGATTAACAAAAAAAAGGCGGTAGGCGTTCGATGAGTGTAAAGATGTCCCAGTCCGGGTGTTAAGAATGTCCACGCCACGCTGACCCAAGGTATGCGTCTGTCAAGAGTATTAATTTCATAGTAAGAAATACTCTCAGGGGCAATTTTGGACTCGCTCCGCTGCGCCAGTATAGTGAGTTTATTTAAATCAACCGTCAGTTGGTAGCCATTCCAGATGCAATAGATAAATACCGGGGCGTATAACAGGAGCCATCTGTTGTTTACGATCTCCTTCGCCATCTCGAATCGTCCGGTAAAGGAATATAGGATAGCCAAATTTAGGTTCGCATTAAGATTCACCGTTATCTCCCAAGTAAAAAGAAGAAACCCCGTTAAATAGCTTCCCAGACTGAGATGGGCAAACCCGGGGAAGGCCGCCGACCACCACGCGATTACATAGGGATTGCGTAAGTGGAGGAAGTTGCTGGAAATGGAATTCATAACCCCTAATGGTCTTCGCTGTTCTCTTGAGGATGAAATTTTCATATCCCCTTCCCAAAAGTTATTTGTACAGTTTGCCTTTATTGCGGTGAAATTAAACTTTTAAACGGGACAAACAGAGGATTTTCTCCTTATTGCTTCTCTATCGTGCGCATACGCTGCTTCAACTATGATTTAATTTTTATTATTGTTTTAATGGTTTCATAACGGCTGAAGTTGAGTGTTGTGTACGGCATACCCAAGTGTACGCGTTGAGTGTTATAAATACTATTGAGTATAGAGCGAATCCCCTAACTGAAGGAGCCTGCAACTACTGTAAGTTTTCCCTATAAATACGTAAAAAATTCATCTATCCATGATGGTTAAAAGACTCGCATCGGCTAATTGCTTTCTATCATTGGGGCTGCGATTATTTCAGCCTCAATAACTGAGGCACTTCCTAAGCCTTCGTCATCGGCCACTTCACCCTGGCCACAGGAACAATTCATGCGCCCCAATCCGGTACCATTTTCTTTCGTTGTAAAAAATGGACTGCCCAATTGCTGCAGTACCTGACTGGAACCCCTTCCCTGGTCCTTTTTCCGACGTAAGGCAGCGCTGTGATATAGATAAAGCCCCTGCCAAAGGCTAAATCAAAACGTCCCGGCCGCCATCATAGCAACTGCGAGGCGGAGGAGCCGAGCAGATCGCCGATAAGCTGACGACACCGCGACAGTGCGGGCAAAGAACTGTAAGATAAGGCGAAGTTGTCAAAAACCATTTTTTTAATATATAATGTTCTGGTAACAAAAAACAAGGATACCCGGATTGTCTCATTACGCCAGGTTGTTTCAGGCAAAGCAGGGTTGCTGCTCCGCTAGGAAGGTGAAATAGAAAACTGACCATGACAAGAATAAGATGCAAATTATTTTTATATAATCTTTGAAGAAGGTTAATCAAATACAATAGCAAGAATAGGTTGCCTAAAAAAAGGAGCATGGTATTGTGCGTAGATTTATTTACTTAATCATTTTCATCAATTTTTTGCTTATCTGCCTGCCGGGAAAGTCATATTGCCATGCGGCCTCCTCTCAGATTAAGCTGGAGTGGGACCACTTGAGGCCAACAATGAGAAGTGACCGCAATCTTGACACAATGTCCCTGCACCTATTTGAGAAATTTATTGAAACCCCAAATAGGTCTATGTATAGAGGTATTACAATCACGCGGCCGAGGGGAGATATCACTTGGAAGAATCAGAATAAAAACAGCTCCGCAGTCGGCATTGGGCCAGCTTATATGCTTCGTTTTGGAAAACACTACTCTGCCAAGCTGTCGGCAGCATTCGATATTAGCGGCGGTCTTATCATATATAACAAGAGATTTCCAGCCGGAGGAGAATATTATAATTTCATGTGGCGGATCGGGCCGAAATTCATTTATAAAATCAACGAGATCTCTTCCTTAAGTATCGGGTACACGCGGATGCATGTTTCCAATGGTTTAAGAACGAACAATCCTTCTTATGAGGCCCACGGAGTTTCACTGGGTTTTATAACAAAATTTTAAAATGCTGATTGGGCCTGAGCTGCCCTGTTGTCATTCCTGAAATCTGAACGGGACATACATCACTACAGCCGGTGCTGCAAAGACGGCGCGGCGATATAGGCAAAGCCCCCGCCAAACCTGGTAGTTTCCAGCCAAAGGCCTAAATCAAAGCGAATTTCCCGGCCGCCGTCATAACAGGTGGCCAGATAACGCTGCCGGCTTTCCTCATAAACCAAAGCTACAAGCACGGTCCAGTGCCAGCTTTCCATAGCGTCGACCTGACCTTTGTGCAAATTCAAAAATGCAACCGGGCAATCGGCTGCCATACCGGCTTCTATGAATTTTACCACTTGGGCCAGTGGCGCCCGTTTGTACCTGACTGCAGCAACACTCATTCGCCTGCAATGCCAGTCCAATCCATAATGCCCGAGCAGCGCCTCCACGCCCGTGCAGAATTTCTTCGTGCTGTTAAGTCCCAGCAGCCAGCCGGGAGTAACAAAACGCCATACGTCCTCCAGGACTTTCGTTATCGATACAATACTACCGCTCTTATAAGGCAGAGCCGCCGCTGTGCGTTGATTAAGATACAAAAGCAGCATCGAAGCGGCTGTCGGGCCGCAGCCTCTGGTCCTTTGAAAAGAAGTCCGATACCACTCTTGATTGTAGCCGTACAAGGTTATATCATCTGTTTCAAGCTGCAGCCATTCAGGATGTTTGATTTCCACGGCCATACCCCCTTTCCCCGGCTTAGCAGAGTGCAAAACGCTAAATTTTCCGGCTTTTATTCTGCAATTCAGAACTGTTCCTACCATAAGTATATACGTATCGGCCACTTTTAGCATTTGCCAAATACAGTTTGTTCATCAATGAAAATCCCCATACAAAAACAGCGATCAATGGATCGCTGTTTTTGTATGGCAATAGCTCCGGCCTGACAGCTGCTTTAACTCAGAAACATATAGCCCGTGCGCGAAGCAGTCCCTTACAGCCAAAACGTATTCTATTGCCCCCAAAACCAGACTTGCCTGTTGCCTGGATCATAGCTACGCTTATAGCTTATCACGGACATTTTAAAAATCAATACATGAAAAAAAGTTCAAAAACATTGACCCATGTTCAAACCGTCAACACTCAATCTATTGGCCCAGCTGGCCCGGGGCATAGCCCGGCAGTTTGGCAACAATTGCGAGATTGTGGTGCACGATTTAAGCAGGCGCTCCATAGACAATTCCATTGTGATCATCGAGAATGGTCATGTTACGTCCCGGAAAGCAGGCGACGGCCCCTCTCATGAAGTGTTGGAAGCACTGAAAGAAAATCCCCCAGACTGGATGACCATTTAAATTACCTGACCCGTACGCAGGATGGCAGAATTTTAAAATCCAGCACAATCTATATCCGGACGGCGCCGGAGAAGTTGCGGGTATTTTCTCTATTAACTACGATATCACCAGCTCCTGAATGATTCCGGCGCTTTTCTGGTCACCAAATCCGGGGATAAAGTAGCCAAATACTTCGGCATCTTCAAATATACGCTATACAGCTACATCGGCGCCGAGCGCTAAGCTGAACAAGGTTCGCCCGCCGCAAACCCGGCCTACTCATTTTTTTTATTTTCAATAGCATTCAGGTACCGGTACATCGATGGTATCGAAACCCTGAGCCACCGCGCGGCATGCCCGACAGCCCCTTTCACCATAAACAGGCCCTGCTCATTGAGCTGTTCCACAATTTCAATTTTTTCCTTCTGATTCATTTTTTCGGCGGCAGTCTCAATAGCAGGGCAAATGCGCTTGATGCTGTTTTCCACCAGTTCCTGCACATTCATGGTGAAATTTTCCAAAACGGCGGTGGTCTGGTTGGGTATGTTCAGCCGGACAATGAGCCGGGCCAGAGTATCCCGCGCGGCCAGCAGTTCCTGATGGTCGCTGTTAATGCACAGCATTCCCACAGGCTCACCCGCTGCGTCTTTAATAAATAAAGTAGCGGATTTGAGCAGATGGCCGTTTTGGGCCACTGACGGATAGTTGACCACATAAGGTATGTTCCGGAAAGCCGCATCTTTCAGCACTTTCAAAGAAAAATCGGTAATTGGCGATCCCACGCTTCGGCCGCTGATGTGTCCATTGCGAATGTAAACCACCGACTGATTCAGGGTAGTAAGGTCGTGCAGGACTACCTCTGTATTTTCGCCCATACTTTCGGCAATAAAGTCGACCAGCGGCAAATACATCGTTAAACTTGCATGCAAAGCATTGCCTCTTTTCTTGTTGTTATTCGGACAGCGTCAGCTTAAGCCTGTGTGGAGCGCGGTTATTTACCCCGCCGCTTCAGCCGTTGTCAGCGCTAAACTTAGGCTGCTCAATTTTTTTGCCGGCCACATACCGGGCGGCAATGCTGGCGTCATCCCCCAGATAAATGAATCTATTCAGCCGTTCTTCCACGGAATATTGCCGGATCCCCGGACGCCCCGGCGGGCTGTCGTCAATAATGAGCGCATCGAACTCATAACCGGGTTCAAAGCTTCCCACCTTGCCAAAAAAGCTTCCGCCGCCCTTGGTCGCCAGATAAAAAGCCTCCGGTATGGTAAAGAAAGGTTCCCGCTTAGCCGTTTCCAGCCACTTCAGCTTCGAAACCTGCACCGCCATGGCGGCAACCCTGGCAATGAATATTTCATGTCCGCCGGCAATATCGGAAGCCAGCCCCACCGGCACTTGCCGGTTAATCAAATTCCGGACGGGAGCTATCCCGCTGGCTAAATTGTTATTGGAATAAGGGCAATGAGCAACATAAACATTGTTTTGAGCCATCAGCCCAATTTCGGAAGCATCGTTATACACACAATGAGCCATAATCGTCGGCTGCTGGCCGAATAAACCGAATGAATCATAGACCCCGGCATAATTCCGGCATTCGGGATGCAACGCTTTCACCAGCGCAACTTCATCCGTATTCTCGGCCAAATGGGACTGAACCGGCGTATTGTACTTGCGGGCCAGCGCGGCAAGGCCGGTCATCAGACCGGGTGTGCAGGACGGCGCGAACCTGGGCGTGATGATTGGCTTTACCAATTCATATCTGCCCTGGGTCTGTTGAATAAACTCCTCGGTATCGGCCAGCGACTGTTCCGTTGTCTCCCGTAAAGAAGCCGGGGCGTTTCTATCCATATTGACTTTGCCGACATAGCCGCCAAGCCCTGCCGCAGCCAGCAGCTCCATTAACCTGGTCGTGGCCTCCTTATGAATGGTGCCAAACAATACCGACCGGGTTGTTCCCCATTTCCACAGCTCTGTCACAAACTGTTGATAAACCTGTTCAGCATAAGCCGGATCGCTGAATTTTGCTTCCTCCGGAAACGTATATTTTTCCAGCCAGGGCAGCAGTTCATCGTCAAGCCCCAGACCCCGGTTGACAAACTGCGGCGCATGAGCGTGCAGATCAACAAAGCCGGGAATAATCAGGGCCTCACCATAATCAGTCACAGTTATACCGTGATATTTTGCCGGCAGTTCACCGGTAAAAGCGCCTTTTACTGTTCTCCCTTCAATGACGATAAAACTGTTTGCCAGAATTTCCAGCTGGCCGAAAACCGGTGTGAAAGCAATATTGCCTTTGAGGATCTTGATTTGATTACGCATCAACAAATAACCGTCCCTTTGCCTAGTTTACAAACACCAGTCAATGCCCCGCCATTATTTCATGACCAGATTGATTTACCGCCTTTCGCCAGCCAGCTTTGAGCAGCATAAATAAAACTATTCAAAAAATCCCGATAATAATTATAATTAATTCTCCGGCAATGCCGGGTAGTTACGGTGTTAATTTCAGCTAGACAGCGAAGCCCCGGAGAATTTAATAATAAATTTTTATCGGTTAGGGCAATTTAACCGCGACAGCTTCAATTTCCACTAAACCGCCCTTGGGCAGTGCGGCAACCTGCACGCAGGAACGCGCCGGAACGCCTTCGGCAAAAAAGCGCGCGTAAATCCCGTTAACCGCCGGGAAATCCCCCATATCAGCTAAAAATACCGTTGTCTTCACCACATTCACAAAATCCAGGCCGGCCTCCGCCAACACGGCATGCAAATTTTCCAACGCCTGCTCCGCCTGCCGTTCTACGCCTTCAGGCAGCTCGCCGGTAACCGGATCAAGACCGAGCTGCCCCGAGGTATACAGGATATCGCCCGCCAGCACCGCATGACAATAGGGTCCCACAGCCGCCGGCGCGTTTTTCGCCTCAACTCTTCTTAAACTCATCTTCTTTGTCCTCCTCTGTTGTGATAATACTGCAGTTTAATTATAGCACGTCTCCCTCTCCTGGTAATATTTTTTTATTATATATGTGATGTTTTTTAAAAAATTCCTTTTTCCCCCTACAGCTGCCCGCCAGCTTGCGCTGCCCTTTCCCCGGCGTTTGTTTCTTAACGAAAGTTTTCCCGGCGCTTAGCATAAATATGACTGATGGCCGGCGATATTAGCGGTGGCAGGGCAAATTGCCGCTTAAGCCTTACCGCAGCGCCCGGTCAGCTGCCGGCTGCCAATGACTTAAAAATTCCCGGCCCAAAAATGATCTTCTGAATTGACAAATATTATTTAGACTGCTATTCTGATGATAGAATTTTCTCATAATTACCCGGACAATTTGTTGCCTGCGAATCAAGGTCAGGCCGGGAGAGAAACAGATGGTGCATGTTCTTGTTAACAAAAAATAGCACGATTGCTGCAGGCCTGTAGGGCATAAACGCAGCCGCCCGTTTTTCATTAGAAAGGAAGTGTCCTGTGGAACAAAAAACACCCTATGCCGGGCTTGTCGTTGCAGCCGGATTGTCAAAACGGATGGGCGAATTCAAACCGTTGCTTCCCATAAACGGTAAAACAATGATCGAGTCCACAGTGGACAGCATGCTGCAGGCCGATGTCCCAACGGTGGTGGTGGTAGCCGGATACCGGGGCGAGGAAATTGAAGCAGTATTTGCCCGGAAAGGCGATCCTCGCATACAAGTCGTCCACAACCCTAATTACCGGCACGGAGATATGATGGAGTCAGTCCGGACAGGAATTGGCCGCCTTGCTGGCGCGGCGGCGGCCTTTATCCTGCCGGGAGATATCCCGCTGGTCGGTAAAAATACCTTTAAACTGCTGCAAGCTGAAATGGAAACAGGCCGCTACAAGGTAGCAGTTCCCACGCTGAACGGCAGGCCTAAGCATCCGCCGCTCGTTCATCAAAGCTGCTTCGACGCGCTCCTCTCCTTCCGGCAGGACGGCGGCTTGCAGGTAGCGCTGCAGCTCTTTCAGGAACAAACGGTTTTTGTGCCGGTGGATGATTTAGGCTGTTCCCTGGACGCCGACACGCCTGCTCAGTATCGCGACCTGCTGTTATTTTCCGCCGGAAAAAAGCAGCCCGGCGGCCACTGACCGCCGGCAAACGATTGAATAGGAGGCAGGCCAATGGAGCCATCAGCAAAACAGCTTGACAACTTCTACTATCAAAAGGTCGGCGCCAGCAATGCCCTGGCCATTGCCAGGATATCCCTCGCCGGTCTGCTCGAGCTGGCGGGCGGATCAAGCTTGCTCGACTGCTTGCGGCTCGATCAGCGATGTTATCTTTGGCCGTGAGGTATCGACGCCCTGCTGACCGGCAGAATACCGGCCGAAGCAACGGCTGTCAAAGAGGAGTATTTGGCAACTTTTAAGTTGATTAAGCCTGCCGTATGCTGTAAACTGATGATATGCCATGCTTTACCCAAAGGATAAACGTCCTCTTTCGTTATATTGCATTTGTTCCAGCTAAATTGAGTTCTTTAACAGGAGGAAAGTCATGCTTTCACAAAATATTTCGGACAAAATAGTAAAATCCTCGTGGATTCGCGCCATGTTTGAGGAGGGAGAACGGCTCCGTAAGCTTCACGGCGCAGACAAAGTATATGACTTTAGCCTGGGAAATCCGGATTACGAGCCTCCCACCGAAGTAAAAACCGCTCTGAGAAAATATGCGACCAGTAATGAAACCGGAATGCATCGCTACATGAGCAATGCCGGTTATCCCGGCGTACGGGAAAACATCGCCCGGCAAGTCAGCACAGAAAGCGGCGTTGGGCTCAAGCAACAGCATATCATCATGACATCCGGCGCCGCCGGCGGCTTGAACGTTGTATTAAAAGCCATTTTAAATCCCGGCGATGAAGTGATTGTTTTAGCGCCGTACTTTGTTGAATATTTATTTTATATTGAAAATCATGGCGGCAAACCCGTCATTGTTCCAACCGATGCCCAAACCTTTGAACCTTCGCTGGAGGCCTTGCAAGCCCGCATATCCCCGAAGTGCAAAGCGATTATACTTAATTCACCCAATAACCCAACCGGCGTCGTTTACAGCGAGGAAGCCTTAACGCAACTGGCATCCTTGTTAGCGGCCAAGGAAAGAGAATTTAACACTGAAATACTGGTTATCTCCGATGAGCCTTACAGTAAAATCGTCTATGACGACGCTCAGGTTCCGCCAATATTAAGCCTGTTCGTCCATTCCGTCATCGTAAATTCCTATAGTAAGTCACTGGCGATTCCCGGCGAACGGATTGGCTATATTGCCGTAAACCCGTTGATCAAGGATGTGGATTTATTTGTCAACGGCCTGATTTTTGCCCATCGCACCCTTGGCTTTGTCAATGCTCCGGCGATGTTCCAAAAAATCATCGGCGATTCCCTGGACGCTGCAGTCGATACTCAGGAATATCAGAGAAGACGGGATTTTCTGTATAACAGCCTGATTGAATCAGGCTATTCGTGCATAAAGCCCCGGGGCGCATTTTATCTCTTCCCCCAATCGCTCATTCCCGATGATGTGGAGTTTACCAAACGGGCGCTGAACTACAACCTCCTGCTCGTACCCGGCACCGGATTTGGCTGCCCCGGCTATTTCAGAGTCGCCTATTGTATTGATTTTCAAACAATTAAAAATTCCATCCCCGCATTCCAGCAGCTGGCAAAAGAATTCAAATAAAACAGCAGCAAGGAACAGCCGCTATTTCTCGTCAACAGAGAAACAGCGGCTGTTTCCTTGGTCACCGGAGCAAGCTAATTTTTAATCTCATCGTCTTGAAGAATTTCCGGGAATTTCTCCTGTAACACGCCTTGCAGTTTTTCGCCGGTAGGATGGCGTAGATCCCCCCCTGAATGGCGCTTGTGCGTCAAATATGTAAATAACGGGTGGACGTCTTTGCCGCGAACAATCTTTTTTTCACTTACTCAAGCCAGCTGACCTTGCGCGTCAAATCCGGGTCCAGGCGCGGCCGGGCCTCGGGAACGGCCAAAGGGTATCCCACAGGGCTAATTGCAACTATTTCCCGGTTGTCAGGAATAGACAATATTTCGCGCAAATAACTTTCGCCGGCTAAAGGGCCGGTCATCCAGCAACCGCCTAACCCCAAGGCCGTTGCAGCCAAAAGCATGTTTTCCATTGCCGCACTGGCGCTTTCTAAAAAAGCTTTTTGATACCGGGGCTCTTTATGGGCCTCAATTAACACAACGACTACAACCGGTGCGCCGCCATAAACGTTGGCAAATTGAATAAACTCCTGCCGTGCCATAAACCCTTTTTTATCTGGCGCTATATCCCAGTCCTTCGTATAATCCTCAGCAATCTTCCCATAGTTACTGCCCAGCATATTTTTCTTAGCCCCGGACACAACCAGAAATTCCCACGGCTGTAAGTTTAAGGCCGACGGAGCCCAGTTGGCGGCATCCAGTATTTTGAGCATCTCCGCTCTGGGAACAGGATCAGACTTAAACCTGCGGATTGATCTCCGGTTGCGAATTACCTCAAAAAAATCCATAACCACACCTCTCTGCTATTTTTTACCTTTGCCAAAATAGTACCCCTATATATCATTTATTGCAAGTACGCACATTTTTAATATATACTATTAAAAATAGTACTATTGAAAGGATACAAACGATGGCAAAATCAGTCTGTCATGAAGGAACCTGCCCTTTGGTGGTTGCTCAAAACATCATCGCCGGCAAATGGAAGCTGCCAATTTTATGGAAACTAAGCCAGGGAACCAAAAGATTTCATGAGCTGCAAAAGCAATTGACCGAAATTTCACAGGGAATACTGACCCGGCAATTGCGGGAACTGGAGCGGGACGGTTTGGTTCATCGCGAAGTATATAAAGAAGTTCCGCCCAAAGTTGAGTATTCCTTAACCGAAACAGGACAAAGCTTCATTCCGGTATTACAGGCTATCAGCATCTGGGGCCGGGACTACCTAAGTCGCCGCCTAGCCTGAAGCCCTCCCTGCGAGGGGTATCTCCACCGCCTGCAAAGCGGACCATGCAATAAACAAAGCCTCCGGATTACCGCTGCATCCGGAGGCTTTGTTTATCTGTCATTTTCCCTATTTAATTGGCGGCGCGATTGACCGAATAATTAAGAACCAGTTCTTTGACTTCCTGCTCCTGCGTTTCGATAAACTGCTCAAAGTCAGTATGGCCTGATTTTATCTTCAGAGCAGCTAAGTCTATCAAAAAACCGGCTATTTTTTCAGCGGCGATTTCCCCGTAAACATCACCGAATCTTGCGCTGCCCGGGCCGACTTTTCCATTAAACGAGACAGCGTAGGTAGGAATAACCCCATTAGGTCCGCGGCTTCTCCGGCCGGTAAAGCCAATCAGCCCTTTTTGATGCTGCCCGCAGGAATTGGGACAGCCCGAAACAAGCACTCTTGGCAGCGCCTCTTTGACCGCCTCAGCCGCGGGCGTAAAGGCGGCAAGAATATCTCTTAGCAGTTCCTGAGAGTCATTGATACCAAAATTGCAAATTGTCGGGCCGACGCAGGCAACCGAATTTCCGATATTATACAGGGACGAAAAGCCGGCGACCAGCGCCAGTAAAGCTTCCACAGCTTCTTCCCTGAGGTCGCGAACAAAAAATCCCTGGGTTAAAGTCAGCCTGATTGTCGGCTCATTGTCCAAACCGCTCAGAAAATTCAGCAGCCGGTCCAGCTCACCGGGATCAATTGCCGCCTGGCGGGGATGGATATATACCGAATAGAAGCCGGCCTGTTTTTGCGGAACCACAATATTTTGATATTTTTCTTCCCAGGGAAAGCTGGATTTGCCCTGAGTATGCGCCAAATCGCTTTTGGACGGCTGGATACTAAGTTTCAGTTCCTGACCGGAATTACGCAATTGGTCAAGCTCTTTACGGAGCACTTTGCTGAACTCTTCTTCGCCTAATCGCTGCACAACATACCTTAATCTGGCCTTATGTCTGTTCGAACGGTCTCCTTCCCTGGCAAAAACCTGCTTCATTGCCTGTACATAGTATAATGCATCCGTATCGGCAATAAAGTCTTCCAGTTTTAAGGCCAGCCTGGCATTACCGCCAAGCCCGCCTCCGCCGTATACTGCAAACCCTCTTTGTCCGTTAACGATTTTAGCGATAAAGCCGATATCTGTTACCGTCGCATTGGCGGTATCCTCCGCATTGTTGGAAAAAGCGATTTTATACTTCCGGGGCAGTTTGAGGCTGTCTGCAGCCTGCATCATATGATTCGTTACTTTCTCCATATAGGGCGTCACATCAAAAGCTTCGTCCCGCGCTACGCCTGACAAGGGTGAACAGGCGACGTTTCGCACGCCGTCTCCACCCGCGCCTCTGGTGGTCAGCCCGCAATGTAACAAATCATCCAGCACATTGCCTAAATCCGCGATGCTCACTGAATGAAACTGGATGTCCTGCCTGGTTGTAAATCTTATCTTAATCCCGTACTTTTGCGCTATCGCACTGATCCCTTTAAGCTGACGTACGGTCGTCACTCCGCCCGCTATTCTGGATCGCACCATATACGTAGGCTTAGGTCCTTCTTTATAGATTCCCATGATAGAGCTGTATGCTTTTAGATTGTCCAGCTTGCCATCCTGATACTGCCGCAGCTTGTCTTTAAAATCCTCAACACTTCGTGAAATCTCTTCCGTAATTGTTATCATAGCGATTACCTCTTTCTTGACGATTTGGCGGCTCATTCCGATTTGTTGATCCGGCGCGTACAGAACTCCGGTCATCTGTTGCGTCACTATTATTATATAACATCCGCACCAATTTGCGAATGGCTGCATAGCATAACCCTTAAACAAATAACTGCCCCGGGACTTACGGCAATCGTTACTGAGCGCACTAAAAAACTGATTCATTGGTCAACCAATGAATCAGTCAACAGCCGCATCAGCTTTGCCGGCAGGTCATCCTTCAATAAACCGCGTCAATTCTTGATTGAATTTATCACGCTGTTCATAAAATAATCCATGACCGCTAAATTTAAACGGCACCAGTCTGGAATTCCGAATGCCTTCATTCTGGGCAACAGCCAACGGAAACAGGCAGATCCGGTCATGAATGCCGTGAAGAATTAAGGTTGGCGCACTAATTGCGCCAAGATCCGAAAACAGCTCTTCTTTCAACCAGGAATTTGAAACTGCAATGGTCGACCAGCCAGCTGCTTCCAACCCCAACTGAAAAAACCAGTCGGAAAAGGCCGGCGTCACGTACTGAAAGAAAAACATGTCGCCAAAGCTTCGCAGCATAGCGGGACGATCGTTGCTGGTTTGCCGGATTATTGTTTTTACCGCTTCTTTTGTTAAACCATGAGGAAAATCAGGACGTTGAATCAGACTGGGAGCCGCAGCCGCAAACAGCGCCAGCTTGGCAACCCGGTACTCCCGGTGGCGGGCCATGTACCGGATGGCAATCGCTCCGCCTGTGGAATGTCCGCAAAGAATAATATTTTCTAACTGAAGCGCCTCAATTACACAGCGGATATCGTCGGCCGACCGGTCATAGTCATAACCGCGCCAGGGTTTGGAGGATTGACCGAAGCCTCTCATGTCAATGCCGATACAACGGTAGCCCAGCCGTGGAAGCTGATTAAACTGATATTCAAACATTTTATGGTTTGCCGGCCAGCCGTGAACAAAGAAAATTGTTTTACCGCCGTCCGGATTAAGATCTTCCACATAAATCTTAACATTGGCTTCGACTTCAACATAATGTCCCATTAAAATCACTCCACTAAAAAAGTCCCCACAGTGGTAATATATTCAACCCGGTAGCAAAAGGCGACCATGGCTGCCTTCATACGCGCCGGATAACCATCCGCCAGACGGATAAAGCAAGATTCAGTTTCGCTTGTCTGCCGGCAAGTCATGGCAAAAAACCGCTGTAAAGGTGTATAATAGAGTAGTAAAATATATGCGTTCTGACAATACCGGCTGCTGCCGGTATTGATAAAGTCTGCTTGGCGTCAGTCATGCTGGAATTAGAGAGGAAAAACATTATGTCCGATATCATCCTTAGAGCTGTCCGCCCTGAAGACTTGGAGCAGGTGGCCAAAATAGAGGCCGCCTGTTTTCCTGTAAACGAAGCAGCTTCACCTGAATCATTCCAAGAGCGGATTCGTGCATTTCCCGACTCCTTTATTGTTGCGGAAACGGACGGAAAGTTAATCGGCTTCATCAATGGCTGCGCAACCAACAGCCCGGTGATCTATGACGAGCTTTTCCACAGTGCCAGGCATCACCTGGCGACAGGGGCCAATTTAACCGTTTTCGGCCTGGCCGTCCTGCCTGAATACCGCAAACGCGGCATTGCTGCGCAGTTAATGAATCATTTTATTCAACTGGCAAAAGCGTCCGGCAGAAAAAGCCTGATTTTGACCTGCAAAAACCGGCTGGTTCATTATTATGAGACTTTCGGCTACATCAACAACGGACTGTCCGGATCTACGCATGGCGGCGCTCAATGGTTTGATATGACCCTCACTTTATAGCCCGCTGCTTTATCACAGCAAAAATCCCCCGCCTCGGTCAACTCGCGAGGCGGGGGATGCGTTTCCAGTACCTTGCCAACTCTAAAACGGTTAGAATAATGGCGAGGATATTTTTCGTCAGGCAAGGCGGAGGAGGGAGGCATACCGGACCGTATGCCGACTGACGACAACGAAGCCTGACGGAAAATAGACCGCTAGTATTCACTGAATTAGAGTTGGTAAGGTACTAGTGCTCTCTAACCAGAATTTTGGTGATTTCGGCAATATACATCGTGTGATGATCAGATTCAGGATACCATTGCCCGTTTAGCTCCTGAGCAATAAAGCATTCCGGTTTATACTCCTGGGCATACAGCTTTTTACAAAAAACAGCGACCTGTGCTTCTTCAAAATAAGGCGTACCGTCGTTATGGCCAACGGTTAGGTTTGATTTGGCAACCTTATCCTCATCCCGGCCGGACTTTGTTCCCAGATAGCTTAAGGTATTTCTGAAGCTTTCATCCAAAAATGACAGTGAGAAGGCCGCGGAATGATCGACAAACTCCTTGGTATAGCGCTGGGGACGAATGACAACAAAAGCAACATTTTTGGCCCACATAACGCCAAAACCGCCCCAGGAAGCAGTCATTGTATTAACTTTCCCCTCTTTTTCAGCCGTAACCAGCATCCAGTCTTTGCCGATCAGCTTAAAGGGGCTTTGCGCAAAATTTTCGGGACTGACTTCTTTGAATCCTGCCATACAGGCATCTCTCCTTTTGTATATATTCTATCACTCGAAATCGTCATGTATACATGATAATATAAATATTGCCTTAAGTATAGCAGGCACTTTTTTGTATCCTACATTCCTGTAGAAAGTACTAGCAGGTTATGCCCGTCCAAACACCGGCCAGGCTCAATACTCTTGTTTAACCGGAACCGCCGGGGACTTAACCGCCTTGTTCTTAAGAAACAGCTCGTAATAAGCATAAATCACCGCCAGCAGCGGAATGCCGGTATAAAGTACAATCCGTTGCGATTCATCAAAATATAAACTGACGATAACCACAAGGTTCAGACCGATTGCCAGCATTGGCACCGCAGGATAAAACGGCGTACGGAAAGCCAGTTGTTTTAAAGAACCGCCGGTCTGAAGAAATTTTCGCCGGAAGTTGATCTGGCACCAGGCGATAATCACCCAAATGAGGCATCCGGTCAAGCCGGTGCTGGACATTAGCCATAAATAAACAGTACCTGCAGCATATTCACTGGTCAGCAAGGATAAACAGGCCAAAACCAGCGTGGCAAGCACACCATTAAAGGGAACGCCATTGCCGTTCAGCTTGCCAAAAAAGCGCGGCGCCATTCCTTCCTGGGACATCGACCACAACAACCGGGAACAGGCATACAAAGCAGAGTTGCCGGCAGACAACGCTGAAGTTAAAACGACAAAGCTCATCATTTCCTGGGCAATAGGAATGCCGATCCGCCCGAACACCTGAGCAAACGGACTTTCCAGCACCCCGGCCTCACGCCAGGGAATGGTGCCTGCCAGCACCATCATCGCCAAAATATAGAATATGACAATCCGCAGCGTAATTCCACGAATGACACGGGGCACATTCTTGCCGGGCTCTTTACATTCTCCGGCGGCGATACCAACGAGTTCGGCTCCCTGAAACGAATAGACGACAGCAATCATTGTCAAAAATACGGCTGAAAAGCCATTGGGGAAAATTCCACTGCCGGTTTCAAAATTGCTCAGTCCGATGGCTCCCTCATGACCGGTAAAGCCAAACAGCAGCCCGGCGCCGGCAATTATGAAGGTGACAATAGCCGCAACCTTTATGCTGGCAAACCAAAACTCGGTTTCGCCATAAGCTTTTACTGAAATCATATTCAGCAAAGCCAGAGCAATCGCAAAAATGCCGCACCATATCCAGGTGTCGACCTGGGGAAACCAATGATGCATAATAATTCCCGCCGCAGTGAAATCAGCTGCAATACAGACGGCCCAATTGATCCAGTACAGCCACCCGGTGGTAAACCCCGCGCCTGGTGAAATAAATTGAGACGCATAGCTTTGAAAAGAACCGGAAACCGGCATTGCCACCGCAAGCTCCGCCAAACATAATAAGACCATATACATAATAAACCCGCCAACCAGATAGGCTAGAATCGCCCCGGCCGGTCCGGCCTGATTCAACGTTTGACCGGAGCCTAAAAACAAACCTGTACCAATTGTTCCGCCGATAGAAATCATCATTAAATGCCTGGACTTCATTTCCCGCCGCAATCCAGGTTTAGCGGGACAAAGATTTTTTAACACATTTACCTGCCGCACGATTTTTCCTCCCATTTACCAACCAAATGCTACGATCCGAACGCATAAAAAATAGCTGTGAGAAATCTCACAACCATACTGCTATATCGCAATAGTAAGATCCCGTCGTGAGATAGCACTTCATTCAAACATGGGTCTTTTGAATGACAGTGTTGTATTTCTTCAATACAACCCCAGCAAAATATCTGGCCAGAATATTCCGCTTCGGCGAATAGCCCTCCTGCTATGACATAAGCCGGCCGGCACGCCATAGTTTCATCCTATCCGCTCCTCTATGCATCACTATATAAATTACTCTATCATTATACTTGATGTCATGTATTTTAGGAAGCGACTTTTCCAAAATTATATTAAATACATAGTACTCGCCCAATCGCTTCTCATTCTCAGTCGTCTAAACTCAGATCAAGTATAATCCCCTTACGCTGTAAATTGGTTATACATTCCGCCAGATACCGCTCATTATGTTCAGGATATATTGGCTCTCCCTTTTCGCCTGCCTGGACGGCGGCTTGCCGCTCACATTGCCGGCGGGTATAAGGACGGCACCGTTTACCCCGGTACTGGCAGTCAGCCCAGCTTTGGTCAAAATGGTAGCCTCGCTCCAGCATTTCATTTCTCACCAGCATATGATATTGAAACAATCTGCAGGGACTATACCGGAATACATAATTGACTGTTGCATGGTTTCTGCCCCAGCCGTTGCCGCGCAGGGCGCAGCACTCCCGATGCTGCCCTAAAAGCTGCTGCCTGGGCAGATAAGGAATCAGCTTGTAATGCCATAGACGCACCAAAATACCTCCGTTAAGACCAGCGCCGCTATATTTTTATCCACGCTGCCAAAAATACTAAAATTTTCCTGAATACAATAGAAAAGCCGCCATGATTCAAAGGATATTAAATAGGCTAAAACGAACAGTAAAAATTATGCGCTTTTTTTACAATTCATCACATAGGCTCTATTTTATTCACACAACTATACTATCTTAACTTTTCAGTAAGCGGTCAAGGAGCGTGGCAAATGAATGGCAAACCAACAGGCAACAACCCTGGAAAACAATGAACTTATTTCCAACGAGTTAGACTTTATGCGAAACTTGCATACAATTAGCTTAAGCGTCATTGGGCAGGAAACGGGAAATATATTTAACGAACTTTTGGCAACAGCGATTGATACCGCCGAAGCCGCTAAAGGCATCTTTCAGTTGTTTGACGACCAGAGCGGCTTGCGGATTGTTGCCCACAAAGATCTTACGGCGGAATTTATCAGCTTATCGGACAGCATTTACGAGAAACAGGCAACCCTCTATCTAAGGCCCGGCGAAGATATGATCATTGAAAATGTTGAACAAAGCGCCGCTTTCCTAAAGTCGCCGATATTAGCCGTCCTGTTGTCAGCCGGCATCAGAGCGGTGTACTGCAAACCGTTGTTTAGCCGTGATGGCAAACTTCTGGGAATGCTGTCAACCTATTATTCCGCTCCGCACCACCCTTCCGGACAGACAGTAAGGTTACTTAATCAACTGAGCGCTTACGCCGTAGCGGTTATTCATTACCTGCACACTGCTGAGGCGGCTCAACAGCAGCAGCAGCAGACCCGCGCCCTTGTAGGTGAATTGCTGAAAGAAATTGAAGGACGCAAACTACTGTCTGAACTGATCGGCCCTCAGGATCTAAAGCAAGCGCTGGCCGGCGCCATCACATCAATTCGTAATATAACCAACTGTCAGTCAATCGCCATGCGGTTAGAAGACCAGGGCGACTATCCTTATTTCGTGTGGGAAGGATTTTCCGATGAATTTATTGTCCAGGAACAAAGTCTGTGTACCAAAGACGAAACCGGCAATGCCGTGTTGGACGAAACAGGTCAGTACCTGTTGGAATGCATGTGCGGCAATGTCATCCGGGGCCGGGTCAACCCTGAGCTGCCATATTTCTCACCCGGCGGGAGCTTTTGGTGTAACAGCACTTCGGCGGTTGTTGTAACCGCCGGTCCAAAACAGTGGCACTGTCAAACACGCGGCCGGTGCCGGCAGTTCGAGTCGGTGGCTCTTGTACCGCTTAAATTAAATGAAACAATTATCGGCTTGATTCAACTCAACGATAAACGCCAAAATTTATTCAGCAAAGAACTGATCAGCTATCTGGAAATACTCGGCGAACGGATTGGCGCTGCAGTCTCCCAATGGTGGGTTCGCAAAAAACTTGAAACCAGCCTCGCTGAGCTGCGCAAAGAAAATCTGGCCAGGCGCGAAGCCCAGCAAAAGGCTTCCCAGGCCTATCAGCAGATCAACCAAATATTAGAACGTATTACTGACGGTTTTTTTGCGCTGGACAATGACTGGCGATACATTTATATTAATGCCGTGGCGCAAAAGTACTGGTCTTTTTTTACGACAGCTGAAATGCTCGGGCAAAAAATCTGGGACTTATTCCCCGACGCCCAGCCTTATTATCATCAATATCTTAAAGCCAAACAGGAAAACATTGCTGTTCATTTTGAAGCCAAAGCCATCAGCTCCGACCGGTGGCTAGAAGTACATGCCTATCCCTCGCCTGATGGCCTTTCTATCTATTTCCGCGATATCACCGACCAAAAAAATATCAAACAGCAAGAGCAGGAATACCGCACCTTGCTGGAAGAACAGATTCAGCTCCTCAATCTTGACCCCGACTACACCTTTATCCACGACGAGGACGGCAAAATCGTATTCTGGGGCAAAGGAGCGCAGCGCGGCTATGGCTGGTTGGAACAGGAAGCTGTTCAGAAAGATTTTAAAAACCTGCTTAAAACCCGCTTCCCGCTCCCCTTTAATGAAATCACTGCCGAAGTTATCGCCAAGGGAAAATGGGTTGGCGAACTCGTTCATACGACCAAAGACAATAAGCAGGTAACCGTAAGGAGCTGCTGGCTCCTCCGCAAGCAGGGCCATGGCCGGCTCAAGGAAATCATTGAAATTGATAAAGATATTACCGAAGAAAAAAAGATGCGTGAGGAACTGGGGCGGCTCGAAACAATGAAACTGGTATCACAGATCGCCGCCGGCATTTCTCACGAAATCCGCAACCCCATGACGACGGTTCGCGGTTATTTGCAACTGCTGGCAAAGAAAAATCAGTATACTGAAGAGCATCCGGTCTTTAAGTTAATGATTGAAGAACTTGACCGCGCCAATCAAATTATTACTGAATTCCTGTCTCTAGCCAGAAACAAACCGTCAGCTTTAACGGAAGGCAGCCTTAACGACATTATTCTCAGCCTTACGCCGCTGCTGGAGGCTGATGCCGCTTCCCAGAGCAAAGGCTTTCAAACCAGCCTGCTGCCCAGTATTCCTAAAATATTGGTAAATACCAATGAAATGAGGCAGTTAATTTTAAATTTTGTACGCAATGGCCTTGAAGCTACTGGGCCTAACGGCAATGTCCGGATATCAACTTATCTTGAGGATCACTGGGTCATATTATCAGTCGAGGATAATGGCTGCGGTATCCCTGACGAAATTCTGCAAAACCTGGGTACGCCGTTTCTCAGTACCAAGCCCGGCGGAACAGGGCTGGGCCTGCCTACCTGTTATAATATCGCCAGACGTCATAACGCTCTTATTGATATCACTACAGGTCCCTCGGGAACGACCTTTTATATTAAGTTTCCGGCTAACCCCAAAGGCCGATAGGAAAAATCTGCAGGACTGCCGCATTCACGCCGAAAACCGCCTGCCGCAGTAGAACGTTTGCCGGCAATCCAAAGACGGCAGCTCGACAATAGCTGACGTATTCAACAACAAGGGACCTGTCCCCCCTGTTGTTGTTAAGACTTAAGTAGCACCGAGGAGCGGGAGCGTGTGGCCTCCCTTTTTGCTCTCTCTGTCAAACAGGCTTAGCCGGCCAGACCTCGCCGGCAACCTCTTTGATCAGGCGCAGTTTGGCCCATTGCTGCTCCTCTGTCAGAATATTGCCTTCTTCCGTTGAAGCAAAACCGCACTGGGGGCTTAAGCACAACTGATCAATCGGTACAAATTCCGCTGCCTCGGCCAGCCGGGCAATGATGTCTTCTTTACGCTCAAGTTCCCCGTTCTTGGAACTAACCAGTCCCAGCACAACCTGCTGATCTTTAATAAAACGCAATGGCGCAAAATCCCCGGCCCGTTCAGTGTCAAACTCCAGATAAAAACCGTCAACGCCGGCAATGTCAAATAGCACCTCAGCAACCGGCTCATAGCCCCCGGAAGCAGCCCAGGTTGAATGATAATTGCCGCGGCAGACATGCAGGGTAATGGCCATATCGGACGGGCGCCCCTGAATTGCCTCACGATTAACCCTGGCATATAGCCTGGCAATTGCGGCGGCATCCACGCCCTGCTGCTGCCGCTCCTCCCAATAGGCCTTATCGCATAACATTCCCCAGGTGCAATCGTCCAGTTGAAGATTACGGCAGCCTGCGGTATAAAAAGCCTGAATTGCGTCCCGGTAAGCGGCGGCAATGTCGGCAATCAGCTCTTCTGCATTGTCATAAACGGCACTGGTAATTGCCTGGTTCCCGCCCCGCTGAAGCTCAGCGAGAAACTGGGCCGGAGCCGGAATGGTCTGTCGTGCAATCACAGCATCACCGGCGGCTGTTCGCAAAAACTGATAATCTTTCAGCATTGAATGGTCGCCAAACCGGATCTTACCGGTAAGGCCGGCTGTTTCAGCCCTGGTTTCCTCCCCTTGAAACTGATAGCCCTTTGCTATGCTGCGTTTTTCTACGCCTTCCAGCCCCCACATAAAATCAAGATGCCACCAGGAACGCCTGAATTCCCCATCGGTAACCGCCTGCAGGCCTATTGCCTGCTGCTTTTCAACCAGCTTGACAATTTCGGCGTCTTCAACTTTGCGCAACTCGCCAGCGGAAATTTCCCGGCGCTCAAACTTACGGCGGGCTTCCTTCAACGCCCGGGGACGTAAAAAACTGCCTACCATATCTGCTCGGAAAGGAGCAGTATTTCTTTGCCCTGCATTTTTAAATGTTATTTCCAACTCTGACGCCTCCTCTTTGGCCTTCTGTGGTTCAACTATATCATCTCGCCGGGGCCAAGCGGTAACTTCAAAAAACTATTGCCGGTTATAATTGGCGACTATAACCGGACAATGATCAGGCACGGTACCAGTACCAGCCGGTACTAGTCCGTCCAGATTTCATTGGCCGTTTCAATGACCAAACGCAGTTTATCCCATTGCTCCTCTTCGGTTAGTATATTGCCTTCCTCTGTCGAAGCAAAGCCGCACTGAGGACTTAGACACAGCTGTTCAAGGTGCAGGTATTGAGATGCCTCCGCCAACCGCGCCTTCAGCATTTCCTTGCTCTCCAGACCGCCATGTTTGGTTGTTACCAGTCCCAAAACCACCAACTGCTTTTTAATAAAACGTAAAGGCTTAAAATCTCCTGAACGTTCGTTATCATATTCCAGGAAAAAACCGTCAACATTGGCATTGCCAAACAGCTCCCCGGCAATAGGCTCATACCCGCCTGCGCCAAACCAGCTTGAATGAAAATTGCCGCGACAAATATGCAGCGTTATCGCCATATCCGCAGGACGCCCGGCAATGCTGGCGTTGATCAGCCTGACGTAATCCCTGGCCAGTTGATCAGGATCTATGCCCCTTTCTGTTAAATGGGCGCGGTGACGGGGGCTGCACAAAGCCCCCCAGGCAGTATCATCCAATTGCAAATACCGGCAGCCGGCATGATAGAATGCCTGTATCGCGGCTTGATAAACTTTGACAATATCGTGCAGCAATTGTTCATTGCTCTTATATACGGTGTTTTCATGATAACCTTGCACAAAATGAAACAAGGCCGGCGACGGAATGGTCAATTTGGGGATAACGCCAACAGCCAGAGTCCGCAAATATTGAAAATGCGCAAGCATCGGATGACATTGAAATTCCAGCTGATCAACAACCCGGAAACTTTCCGCCTTGGTTCTGGCGCCTTGCAGATTCATACCTTGATTTAGACTGATTTTCTCGGTACCCTGAATGCCTAAAAAGAAATCGAGGTGCCACCAGGAACGGCGAAATTCCCCGTCAGTAACAGCCTTGAGGCCCAACGCCTGTTGTTTGGCGACAAGCTTTGCAATCTCCTCATCTTCAATTCGGCAAAGCTGCTCAGCCGTAATCTGACCATTTTCAAAGTTGCGGCGGGCTGCTCTTATTTCAGCGGTACGGAGAAAACTGCCCACAATATCATAACGGAAAGGCGGCGCTGATCTTTTGCCGCCGGTAAGCTGATTACGCATAATTTCCTCCTGTGCTCAAAGCAAGCAGTGATTCAAGTCTAGATAATTTGCTGAAACAACATAATTTAACAAATCAATATAACGGTGGGCGATTTTACTTAACTTAATATCTTTATTGGCAATCCAGCCAACCGTAAAGATCTGGCTGCACTCCACCGGTATCGCTTTCAGCTGTACGCCATTCAAATCATTGACCACAATACCGGTCCCAATGGTATAACCATTGGCGCCGATCAACAAGTTCGCCAGGGTTGCCCGGTCACTTACCTGAATACGCTTCACGGTTGCAGAAACATTCAACATTTCTTCCGCAAAATGCAGGGAGTTATTGTCCCCCTGTGCAAAGGTAATATAGGGGAACGGAGCAAGCTCCTGAATTGTGACCATATTTTTATTGGACAGTGGATGGCTGCCGCCAATAAAAACATGCGGATTACTGTTAAACAGCGGTGTAAATTTAAGATTATTCTCGCTGAAAATTTTGTTCATTACCTTGGCGTTAAGGTCATTGATATACAATATACCGATATCACTGTGCAATGTTTTTACATCTTCAATAATCTCATAAGTCCGGGTCTCCCGCAGACTGAAATGATATTCGGCAATATCCTTTTGCTTAAGCAGCTTAACAAAAGCATCCACAGCAAAAGCATAGTGCTGCGTTGAAATTGAAAATTGCAGCGGCTTTAACTTCACTCCGTGATAACGATTTTCAATCAGCTCCGTTTGTTCCATGATTTGCCGGGCATAGCCCAGAAATTCAGCGCCCTCCGGCGACACGCTGATGCCTCTGTTTGTTCTGTCAAAAATAACAATGCCCAACTCACTCTCAAGCTCTTTTATTGCATTGGACAGACTGGGCTGAGATATAAACAGACGCTTTGCAGCTTCGTTCATAGAACCGCAGGCGGCAATTTCTATTGCATATTTAAGTTGTTGCAAGGTCATGCTTTTCCCTCTTTCACCACATCGGCCAGCCGGCCGGCCTTTGAGCAGCAGATTAATACCATATGACGCCAATGCACAGGCTGCCTCTCAATGCATCATATGCGCAGAACTGCCAGTCATATAATGAAAGACGAACAGCGCCAAACAGCGGCTGATCGTCTTCTTTAAGCTTTCATTCTTATTTTAATATTTTTCTTCTTTCAGGTTGAATTCAGCCGACTCAACCCAGTCATTTACATGATTCAACATTTGAATGATATCCTCAAGCACTTCCACATGCTTTTCTTCTTCCTGCACCAGCTTCCCGCAGATGCTTTTTCCCTCGGCAGTCGCGGCCTTTTCCTGCAGCTCCCTGTAAAGCTTAACGCTTTCATGTTCTTTGGCCAATGCCGCCCGGTAGACGTCCATTTGCTCATGCCGCAGTTTGGCGACAATATCGTCATCCTTCAAAAACGCCGGATTGCCGTTAAACACATTCTGTATTTTAGTTAAAGAAAGGTCAGCATTGATATGGTGCAGCGTTTTATTTTTTGCAGCCAGAATAATGTCGTAATGGCGCTGCTCGTCTTCGGCCAGCCCGATCAGTGCAGCTTTTAAATCGTCATACTGTACTTTGTCAGCCAGTTCACGATAAAATTTTTCACCGTCTAATTCCATTTTTAATGCGAAATCAAAAATATCCATGATTAACCTCCTGTATTTTTTATCATGCTTCCCTGCTTAGTTTAAACACAATGGTGAAAGATTCCTTCATTTGTCCTAAATTAAGCCCACCCTGTAAAAAATTCCTAAATAAATGGTTGACTTAGAGTAAACTCTATGTTGTAGATTAAATATATACTTTATTATAAGGAGTGTTGAATTTGTTATACCGGAAATACGGCAAGACGAATGAACAGGTTTCAGTTTTGGGCTTCGGCTGTATGCGCCTTCCTATTATCGGCGATGATCCCAGCCAAATTGACGAGGAAAAAGCAATCAGCATGATTCGTTATGCCATTGACAATGGCGTAAATTACGTTGACACGGCTTACCCCTATCATGGTACAGGCATGGGCAACGGCGGCGCCAGCGAACCGTTTGTCGCCAAAGCGCTGCAGGACGGCTACCGCAAACGCGTTAAGCTGGCGACTAAACTGCCCAGCTGGCTGATTAAAACCCGGGACGATATGGACATGTATTTAAATAAGCAACTGGAACGGCTTGAGACGGACACTATTGATTTCTATTTGGTACATACACTGAGTTCACATACCTGGCCGCTTCTGACCAAAGCCGGTATTAGCGATTTTCTGGATCAGGCCATCAAAGACGGCCGAATTAAACACGCCGGCTTTTCCTTCCATGACCGCATTGGGTTATTTAAAGAAATCGTTGATTACTATGACTGGTCCTTCTGCCAGATCCAGTACAACTACCTGGACGAGGAATACCAGGCCGGCAAAGAGGGTCTGCTATATGCCGCAGACAAAGGTCTGGGCGTTGCCATTATGGAGCCGCTGAGAGGCGGCAAATTGGCTGCGAACCTGCCTCCTGAAGCCGTCCGGTTGTTTGGTAAGGCCGGCATTAGCCGGACACAGGCCGAATGGGCTTTGCGCTGGGTCTGGAATCATCCCGAAGTGTCGGTTGTATTGAGCGGCATGAGCACGATGGAGCAGGTAATCGAAAATATCAACATTGCCGGACAGGCAAAAGCCCATTCTTTAACAGCCCAGGAACTGGGCATCATCGACCAGGTAAAAAAAATTTATAAAGAAAAAACAAAGGTCAGCTGTACGTCCTGCGCCTATTGTATGCCCTGTCCCAAAGGGGTCGACATCCCTGGCTGCTTCAGCGTCTATAATGATTACTCTATGTTCGGCGAGACTGAAGGACTGCAGCGCTATAAATTTCTCTATAACTTCCGCCTTGGCGCTGATGCCCTCGCCTCAAAATGCGTTGAATGCGGCAAATGCGAAAGCCATTGTCCGCAAACCATTGCCATCCGTCAGGAACTGAAAAAATTACGTGAAGTTTTTGAATAAGGACAAGCACGCGCCGAAAACAGTTTTATAAAAAATGTCAGAAAAGCAAAAACGCGGGACAGGTCCCAGGGTTGCAACCCAGGGACCTGTCCCGCGTTTTGCAGCCGAAGACGGCTTGAGCTGCTACGACTGCAATTTAAACAGGTTTCTTGTCGCTCGACTCCGCCTGGCTGGCAAAATGCTGCCCCCATTCGCACATGGTTGCCAATATAGGCATCAGGCTCTTTCCGGCCTCTGTTAATGAATACTCTACCTTGGGAGGTATCTGCGTATAGACAAAGCGATTCACCAGCCCATGGTCCTCCAGCTCACGCAGCTGCTGTGTCAGCATTTTCTGGGTAACTTGCGGCAATGCCCGCCGCAGCTCGCTAAACCGCATTGTTTTTTCACCTAAATACCATAAGATCAGTGATTTCCATTTCCCGCCGATAAGATTCAGCGTTAATTCCATCGAGCACTGATATTCTATGTTTTTATAAGTAACGCTCATAAACTCCCGCCCCTCAGCCTAAAATGATGCCAGGCAGCTTAGCCTGCGGCCCCTAAACCGATGCTGACGCGACGAAAACTCCCTATACTGAAGCTTCAAGCTTGCCGCTGCATCGGCCTACAAGTTGCCGCAAGCCGCCATGCCCCTCTTGCCTTTCGGCCTAAAACACTGATTGCGCCGGGAAACACAGGTCACTCAACCAGTATCCTTAACATCTTCCGGTAATTGTTCATAAATTCCTTCATGATCATATAATGTTCCGTTTTTTCATATTCCGTCAATGCAATGCCTTGCGCCGTTATTTCCAGAATTGCGGCATTGGGGTAACTCATAATGATGGGCGAATGGGTTGCAATGATAAATTGCGATTTGGCTCTCACCAGATCATGGATTCTTGACAGAATGGCCATTTGACGCATTGGTGACAGAGCTGCTTCCGGTTCATCCAGAATATACAGGCCATTTCCCCTGAATTTATGCATAAAAGCTGCGAAAAAGGCTTCACCATGGGATTGCTGATGCAATGACTTGCCCCCGTAAAAGCAGGCGACCCCAAGATCATCAATTTGCGTGGATACATTATAGAAAGTCTCAGCCCGCAGAAAGAAACCGTCGCTGGGCTTCCGGACGCCGCGAATCAGGCGAAGATATTCGTGTAAATTTGAATGGGAATTACAAGTGGAAAATTGAAAATTACGGGTGCCGCCCTCCGGATTAAAGCCCCAGGCAATAGCGATTGCTTCCAGCAGGGTGGATTTGCCTGTTCCGTTTTCACCTACAATAAACGTAACATGGGGATGAAAATCCAAAGCGCTTAACGCTCTGAATGCCGGCAGAGAAAACGGATACTGTTCCGGACAGTCAATATTGTCAGCCAGAAACCTGGCCCCGCGCAGGTACTGCTCCTTCATGGCGATCCCCCTTTCCAGGCACCGGGCATTCATTTACTGCCAGTGGTTATACCGTTCCAGGCGGCCCCTTCCGGCCTGGCTGGCAACTGCCTTGAACAGTTGCCAGCAATCAATTTTCCTGGTATTTTAGCATATCCCTGCCCGAACTGTCAAACATAATTTGCCACCACAATGATTACTGCAAAAGTCCGACCGGCTTTTTCAGTTTTTTTTCAGTATCAATTGTTATATTGTAATTTGATTGTTGCGCCTGTTACAACCATTTAGGAGGAACGGAATGTCACTCAAAAACTATAAAATATTACTCACCAAATTACTGGAAAAAACGCTTTACTTTATTTTGGGCTGGGGGCTGATTATTCCCTTAGCCTGCATCATCCCCAAAAAGAAAAATCTCCTGCTGTTCAAAGCCTCCGGCAATAATGTTAAATACCTGTATTTTTATGCCTGCCGCCAGCCAGCCGGATTAGAATTTTATTATCTGACCCGGAATAAAAAACTGATTCAGCAATTGAAGACCCGCCACTTGCCAGTCCTTCCTTACCCCAGCTGGCGCACACTATTCAAAATGTTTCAGGCCAGTGCGTATATCATAGACAATCATATCTCTCCGTTGAACTATTATATCTTTTACCGGGCGCGAAAAATCCAGCTATGGCATGGTATTGGCGTAAAGCAAATTGGTCCGTCCTCAGTTAGGGAAATAAAAAGCATGAAAGAAGGCCGGGGCAAAGAACTGGCGAAAAAACTTGTTTTCAACCCGACCTATGACGTTTTTTTGTCAACATCGGACTTTTACACCAGGGAAGTTTTTTCTCCGGCAATAAAAGCCGGACAATTCTGGGATTTTGGCTATCCCCGCAATGATTTGCTCTTTACCGGAACAACCATCGACGAACAGCTGCTGGATACTGACAGCGAAAAGAACAAAATCATCAGGGATTTTAAACAGCGCGGCCACCAGGCAGTGTTATACGCACCCACTTTCCGTGATACCGGCGGCGATCCGGTCAGCGACCTGGCCATTGAACTCCCGGCTCTGAATGATTTTGCCCGCAGTCATCATCTGCTGTTTGTATTTAAATTTCATCCCACCACCCGGGTCAAAGGTCTGATCAACAGCTTGTCCAATTGTATCGAATACGACAAAGGGCGCGATATCTATCCGGTAATGTCTTGCTTTGACTTGTTAATTACCGATTATTCATCCATTTATCTTGACTTTTTATTACTGAACCGGCCGGTTTTATTCTTCCCTTATGACTATGAAAAATATCGCTCCCGGGACCGGGATATAGAAGTCGGTTATGACTGGATTACACCGGGGCCGAAGTGCTACACCCAGCAGGAACTGGAAGAACAAATGATCCGGCTGCTGATCAGACGGTCTGACGGTTATCAGCAGCAGCGCCGGGAAATTTTGACTATGGCTTTCACTTATCAGGATGGAAACGCATCAGAGCGGGTTTTGTCCGCAATTAAGAACTTATTGACAGAAAAGAGTTCACTGCCGGAACTCAGAGCCCAGTACAACGATTTCAGCATAAAGGGGCGTTAAGCGCAATGAGAAAAGCATATGCCGTTATTTTAGCCTCAGGAGCAGGAGCGCGCTTTTGTAACCATATTCCCAAACAGTTCATTAAAGTCGCCGGCAAAACCATTGTTGAACATACAATTGATGTTTTCGAGCGTAATGAACGGATTGATGAAATCATCCTTGTTGTCAATTCCCTGTACAAAAATTTCATGGATGAAATTATATTAAAAAATAATTACCGCAAAGTAAGCCGGGTACTCAATGGCGGCAGCAGCAGACGCGAAAGTTCCTCAATCGGCGTCAATGCCATTGAGGAGCCGAATGCCAAAGTACTCGTCCACGACGCCGTAAGACCTTTTGTTTCCAGACAGCTCATCAACGACTGTATAAAAGCCCTGGATACCTTTGATGCGGTCGATGTTGCCATTCCGTCCGCCGATACCATTATAAAAATCAATGACAACGCACTGATTGATAAGATACCGGCAAGAAAGCACATGATGCGCGGCCAAACCCCGCAGGCATTTAACCTGCCAGTCATCAAAAAAGCGCATCTGCTGGCTGAAAACGATCGCCAAACGGAATTTACCGATGACTGCGGTCTTGTTTTAAAGTATAAACTGGCCGATGTTTATGTGGTACAAGGCGAAGAGCGCAATCTAAAAATAACCTATCCTGAAGATATCTTTATGGCCGATAAACTGTTTCAATTAAAGAGCATCGAACCGTCTGACGATATATCCTTAACGATGCTGCAGAACAAGGTGCTGGTAGTTTTCGGCGCAAGCCGGGGAATAGGCAAATCCATTGTTGATCTGGCCCGCAGCTACGGCGCCCGCGTCCATGGATTCTCGCGTTCAAATGATGTTAACATTGCTTCATTGGCTAATGTTGAAACTGCACTGGCGGCCGTTTACCAGAAAGAAAACCGAATAGATTATATCGTAAATACTGCCGGTGTTTTAAAAATGGGGAAGCTTGAAGCCAGACAGCTGGATGATATTCTGAATGAAATTCAGATAAATTATATTGGCTCAATTCATACTATCAAAGCAGGCATTAAGTATTTAAAAGAAAGCAACGGAAGTATCGCTCTGTTTACCTCCAGTTCCTATACCCGTGGCCGGGCTTTATATTCTATTTACTCCTCGACGAAAGCCGCTATTGTAAATCTGGTTCAGGCTACAGCGGAAGAGCTGACCGTTGACGGCATACGCATCAATGCCATTAATCCGGAACGCACGGCAACGCCAATGCGCCGGGAAAACTTTGGGCATGAGCCGGAGGATAGCCTGTTAAATGCAGACAGAGTTGCACAGGTTTCTTTACAGACTTTACTATCTGATCTAAGAGGGCAAGTAATCGATGTCCGTAAAAACAGCTAAAGCCCCAAAAAGCCCGCCGTTACGGTTGATCCGCCCAATCAGCTGAATACGGACTGCCATATGCCATACGAAAGCAAACCAGCCTGAATCCCTTGGGGATCAGGCTGGTTTTTTATTCCCGGTTCACGCGGCGCAATATCCTTTGACAGCGCCCTTACTTCAGGCGAGTTACTGCATTCCGGCAAACTGCGCGCGCCTGACTCGCCGTTGGAAGGATATCAACCCGTTGATCGGAACAATAGCCCAGCTCCCCAGCGATCACGGCATACAGCCGGTTGTCAAGGCTCACTACATACCGGCCTGCAGGCAAACGAAGATCTTTACCCGCTTGCGCCGGCAGGGAAAAACCAAACACATCCCGCCCCGGTACGCCCGGAGTTGCGGGTATTTTTTCCACCAGGAGCTGACCAGGCTCTACCCGGGGACGCTTGTCCCCGCCCCCGGCTGCGGTATTCTTTACCGGCTCAATCGCATATCTGAGCACAGCAGGCTGGCCATGTCGCGGCTGTTGGCCCCGGGCGCAGACAATATTGCTGGCCAGCCGCTTGGTATGCGTGAGCTTTTCCAGTGCTTTTCTATCAATACCGCTAACCACGCCGGCGGCTTGGAGCGCATTGAGCAGTTCCAGCATAGTGACTGGCGCCGAGCCTTCCGGAATGCTCACACTCAGCCTTGCTTCCATCCGGTCAAGTCTTACCTTAACCCGAATACTGGGCCTTACCGGCGCCAGAGGCTGAGAATTTACAATCAGGACAGGCACGCCTGCCGCCTCTCTAATAATCAAGGCCAGAAACCACTCATTAAAACCGTTATAATTCCGCTCCGTCAGTTCCTTCATCACTGCCGCCCTAGCCACAGAAACGCCGCCTCCGGCCGGTGGCCATACACTCAGATAAATTCCCCGGTCATTCGCCGTTATTTGATATCTGCCGTCCGACCGGGGCCGCCAGTGAATGACTTTTACCGCCGTACCTAAAGCATCCCTGATTATCCTGGAAATAAACCGGCCGTCAAATTCGCCATAACCACGCTCAGTCAGTTCCTGGACAATCGCCGGTCTTTTTACCGGCTCCCCGCCATTGACAGGCGGCCACACACTAAGATACACGCCGTCATCATTGGCGGTTAGTTGATATCGGCCATCCTGGGGCGCCTTATTCACGCAATCACCGCCTTAGCTAAAAAGTTCTACCGCTTTCAACATCATCACCGCCGGACAAGGCAAAGCAATGGATGAACAAAATTCAGCTGTCGCTATCTCTATTATATTGCAAATCTCCAAACAAGCACTAAGACTTTAGTCCTGTTTGTGCAGCTTTTCAGGAAATTTGCCATAATGACAGGAAGTAATTATTGGAAATTCAGCCTGAATGCTCGATCAAATTCCCCTGCCAGAATGAACTCACCAGGGCAGGAAAAGCGTTCCAAAGCCAGAAATTTGTTATAATACAGATCGTCACCTCCGGTACGGTGATCATCGGCCGATCCTAAATGCTAAAGGAGAAATGCAAGATGTATTTTGCCACATTTCAAACGGGAGAGAAAACTGAGCTTGGACTGTTGTCAACAAATCAAACGGAAATTATTCCCTTACAGGCTGCTGAAAGATATTATTGTAAAACGGCAACCTTGCCTGATACCATGCTGGCCTTCATCCAGCATGGATCTGCCGCTCTGAACACCGTCCAAAAAATACTCAGCAGGCTTGACGGCGGCTGCCCAATGGTATCGCTGGCCTCGGCAGCCCTCCTTGCCCCGATACCCCGTCCGCAAAAAAACATTTTTTGCGTAGGAAAAAACTATGTGGAGCACGCGCTGGAATTTGAACAGACCGGCGATGTCAATTTGGCGGTTCCCAAGACGCCGGTAATTTTTTCCAAACCGCCCACTTGCGTTGTTGGTCCAGGCGCCATTGTTAAAAATCACCGGCATATTACATTGCAAATGGATTATGAAGTGGAGCTGGCCGTAATTATCGGCAAACAGGCCTCACAGGTAACGAAAGCGGACGCCTATGACCATGTATTTGGCTATACCATTATGAATGACGTCAGCGCCCGCGACCTGCAAAAAGCACATGCGCAATGGCTGCTCGGCAAAGGCCCCGATACCTTTGCTCCGCTTGGCCCCTACATTGTTCATAAAAATGCAGTCCCCGATCCGCACAACTTAGCAATTCAATGCAGCATTAATGGTGAACTGCGGCAAAATGCCAATACCGGCGATATGGTTTTCGATATTCCAACTCTGATTGCCGCAATATCAGCCGTAATTACACTGGAACCCGGCGACATCATCGCCACCGGAACGCCCGCCGGTGTGGGCGGCGCAATGAAACCGCCCAAATACCTGCAGCCTGGTGATGAAATGCGTCTGGAGATTGAAAAAGTGGGGGTTTTGATCAATACCATTGAGGAGTAGCAGGCGGCTTATGGGTTAACAAAACAGAGGAAGGGACAGGTCCCTTGTTTGCTTTTGCAAACGTGGAGACCTGTCCCTTCCTCTGCTTGAATACGGCTTTGAGCTGCTGCCGAGTTACCGTCTTTGGAGTTTGAAGCGTTCAATTGCAAACAGCACCGGCCCCTCGCCCAGGTGTACGCATGCCCTTGCCTTTGAATCATGGCCAATAGACCGTTTGAGAAAACATTTTTCCAGCCGAATTTATTGTTGTTTTTTGGTGATCTCACAATAATTGGAGAAGGTTCTCCTAAACTGAATTTTCGTCCAGCCCCGCAGATCAGGATCGTCATTTTGCATTAAAATCTTTAAATCTCTGATCATTCTATTTAAATCAGGATCAGAACCGGTTTCAACCGTAATCCGGCAATCGCTCTCTATAGATCCTATAGGATCTATAGATCTTATCAGCCAATCCAGTGAAACCTTATAGTACGCAGAAACTTTAACCAAATACTCCAGGCTGGGTTTTTTACCATGCTCACAGTCTTTTACATAACCGTATTTGTATCCCAGCGGTTGCCCAAAAGCGGTTTGAGATCTGGCTCCACGCACTTCTCTAAGCCGTTTGCCAATCTCCACATAATTAATTTCCAAATCATTCTCAGAACTCATCATTTGCCCCCCCTGTAGATCTAATAGAATTTAAAAGACTTGATTTTAGATTCTATTAGATCTATAATTAGTATGTAGAATAATTTTAGTTTATACCGCCTGATCAGCTCGCCAATTTATCTACATTAACTGTAATAGTAAACTGTACTGCAACAAATTCTAAATATTTATCTAGACGAATGCTTAACTACCGGCCATAAACAGGTGCATGCTTTAAGCTTGATTAGCACAACAATTCATCCACAAAAAATTGTCTGTATGTGAGGTGGCGATTTCATGGAAAAAGTGGCAGTAAGTCTTGATGAAGTTATACCTGGAATGATTACTGCAGAATCTATCATGCCCAACGAAAAACAAATTATTTTACAAAAGAACACAGAATTAACAACAAACATGATTGATCTATTAAAAAAATGGAAAATTGAATCTATTTATGTTAAATATCAGCAGGCAGCCGTAAGTCAGGCTCACATAAAGAAGCCCCTGCCAGTAAAATCGCATCAATTACGCCTTACATACCCAAGCCTTCAAAAAAAATACAATCAGGTTGCCCAAATTTCAGGAAATATTTTTGAACATATGCGTAATATGGAGTACCTGCCCTACGATTTGTTCCGGCAGTTAATTTATCCCGCCTTATATGATTTACTGGATGAACCTGAACTATTAACCCGCTTGTATCAACTGAAGCCATTCATGAATGATATTCATTGCCACGCGGTCAACGTAGGGTTGATCGCCGGTCTGATCGGGCGCTGGTGCGGCTTTAAAGAACCAGTCGTACAATCTTTAATTTTGTCCGGGGTTATGCACGATATTGGTAAAACGCAGATCCCTCCGTCAATTTTAAAAAAATCGACAGTCCATACTCTTGAAGAGAAAGAAATTCTCAAGCTTCACCCTTTTTACGGCTATTATTTAATCAAAAGCGTTCCAGATGCTTTCCCCGGAATTGAATGCGCTATTCTGCAACATCATGAGCGGGAAGATGGCAGCGGCTATCCACAGGGTATTAAATCGGCCGCAATCCACCCTTTCGCTAAAATTATTGCAATTGCCGATGTCTATGACACTCTGACAATGAGTAATGATAAAAAAAATCTCAACCTGTTTTCCGCCTTAGAAATAATCATCAATAAGATGTTCCTTAAATTCGACCCGGACTATTGTAAAATCTTTGTTCGTAATGCGTTGCATTCTTTGAACAGGGCTACCGTCCTGCTGAGTGATAACACGCAGGCCGATGTACTGTATTTTCCCTGCTTTATGTCGGCGAAACCGCTGTTAAAAAGAACTACAGGAGCCTCCCTCGACTTAAATCAAACCACTAGCATTTCGATTATAGATATTATAAGCACCTCGTCCTGCACAGCGCCCAGTTAACGTTTAACCACAGAGACTGAAAGCCACTAAAACCCATTTAAAATCCAGTACTCTATTCTTTTATCGTTAAGAAATTATACTTTAATAAGCAAAAAAACAGCTTGGTTGCTAATTTGTTTCACCGGCAATTCTTTATAAATGCCGGGAAGTTTTGAGAATTGTAAAAAGTCAATTGCCATACAAGACAAAATATAGCTTGCATAACCTAAAGTTTATGCAAGCTATATTTTTTATCCGGGCCAGGAACCATACAACAGCAGCAAAGCAATTTTTCCGATTTCCCCTGTTCCCGCAGGCAATTCAGTGAGAGAAGCTTATAATATTGTTTAATACTAACATAGCTAATCTATAAAGACAAGTACAACAGGGGCGGAACTATATTTATCGTCAGTCATTGAATCACAAGCACTGGCAAAGCAGCTTGCGACTGTAAAGACACCCCGTTGCGGCGCGGCCTCAGGCTGACAGGACGCTTAAACCCTGGTGTTCTTAATAAAATCAACAAAAGTTTGCACAATCGACAGGTTTATGGACTGCTCATTATAAATCAGCCAGGTTTTCCGGGTAATCTTTTGATTGTCGGCATCGCTAATTTCCATCGTATAGATAGATTCTATATTCTGGGTCATTCTCCGCGGCAAAAACGCATAACCAAGCCCATATTGCACCATTTCCTTGCAGGTAACAAGGTTATTCACTCTCATGCCAACAATCGGCGGTACGGAAAGATTCCGCCGCCACCATTTATCAATACGCGACTGGATCATATAATCGCTTTGATACAAAATGAGCGGAAGTTTAGGCAAATCAGCCAGGCTAAACGGCTTATAGTAAGAAACGCAAATAGGCTCCTCAAAAAGACAGTGGATGTTCTTTACTCCGCCGTAATCAACACTGACAAATCCTACATGAGCTTTTTGCGCATAAACGATATTAAAAATATTTCTTGACCAGTCCGTTATAATCGTAAAATCTGTATTGGGATATTGATCCTTAAACGAATGTAATAGCTGGGGAAGCGTGTATATTGTAAAATAATTTGAAGCGCCTATCACCAAAGTACCGGCATTTTCATTTGAAAAGTGCCGGACTTTATCTTTTATCTGCTCCATGCGGTCAATAAATTCTTCCGCCATTTCCACCAGCAATTCACCTGCAGGGGTAAATTGTATTCCCTTGGAACTCCGATGGACGATCTGCACGCCAAATTCCTGCTCAATTTGGCGAAGCCGTGCAGTCAAGGCAGGCTGTGACATATACATTACCTGAGCAGCCTTGGTAATATTCTTTTCTGCGCTTAACACCTTAATTATTTTCCAATCGCGGTCTTCCAATCTAATACACTCCAATTGTTACTGAATTTCTTACAGTTATACATATTGTATATTTCTACCCAAATCTCCTGTTTTTTATTGAACCTCAAATTAAGAGCGCTCCCTAAAGCTTAAGGCCGCCTGAACTTTTAAGCAAACAGAGGGGGTTTACAAGGACTAAACCTTGTAAACCCCTAAAAAGTCAATCAGGCTAAAACTGAGGGTGAAACTGTCAGCTACTGTCGCTTAAAACGCGACTACTTTATCCGGCAGTTTCGCCTTCAGCGCCGCCAGCATCTGATCTCCGGGTTTAAAGTAAATACGCCGGTTTTCCAGCTTCTTTCCGCTTCTTGCCACAGTATAGGCTACCGTCCAGACTTCACGCCCGTCAAGAGCCGAATGAAAGCGGTATGTACGGCGGAATTTGACCAAGCCGATCAACTGTGGTTTATAACTGGATAGGCTAAAAATCGCCTTATAGGGAATTTCATGGGTTACCGTTCCCAACAGGCCCCGCTTAACGCATTTCAGCCCTTTGTCATTCATTTCATAGCTATACCGGGCGGCCATCCGTTCAATAAGGACGAATAAAATAAGCGTTACCGTCATGATTTCCAGTGGCTGAAAGATTCCCAGAATCAAATATTTATAGAATGAAAATCCCCATAGCATAAGCAAGCAAATGACTGCAATCATTAAAATATTGAAATGTTTTTTGCTGGTAGTTGACTGCACAACTAAATTTTCCATCAGCCGGTCTCCTGTTCGTACGCTTGTCTTACCCGCTATTCCTCATCCTCTGCTTTAACCGGAAAAGCCGCATGTAAAGCCTTGGTAGCCAGAATAAATACCCCGATTACAAAAAACATCGTCGGCAAGGCCACTGTTCCTAA